>JBEPVA010000014.1:0-33672 GCA_041691295.1 Gemmatimonadota bacterium
GGATCGTGAGGCACGCCGAGCTGCCGGAGCCCTTCGTACAACACCACGCTCACCGCATTGGCCAGGTTCATACTGCGTATCCCGCCGGGCATCGGCACCCGGAAGCAGCGGTCCGGGTGCTTTTCCAAAATCCGGGCCGGCATCCCGTCCGATTCGTTGCCGAACACCAGGACGCTGTTCTCCGCGAACGGTGCCCCGGTGAATTCGCGCTCGGCGTTGGACGAGAAATACAGGCAGCGATCCCGGGCAATCGCATCGCGGAAGGCAAACCAGTCAGGATGGACCCAGAGATCGACCTTGTCCCAGTAGTCGAGCCCTGCCCGCTTCACGTGGCGGTCATCCACCTCGAAGCCCAGCGGCCCGATCAGGTGGAGCGGCACATCGGCGCCGGCGCAGAGCCGGGCAATATTGCCGGTATTGGGCGGGATCTGCGGCTGGATGAGCGCGATGTGCAGGGTCATCTGGCGTCCTCTGGAGTTTCGGCAGAAAGTGGTTCACGGTTCACGGTTCGAGGGTGTACGATCACAGCCGTGAATCGCTACCGCAGCCTGACGATGCTACGCGACTCAACGAACCGTGAACCGATCCTCGAAACCCGAGGGAGGACGCGAAGGGCCCTCACCCCCCGCGGGTGTGCATCTCGCGGTGCGGATCGGCCCGGAGTGACTCAACCTGGTACAACGCCCCGCGGTCTTCCACCCGGAGGCGCTCTTCAGCACCGCGATCGGTTCGTTCACTCCAGGCTGACTGGATCAGTTGAGTCAGATCGGTGTCCGACGCACCGCTTCGCAGCGGTTCGCGCAGGTCGATCCCATTCCGCGCATACAGGCAGAGAAAGAACGTTCCATCGGCGGTGAGCCGGGCCCGGTCGCAGTCGCGGCAGAACGGTGCGGTGGTCGAGGCAATGATGCCGAACACCGTCCCATCGGCCAGCTGGAACCGGTCGGCGGGCGCCCGGGGATCGGAGGCCTGGCTGAGCTCGACCGGGGCGCCGTACCGGGCGCCAATCACTGCCAGCAGCTCTCGACGGGACACCACCTTGTCGGCCGACCAGTCGGTGGCCCCCCCCACATCCATGTACTCGATGAACCGGAGTTCCAGTTGACGCGCCCGGGCAAACTCCAGCAGCGCCAGGACCTCATCGTCGTTGTAGCCGCGGATGATCACGCTATTGACCTTGATGCCGGTAAAGCCCGCCCGAGCCGCGGCCTCGATCCCTTCCAGCACCTCGTGATGTCCAGCGGTACGGGCAAAGGCCCGCATCCGCTCTGACCGGAGGGTATCAAGACTGACCGTGATCCGGTCGAGCCCCGCCGCTTTCAGTGCGGCTGCCTGGCGGCCAAGCAGCAGTCCGTTGGTGGTCAGGGCCAGGTCGCTGGCGGTCGAGCGGCGCGACAGCATTGCCACCAGGGCGGCGAGGTCGTGGCGCAGCAGCGGCTCACCACCGGTCAGCCGGAACTTGTGGGCGCCCAATGTTCCCAGCACCCCGGCCAATCGATCAATTTCCTCGAAACTCAGGATCGACGACCTGGGCAGCCAGGTGTAGTCATCCTCCGGCATGCAGTACCGGCACCGCATGTTGCAGCGGTCGGTTACCGAGAGCCTGACACTCCCCAGAGGCCTCCCCAGCCGGTCGAGCAGTTCAGCCACGGTGCACCGAGCCAAGAGGGTCGGGCGCGAGCGGGGTGGCAAGCTGGGTCGGATCGACCCACGCCACTGACCCATCGGCGTAGAACTCTTTCTTCCAGATCGGGATCCGGTGCTTGACCTGCTCGACCACCCAGCGGCAGGCGTCGAAACATTCGGCCCGGTGGTCGCCGGCGGCGGCCACGGCAATCGCGACATCCCCCACCGACAGGCTGCCCGTCCGGTGCATCAGCGCGATGCTGACCGGCCAACGGCTCACCACTTCCGCCACCACCGCTCCGCATTCCAGCTCGGCCATGGCCGGATAGGCGTGGTACTCCAGCCGGATCACGCCACGACCATCCTGGTGATCACGCACCAGCCCCACAAACGTGGCGATGCCGCCTCGGCTCGGGCCCGAGACTTGGGACACGAGCTGGTCGGCGCTGATCGGGTCGCCGGTGAGATACGTCAATGCAGTCCTTTCGGCTCAACCATCTGGTCAGGGCACCGGTTCACGGTACCCGGGACATCATCGTGGCGCTCGCGGCTCAGAACAGCACGGGAACCGTGGATCGGCGAACGTGGACCTTGCATCACCCACCGGCCATCGGTGGCAGCAAAGCCACTTCGTCGCCGTCGGCCAGCACCGCATCGAGCCGGACATGGGTCCGATTGAGAGCCACCAGCGGGCGATCCGGCAGCTTGCCGCCTTCGGGCAGGACAGCCCGGACCCAGGCCAGCAGGTCCGTCACCCGCGCCGAGCCGGGGAGGGTGGCGGTCACCTCATCCCTGCCTGTCAGGTCAGCGTAGCTGGCAAAGAGGAGGACTCGAACGGTGATCGTGGCAGGAGCGGCGGCGGTCATCCCTGAAGTTTGGCGGAGCGCGGGGGGAGACTCAAGGCGGAAAACGACGCGGGGCCGGAATATCATCCGGCCCCGCCAGCCAATCACCCCACCCCTCCGCGACTTAGGCGTCGGTGAGCTCGGGCTCATCGGCTACCAGGGCGCGCAGCTCCTTGCTGGGCTTGAACACGGGAACGGGGCGGGCGGCCACCTCGACCGGGTCGCCGGTGCGGGGATTCCGGGCCATGCGCGTCTTGCGGCGGCGAATCTTGAAGGTGCCGAAGCCACGCACCTCTATATTCTGCTGCTGTTTGAGTGCATCCTTGACCGCGTCGAGGAATGCGTCCACCACCCGGGCGCAGTCCTTCTTGGAGATCATTGGCCCCGCGGTTTTGGCAATCGCGGCGGTCACATTTTCTACCAGGTCGGCCTTGGTCATCTATCCCCCTGTTGGGCCAGCACTTGCGGCGCTGGCAGGACCCCAACGACCAGAGAGACAGTACGAGCTTACCCGTTGACTGTCAAGGGGTTGGCCCATTCGGGCCGGTTGAGGCTCCGATCAGGGCAAGAAACTCGGCAAAATGAGGGTAGGCGTCGTGAGGACCCGGCGCGGCTTCCGGATGATACTGCACGGCAAAGACTGGAAGTCGTTTATGGCGAACGCCTTCCACTGTTCCATCGTTGAGATTGAGGTGGGTGACCTCCAGCGCGTCGGCTCCGGGCACTCCTGACTCGGTACCTTCGACCGCAAAACCGTGATTCTGGGAGGTAATCAGCACTTTGCCGGTGATCAGGTCCTTCACCGGATGATTCCCACCTCGGTGCCCGTAGGGCAGCTTGACCGTCCGGCCTCCGAAAGCCAGCCCCAGGAGCTGATGCCCGAGGCAGATACCGAACGTCGGCAGGCCGGTGGCCGTGAGGTCTCTGAGGACGGGGAAGGAGTAGTCAACCGCTGCGGGATCGCCGGGGCCGTTCGACAGAAACAGTCCGTCTGGCTTGAGCGCCTGAACCTCAGCGGCAGACGTCGCAGCGGGAACCACCCTGACCCGGCAGCCGGCAGCCGCCAGCATCCGGACGATGTTCCGCTTCATCCCGAAATCGTAGGCCACCACCAGGGGACCGGTATTGCCGACCCCATCATCCCAGGCCTTGGTCACGCTGGCGCGGCTGGCCAGATCGAGTCCCTCCATTGAGGGACTGGCCATCAGCTGCAGGGTGATCTCGGGTGAGGGCTCCCGCCCTTCGGCGATCACCCCGCGCATGGCACCCCGTTCCCGGATGTGCCGAGTCAGGCGGCGGGTATCGACATTTTCGATGAGGGGGACGTTGCTGCTGGACAGCCAGCCGTCCAGGCTCTGTTCCGAGCGCCAGTTGGAAGGCTGGCGAGCCAGTTCGCGGACCACTACCCCACTGACCTGCGGCCGGCCCGACTCCATATCCTCGGCGTTGACCCCGTAGTTCCCGATCATCGGGGCCGTCATCACGACAATCTGGCCAAGGAAGCTGGGGTCGGTGAAGGTCTCCTGGTAGCCCGAGAGGCCGGTGGTGAAGACGACTTCACCGAAGGTGGGGGGCAGCGAACGCGGCGCCGTGCCGGCGTACCAGGTGCCGTCTTCGAGCAAAACATAGGCGGGGCGATCGGTCATCCGGTCACCCCGCCTGGAATAATTGCTACCATCAGCATCTCCTACTGGGCCGGCTTCTTCGGCGCGGGGGCCGGGGTGGCGGTAGGGGTGGCCGACTGCACGGCCGGGTTGGTTCCGGCGGCGGGCGCCGTGGTCTGCGGAGCCGCTGGCGTGATCGGCAGCGAACTCGGCAGCGCCGTGGGGGCAGTGGGCTGCCGCAGCCGCTGTTCCAGCTCGCTGCTGGTGCGACCAAGGTGACGCGGCGCCATGATGGCGAGGATCAGGGAAAGGGTCAGGAAGATCCCGCCGCACCACCAGGTCATCTTGGTCATGAGGTTGGCCGCCTGACGGCCGCCGACCACCATATCGGTGGTGCCACCGCCCATGGAAGCCAAGCCGCCGCCCTGCCCGGCCTGCAGCAGAACGACCAGCGCCAAAAGCAGGCAGTCGAGGATCAGTATGGTCAGCAGAACGTAGTACATGGAATCCCTCTCGAGTCGGGCAACAAGCTAATCGCCCGCGCCGATTCCAACAATCTCGGCCCAGCCCTCAGGATCGAGGCTGGCGCCACCCACCAGGACCCCGTCCAGCTCCGGCTCGGCCAGCAGGGCCAACACGTTACCCCGGTTGACGCTGCCGCCGTACAGGATCGGAACTGGCTCGACCGCTCCCATGTGGCGCAAGGTGTGGCGGATCATCCGGTGGACCACCGCGGCATCAGCCGGAGTGGCATTCTTGCCGGTTCCGATGGCCCAGACCGGCTCATAGGCGATGATCAGGCCACCCAGAGCCTGGCCACTCACCCCTTCAAGCCCGGCCGCCAGCTGCCGACGGACCACCGCCTCGGTCAGTCCCGCGTCCCGCTCGTCGAGCTTCTCGCCAACGCATAGCATCGGCACCAGGCCGGCGGCCAGCAGCGCCCGGACCTTGCGACCCGTCTCCGAATCGGTTTCGCCAAAGACGTGGCGCCGCTCTGAGTGTCCGACCAGCGCACCCACGGCCCCTGCCCCACGGGCCAGCGGAATCGACGTCGCGCCGGTAAAGGCCCCCTTCGGCTCCCAGTGGATATCCTGGGCCCCGATCCGCACGTCGGTCCGGCCGTCGAACGATTCCGCGGTGGCTTCGAGGGAGACGGCTGGGGGAAAGAACCACAATTGACGGCTGGGCCGGGGCTCGGTCAGGGAGAGAAAGCGAGCGGCAAAGCCCCGGGCTTCCTCCGGGGGAAGGTGCATTTTCCAGTTGGCGGCGAAGATGAGGGAACGCATCAGAGGTTCACGGTTCACGGTTCACGGTCTGCGCTCCAGTTGGTCCACGCCCCGAAGGAGGTTGCAAGCTCTTGATCAAACCGGCCAGGAGGCCGGCCAGACGCCAACTGAGTTTCAGCAGATCATCGCGCTGAGCCAAGGTGATGAATTCCCGGTCCCCCGCGAGGTATAACAGCGATCTGGTTTCCGAAGCGGACGCCTTGGCGATTACCAGAAAGCGGGCGAAATCTCTGCTTGATCTCCGGTCGAACCCCTCCGCAATATTCGCCATAACCGAAACGGCTGAGCGCTCGATCTGGTTACGGATCGGGAATGACCGACTGAAGGCTCCAGCCTCAGTTGCGTCATAGATACGGTTGGCAAGCTGACGCGCGAGCTGCCAAGCCACGATCTCCTCAAACCGCGCGATGGTCGCCATCCGGCCATAATAGACTTGGCAATGCGGTCGACCATTACCAAAATCGTGCAGCCATGGACCAAACAATCCGTCGACTTAGCTGTCGCCAGGACCAAGCGCCTTGATGCCTACAATCGCGATTCGGACGTCTCGACGTAAACCGTGAACCGTGAACCGTGAACCGTGAACCGTGAACCGTGAACCGTGAACGGTTGTTATGCGTCATCCAGCGCCTCGACCCCGGGCAGCGCCTTTCCTTCAAGGAATTCCAGCGACGCCCCGCCCCCGGTCGACACATGGGTCATCTTGCTGTCGAGGCCGGCCTGGGTCACCGCGGCGGCGGAATCGCCGCCCCCGACGATCGTGATGGTGCCCTTGCCGGTGGCACGGGCCATGGCTTCCGCGATGGCCAGCGTGCCGCGGTCGAAGGGCGGGGTCTCGAATACTCCCATCGGCCCGTTCCACACCACGGTGCCGGCCGATTCGATCCGGGCCGCGAAATCCTTGCTGGTGGCGGCATCGACGTCGAACATGGCCCAGCCGACCGGAATCTTGTCGCGGGAAACCTCCCGGGTCGGGGTGCCCGCCTTCAGCTCCTGCGCGATCACCGCACCCGCGGGCAGCACCAGCTTCTGCCCCGACTTCTGGATGAGGCTGGCGGCCATCTCCACCCGGTCCTCCTCGACCAGCGACTTGCCGGTTTCCAGCCCCATGGCGCGGAAGAAGGTGCACGCCATGGCCCCGCCAATCAGGATCTGGTCGACCTTGGGCAGCAGCGCCTCGATCAGGTCGATCTTGCCCGATACCTTGGCGCCACCGAGCACCGCGACGAATGGACGCTTGGGATGGTCGAGCGCACTGCCCAGGTACTTGAGCTCCCGCTCCATGAGGAACCCCGAAACCGCCGGCTTGAGCAACCGGGCGACTCCCTCGGTGCTGGCGTGGGCCCGGTGGGCCGACCCAAAGGCATCGTTGACGTAGAGATCGCCGAGCGAGGCGAAGACCTTGGCAAGTTCCGGGTCGTTCTGCTCTTCCCCGGGCCAGAACCGGGTGTTCTCGACCACCGCGACGCCACCGCGCGGCAGGCGCTTGCTCACGGTGATCGCATCCGCCGCCGCGGGATCCGGAATCAGGGTCACTGGCGCGCCCTGGATCTTTTCCAGTTCAAGCACGCAGGGCTTGAGCGAATATTTGGGATCGGGGCCGCCTTTGGGCCGGCCCAGGTGCGACAGCAGGATGACCCGCGCGCCATGGTCCCGCAGGTACTTGATGGTGGGAATCGAGGCCCGGATCCGAGTGTTATCGGTGACCGCCCCATCCTTGAGCGGGCAATTGAAATCGACCCGGACCAGCGCCCGGCGGCCATCCAGCGCGCCGGGCTGCAACGAGGCGAGTGTGCGCTTCATGCGGCTACCAGCCGCGCGACGCGAGGTACCGGAGCAGGTCGACGCAGCGCGCCGAATAGCCCATCTCGTTGTCGTACCAGCTGGAAATGTGGACCAGGGTGCCGTCGATCACGTTGGTGAGCGCCAGATCGACGGTACTGGAAAAGAGGTTGCCGATGTAATCGACCGACACCAGCGGTTCGTCGCTCACCGCCAGTACCCCCTTCAGCTTGCCCGCCGCCGCGGCTTTGAAGGCGCGGTTGACCTCCTCGATCGTGGTCTGCTTCCCGACGGTGCAGGTCAGGTCAACCACCGAGACATCCGCCGTCGGTACCCGGAGCGAGACTCCGTCGATTTTGCCCTTGACCTCGGGCAGCACCAGTCCGGTGGCCTTGGCCGCCCCGGTGGTGGTCGGAATGATGCTCAGCGCGGCGGCCCGGGCCCGGCGCAGGTCCTTGTGCGGCAGGTCGAGGATATTCTGGTCGTTGGTATAGCTGTGCACGGTGGTCATGAAGCCGTTGACGAATCCGAAGTTGTCGAGCACCACCTTGACCATCGGAACCAGGCAGTTGGTGGTACAGCTGGCGTTGCTGATCACATGATGGGTCCTGGGATCGTACTTCTCATGATTGACCCCGACCACCACCGTGATGTCTTCCTGCTTGGCGGGCGCGGAGATCACGACCTTGCGGGCACCGGCCGTGAGGTGCTTGGCCGCCTTTTCCCGGTCGGTGAACAGACCGGTCGACTCGAGCACGATATCGACGCCCAGATCCTTCCATGGCAGCGCCGCGGGATCCTTCTGCGAGAACACCTGGATGCTCCGGCCGTTGACCTTGAGCCCGTCGGCCTCCGCCGCCACCGTTCCGGCAAATTGGCCGTGCACCGAGTCATACTTGAGCAGGTGGGCCAGGGTCGTGGTGTCGGTCAGGTCGTTCACCGCCACGATTTCGATCTCGTTGGTCCCGGCCGCTTCCGCGACCCGGAGCACATTGCGACCGATCCGGCCGAAGCCGTTGATGGCGATCTTGACGGGCATGATGATTCCTTGGTGAAGTCTGAGGTCGAGGGTCGAGGGACGAGGGCCTGGAGTCGAGAACCTCGACCCTCAGCCCTTGACCCTCGACCCAGCGTCGGGTCCCGACTCATGCGTCGAGAGTGGTTCCAGCGCCCGCGCGAAAGTTACCCCGGCCACGGCCATCGCTCCAGCCGCGTCGAGCGCAGTGGCGGCAGCGGTCAGGGTGGCACCCGTGGTGAAGACATCGTCGACCACCAGTACCCGAAGCCCCGCCGCGGCCCCTTCAGCACCGAATGCGCCAGCCACATTGGCCGCACGGGCCTGGGGCGTGAGAGCCGTCTGGGTCGGGCTTTCGCGGTCGCGCCGCAACAGGTCCTCGCGCCAGGACCACCCCAGCCGGCGTGACAGTGCCTCGGCCAGTCGAGCGGCCTGGTTGTAGCCGCGCCGCCGCTGCTTGGCGGCCGTCAGGGGAATGGGCGCCAGCACCCATTCGCCACTGCCTGAGATTTCCGGCGCCATGACCTCGGCCATGGCGTCGGTCACCCGCCACCATCCCTCATATTTCAGTGCGTGCACTGCGCGACGCACCGGATCATCCAGCCAGACCCCGCTGTGGACCCAGCTCAGGCACTCGGGCCACTCACGACAGAGTCGGCACGGGAGATCGAACCGGCGAGGCTGGGAGCAGCGGGCGCAGCGCGGTTCCGGCAGCCGCCGCCAGCGGCACCGGCACAGGCCGCAGACCAGCGGATCGTCGGGCCCGGTCACCGCTGTGCAGATCAGACAACTCCCGGGCAGGAGCCATCGTTCCAGCGCCGCGAATCCGGTGGCCGGCCTAGTGGAGGGCACTCTCGACCGCCGCGCGCATGATTTCAACGGGCGCATCCTCGGCCGGAAACCAGTGCCGGAACGCCGCGGCGCCCTGTTCGACCAGCATCGCCCGTCCATCGGAGGCCCGGAGCCCGTGGTCCCGCATCGCTCGCACCCACAGCGTGGCGCCGGCAGCGTACACCAGGTCCAGCGCCACTTCGGCCTCGGGCGCGTCGTCCGCGGACAGCGGCAGGTGGTCGCCCGCCTGGAGGCCCAGTGGAGTGGCGTTGATCATGACCCGGCATTCGCGACTGTCGGCCAGCACCAGGCCCAGCGTCTGGACCCACTTCTCAAATTCCGCTCGCCGGCCGGATGCCCGTGACCGGATCGCGATCCCCACTCCTCGCTCAGCGGCCGCAACGGCGACGGCCCTCGCCCCGCCACCGGTGCCGGCCAGCAGCCACGGGCCCGGCGGGGCCTCAAGTTGATCGAGCGCCCCGATGATACCTGCCACGTCGGTGTTGTCGCCCACGATCTCCGACCCTTCGCCCCAGAAGGTATTGGCGGCCCCGACCCGTGTGACCAGCGCGCTGGGACGGGTGAGCGCCTGGGACGCTTCGGTCTTGTGCGGCACGGTCACATTGCCGCCGCCGCCGCTCGCGGTCAGGGTGTTGATCGCGGCGACGACCCGGCCGGGCTGGCAGCTGAGGGGGATATACACGGCATCGAGCCCAAGGGCCCGGAACGCAGCGTTGTGCATGGAAGGGGAGAGACTGTGCGCCACCGGCTGTCCCAGAATTGCGAACACCCGGGTCCGACCGGAGATCATTTGGCGCCTTCGGCGGCCAGGCGGGTGACCAGTGTGGCCATCAGGGTCTGCAACTCCACAAAGGTTTCCCGGTAGCCGTCGATCGGACCGCCGAACGGGTCGGGTACTTCGGCCGGGGCACCGCTGCGCCCGGCGAACTCGCCGAGCAGATGGGTCTTGCCGGCGCCACCCAGCTCTTCAACCCGGGCGCGATGATGGCGAGCCATCGTGAAGATCAGGTCGGCGCCCGCGACCACGTCACGGCTCAGCAGGCTGGCCCGGTGGGCCGAAAGGTCGAGTCCGACTTCGAGCGCCACGAGGTACGCCCCTTCCGAGACCGGCGCCCCTTCCCACGCCCCGGTGCCGGCCGAGGCCACCGTGACATCGGGAATCCCGCGGCGCTCGAGCTCGTGGCGCAGGATCGACTCGGCCATCGGGCTGCGGCAGGTGTTTCCGGTGCAGACAAAGAGAACGTTCATCGGGCCAGCGCTTTCTTCACATCGGACCAGGCAATGGCACCCTCACGAATCAGGACCGGCACCCGTCCGCAGAGATCGAGCACCGTGGAAGGGGGCGAGGGGTGAAGCCGCCCCCCGTCGAGCACCAGCAACTCGCTCGGGCCGCCGAACTCGGCCTCGATGGCGGCGGCGTCCGACAGCGGGACCCCGCCCGACCGATTGGCCGAAGTGGAAATCAAAGGGGCATCGAGCGCCGACACCAGCGCCATAGCACCACGGTGCGAGCTCTGACGCACCGCCACGCCGCCATTGGGCCCCACGATACCTCGCGGCAACACCGCATCTCCCATCGGGAGGACCAGGGTCAGCGGGCCGGGCCAGAAGGCCCCGACCAGGCGCGCCGCCTCCACCCGTACTTCGAGTCCCAGCCGAGCGGCCATCGAGAGCTCGCTGATCAGGATCAGCAGCGGCTTGTCGGGATCGCGCCGCTTGAGCCGGTCGATAGCCTCGATGCCGGCTTCATTAGGTCGGGCGCCGAGCCCGTAGAGTGTCTCCGTCGGATAGGCGATGAGCCGATCGGCCTCGAGGTGGGCAAGCACCCGAGGCATGGCCGCCGCGATTTCCTGGTCCGACGAAAATGGGATCATGCGCCAGCCCCTCCCGCCAGCCATTCAGCCAATCGAAGATCGTACGCGGTGGTGATCTTGATGTTCTGCTCCGATCCGGGCACCACCGTCACCACGGCCCCGAGGGCCTCGACCAGTGCCGCATCGTCCGTAGCCGTCTGGCCGCCAGTCCTGGCAGCCGCGTAGGCCCGCTCAAGCATTGCCCGCGGAAAACCCTGTGGCGTCTGGGCCCGGTACAATCCCTCACGCGGAATGGTTCGGCTGATGGTCCCGCCCTGGCCCGGAGCGGCCTGCTTCAGAGTATCGCTGAGCGGCAGCGCCGGCACGGCGCCCTTCCCTTCGCGGGCCCGCGCGATCACGGCATCGATGGTGGCCCGGTCCACGAACGGGCGGGCCGCGTCGTGAACCAGGACGATGCTGCAATCACTCGGCAGCGCGCCGACTCCCGCCATGGCGGAATCGGTCCGTTCGGCGCCGCCCGGCAGTAGTCGAAGCGCAGGACCCTGCAACTGGCTCAACCATTCCGGTGGCGCGTCGACCAGCTTCGGCGGCAGCACCACAACCGTGCTGGAAACATCAGGATGTGCCGTGAAGGGCCGCAGCGACCGGAGCAGCATCGGTATCCCGGCGATCGGGCGGAACTGCTTTGGCGTATCGCCACCGAGCCGGGTGCCTTGCCCCGCCGCGACGATCACGACGCCAACGTTACGCGGCAAGGATACCGACCAGCTGTTCGATGTGCTCGAGTCCCACCAGCTTGATCCCCGGCAATCGGCCTGCGGTGCGACTCGAGGCGATGATCCGCTTGAAGCCGAGTCTCGGCGCCTCGGCCAGCCGCCGTTCAATTCCGCCGACCGGTCGGATTTCGCCGGCCAGCCCGATTTCGCCGACGAACAGCATGTCGGGGGGAGCGGGACGGTTGTGCAAGCTGGAGAGGAGCGCCGCTGCCACCGCCAGATCGGCCGACGGTTCGGTCAGGCGGACACCCGCTGTGGCCTGAACGAAGACATCGAGATCGGCAAAGGCAGTTCCTCCCCGCCGCTCAAGCACCGCCAGCAGGACCGCCAGCCGCTTGGGATCGAGGCCGGTGGCCACGCGCTGCGGAGTGCCATAGCCGGCCCGCGCCGCCAGCGCCTGAACTTCCACCAGCACCGGACGAGTGCCCTCGAGCAGCGCCGTGACCGCGCTGCCGCTCGATCCGGCTGCCCGGGCATCAAGGAACAACGCCGACGGATTGGGCACCGGCACCAGTCCGTGCCCGGTCATCGAGAAGACCCCGATCTCATCGACCGAGCCGAACCGGTTCTTGGTGGCCCGGAGCAGCCGGTAGTCGAGCGACGATTCTCCCTCAAAATAGAGAACGGTGTCCACGATGTGCTCGAGCGTCTTGGGACCGGCAATGCCGCCACCCTTGGTCACATGTCCGACCACGATCACCGCAACGCCGGTTTCCTTGGCGTAGCGCATCAATCGCGAGGCACATTCACGAACCTGCCCCACGTTCCCGGGAGCGCCTTCGAGCAGGTCGGAATAGACGGTCTGGATCGAGTCGAGCACCAGGATCTCGGTGCCCAGCGCCGAGGTGGCCTCGAGAATGGCCTCCAGCCGGGTTTCGCCGGCAACGTGCACCGGCCCTGCATCCTCTTCCAGGCGTCCTGCCCTGAGGCGCAACTGTTCCGGTGACTCTTCCCCGCTGGCATAGAGCACCTTCCGGCCCGACGCTTCGAGTCTGGCGGCCGCCTGGAGCAACAGCGTCGACTTGCCGATCCCAGGCTCTCCGCCGACCAGAATCATCGATCCCGGCACGATCCCGCCGCCCAGCACGAAATCGAGCTCGTTCATGCCGGTGGACCAGCGGATCAGCTTGCTCTCGGCGATCTCGCTGATCCGGAAGGTCGGCGCCGCGGGCGTGCCCCTGCCGCGGCCGCCGCGGCCACCCCGCTCGGCCCGGCCGCCCGACGACACCACTGGTTCCTCGGCCACACTGTTCCACTCGCCACAGCCATCGCAGCGCCCCACCCACTTGGGATGCTCGTGGCCGCATTCGGTGCAGCGATAGACCGACCTCGGCTTACTCGCCATAACCCTCGGGTGGCTGTCGATTCGACTTGCTGCTGAACCGGGTAAACCGGGAGTGCCAGGTCAGCTCCACCCGGCCCGTCGGTCCATTGCGGTTCTTTTCCACGATCAGTTCGGCCTGGCCCTTGAGACTCTCGTCATCCTTGTCGTAGTACTCGGGCCGGTGAATGAACATCACGATGTCGGCATCCTGCTCGATGGCGCCGGAATCCCGCAGATCGGACAGCTGCGGCTTGCGGTCGCCGCCGCGCTGCTCGCTGGCCCGGCTCAACTGGGACAACGCCACCACCGGCACCTCGAGCTCGCGGGCCAGGCCCTTAAGGGCCCGTGAAATATCCGAGATTTCCTGGACCCGTCCCTGGGCCGCCACCTCGGGACTCCGCATCAGCTGCAGGTAGTCCACCAGAATCATCCCGATCTGGTGCTCCCGCATCTGGCGCCGGGCCATCGAGCGTGCCTGCAGCGCCGTCAGGGCTGGCTGGTCGAAGAAGAACAGCGGGGCGCCGGACAGGACGCCGGCCGCCCTGGCCAGGCTGGCAAAATCGACATCGGTCAGCATGCCGCGGCGGATCTTCATGGCATCGACCCCGGCTTCGGAAGCCAGGAACCGCTGGACCAGGCTGTCATTCGACATTTCCAGCGAAAAGATCAGGACCCCGGTCTTGGGCTCCGCCAGCGCCGCATTGGCCGCGATGTTCAGGCAGAGCGCCGTCTTGCCCATCGAGGGCCGCGCGGCCACGATGATGAGCTCGGAGGGCTGGAACCCGGACGTCAGCTCATCCAAATCTGCAAAGCCGCTGGGAACTCCGGTAATCTTTTTCCCAGCCTTGTTCAGCAATTCAATGCGTTCCATCGTCGGCCAGAGCAGTTCCTTGATCCGGACGACATTCTCCCCCTGCCGGTCCTGCGCCACCCGGAAGATCCGCGATTCAGCGACGTCAAGCAGGTCGTTGGCCGGCTTCTTCCCTTCGTAGGTTTCCTGGATGATGGAGGTGGCGGCCTCGATCAGGTTCCGCATCACCGCCTTTTCACGCACGATCTGGATGTGGAACTCGAGATTGGCGGCGGTGGGAACCGCATCGACCAGGTCGGAGAGAAAGGCGGTGCCGCCGATCTCGGCCAGTTCGCCGCTGCGCTCAAGTTCGTTGCGGAGGGTGACGGGATCAATGACCATCCGCTGCTCCATCAGCCGGCGCAGCGCCCGGAAGACCCGGCGGTGCGATTCGCGATAGAAGACGGTGTCATCGATCAGCTCGATGGCGCGGAGGGCGGCATCCTGGTCGAGCAGCATGGCGCCGAGCACCGACTGCTCGGCCTCGTTGTTCCAGGGCACCGAGCGGCCTGCGGGAGCCTCAGAGGTCGAGGAGCTGGCGGGCGATACGGACGTCATCCCAGGTGGGCTTCTTCCAGTTGGGGTTGCGGAGCAGCGCCGCCGGATGGTAGGTGACCACGAGCGGAATTCCGTGGTACCGATGGACCTTGTTGCGCAGATCGCCCAGCGTCTTCTTGACACCCAGCAGCGATTCGGCCGCCGTGCCACCCAGGGCGACCAGCACCTTGGGCCGGACCAGGGCGATCTGGCGATGAAGATACGGAATGCAGGCGGCCGACTCGTCGGGCAGTGGCTTGCGGTTCTGAGGCGGCCGGCACTTGACGATGTTGGCTATGAATACCGCCTGCCGCTCGATCCCGATAGAGCCCAGGATCTTGTTGAGCAGCTCACCCGCCTGCCCCACGAACGGCCGTCCGGTTTCATCCTCGGTGGCGCCCGGCCCCTCACCGACAAACATCAGCCGGGCCTCGGGATTCCCCTCGCCAGGTACGGTCCGATTGCGGGTCCTGCTCAACTCGCATTTGACGCAGCCCGCGATCAGCTCGGCCACTGCGTCGAGCGTCGTGAGTGACCTCAGCGCATCCGATGCCGCTGATGCCGGCGGCGCCTCGATCGTGAGGCCGGGGCCGGGAATCGGAGGGGGATTCTTGCGCCACGTTGTGTCGTCGATCGTCGGGGGTTCGACGGACCGTTGGACCGATGGAACGGCGGTAGTATCGCCTGCGTGTCCCCGAGGCATGCCTGGATCGCGCGTGCCGTCACGTGCGCCCAGTGCCTCCACAAGCGTCCCTTCCGCCGGTCCGACGGTCCGACGGTCCGCCGCCGCGGTGAGCAAGAACTCGCCCCGTTTGGTCGACAACAGCACTTCGTCCGTCCCCAGCTCCCGCTGCTGGGACAGGTAGCGCGCCAGATTAGCGTCCAAGGCGTGCCTCCACCGCGTCCAGAATGGCGGCCGCCACCTCACGCTTGGACTTGAGCGGGATCTCGATCCGGCCACCCTTGCGATCGAGAATGGTCACCCGGTTGGTATCGACGTCGAAGGCGGCCCCCGGCTCGAGCGCGTCGTTGATCACGATCAGGTCGAGCTGCTTCCGCTCCAGCTTGGCCCTGCCCTTGGATTCGGCATCGCCGGTCTCGAGCGCAAAGCCCACAATCACTGCCCCTTTCTTCCGCTGTGCCATGGTGCCCAGCAGGATGTCCTCGGTCCCTTCGAGCTCGATGATCTGGTTGCCGTCCACCCGAGGACGCTTAGAATCGGACGGCATGATCGGTCTGAAGTCCGCCGGCGCCGCGGCCATGATCAGGACATCGGCACCATACAGCTGGGCCGCGATGGCGCCCTGCATTTGAGCCGTCGACTCCACCCTCACGACGCGTACACCCGTCGGCACCGGTTCGGTGGATGGTCCGGTCACCAGGACCACATCGGCGCCACGCTCCCACGCCACCTCGGCAATCCGATATCCCATCTTGCCGCTCGAGCGATTGGTGATGACCCGGACCGGATCGATTGACTCACGGGTCGGACCGGCACTGACCACCACCCGGCGCCCGCTGAGCGGACCACCACTCCCCAACAGCCGAGCCGCGTGGGCCAGTATGGTCTCCGGTTCGCTCATCCGACCCGGCCGATCCGAGGGTCCCTCCGCCAGGGCACCGACCTCAGGGCCCACCAAGGCAAACTGTCTGGCCTTGAGTCGCTGGAGATTGTCCTGTGTCATGGGATTGGCGTACATCTCGTCATTCATCGCCGGGGCGATGAGTACTGGCGCAGTGGCGGCCAGCAGCAGAGTGGTAAGCAGATCGTCGCCCAGGCCAGCCGCGACGCGCGCGAGCAGATTGGCGGTGGCAGGCGCCACGACAATCAGGTCGGCATCCTGGCCCAGACGGACGTGCGACAGGGCCGCGCCCGGTTGCCAGAGCGAGGTCAGGACGGGACGGGCGGTCAGGGCTTCAAACGTCAAAGGCCGCACGAACTCCGCGGCCCCTTCCGTCAGAATCACATCCACCCGCGCGCCCTGTTCGGCGAGCCGCCGGGCGAGAGTGCAGCTCTTGTAGCTGGCAATCCCGCCCGACACGCCGAGGACGACGTGGCGGCCGGCCCACACGGATCAGGTCTCCGAGCGGCGCCGGCGAATCATCTTGTAGGTCAGGTCGCCCTCGACCAGCTTCTCGAGCGACATGGTGGTGAACTTCACCTTGCGCTCGCCGAGGCGCTCCTTGGGGAGCTCGTTGAGGTGCCGGGCAAACTTGGCCGCCACCAGCACGCCGAGATACTTGTTGCCCGCCTGCTTGGCGGCTTCCACCGGGGTATAGATCCGCATCATTCCGTCCTTGTTGAATCAATCCTGTCCGAGCTTCGCAGCAGCGGCGAGGACCTCTCGCCTCAATTGCTCCGCCAGTACCATCAATCCATCCTGCCGCCGCACCCTGAGCGTCTCGGCGTCAATAATGGCGCTGACTGCGCCCACCGCCTGTTCGAGGTGCTCGTTGATCACCACGTAATCGTACTCCGTCACCGCGCCGAACTCGACTGCCGCATGCTCCAGCCGGCGCCGGAGGGCCTCGGTCGATTCGGTCTTCCGTCCGGTCAGTCGAACAGTCAGCTCACGGCCCGACGGCGGGAGAACGAACACCTGCACGGCATCGGGAAACCGCCGGCGAATCTGCCGGGCCCCTTCGAGTTCGACATCGAGCACCGCGTGCTTGCCCCCGGCCAGCACCCGATCAATCTCGCTCCGCAGCGTGCCGTAGCGATGCTCGCTGTAGGTCGCTGATTCGAGGAAGAGATCGGCCTCTTCCCGCCGGGCAAACTCCTCTGCCGACAGGAAATGGTAGGCCACACCATCCACCTCGTTGTCCCGCTCCCGCCTGCTGCGGGTCGTGGCTGAGATCGAATAGCCCAGATCGGTGCGGGTGGCCAGCAGCCGCTTCACGATCGAGGTCTTTCCCCCGCCAGATGGCGACGAGAGCACCAGCAGGAATGGCTTCACTCGAGATTCTCGAGCTGCTCGCGGAACTTCTCGAGCTCGCCCTTCATGGCAATGACCTGCTGGGTGATGGCCGCTTCGTTGGCCTTCGATCCCATGGTATTGACCTCGCGACCCAGTTCCTGGGCCAGAAAGCCGAGCTGCTTGCCGACTGGTTGATCGCCTGCGAGCGCTGCCCGTACCGCCACGGCATGAGCCCGGAACCGGACCAGCTCCTCAGTGATGTCGAGCTTGTCGGCCAGGAACGCGAGCTCCTGTGACAGCCTCGACTCATCGGCTGCCCGCCCGTCCAGCAGTTGGGCCACAGCCGTTCGGAGCCGGTCGCGTTCCCGGATAACCCGACCAGGTGCCAGCGCGGCGATCTCGGTGGCCGACGCCTCGAGCAGTCCCAGGCGCATGCTGAGTTCGTCGGCCAGTAGCGCGCCCTCTCGCAGCCGCATGGCCCGGCATTCCCTGGCCGCTTCGGCCACGATCGGCTCAACATCCGACCACGGCACCGGTGCGATTTCTTCAGCCGCCGAGTTGGTCATGACCTCCGGCTGACGAATCACCATGGCCAGGTCAATTTCGCCAGGCAGATCCAGCGTGTCCTTCAGCAGCTGCAGCGCGGCAATGGCGCCCCGGGCCTTGTCCAGGTTGACCGCCAGCTGAGCTTCGCGTGCGGCATACTCGGTCCATCGGACCGAGACCGAGACGTGCCCCCGGTCGAATTCCCGCCGCAACCGTTCGCGCACCTCAGGCTCGAGGGCCGAGAGGTCCGCCGGCAGCTTGATGGCGGGATTGTAGTGGCGGTGATTGACCGTCCGGATCTCGATCCGGATCCGGCCAGCCCCGGCCGGACCTTCAGCCGCCCCGAACCCCGTCATGCTGTATGGCAAGCCTGGCAGAACCCCGGTTCGGGAAGGGCGGGAATGATAACCCCGCCCCGGGGCTTGGGCTATGGCATGTTCGACGGCAGACGGCAGAGGGTCGAGGGTCGAGGGTCGAGGGTCGAGGGTCGAGGGTCGAGCCGGAACTACCGCCGCTCCCGGACCCCGAGACCCGGAACCCGGAACCGCTAGAGGTATTCCCCGGAACCAAACAGCGGCGTCCGGGGGCTCGCGACTATCGCCGGAGGCTGGACAATCTTGAGTCCGGTGGTCTTGAGGCCCGTGATGGTGTGGGACAGGTCAACCCGGCGGGTCCAGGAGGACTTTGGCTTGGAGCCATCGACGAACAGGTGCTGGATGATCTTGGCGCGAGGGCCCGACCCCTGGTCTTCCAGTCCGCAGTTGAAAATCAGCAGCCGCTCCTTGGCCGAGGCGTCCTTGGGAATATTGATCGAGGGAATGTCGTCGATGGTGATGGTCAGCAGGCCACCGTGCTTCTTGAGATAGCCGCGCACTGCGTCAGCCTTCTGGGCATTCTCGAGCAGCCCCTTGCCGAGTTTGTCCACCCCGATGGCGCGCCCTTTGGTATCCGTCAGGATCGAACTTCCCTTCATGAAGGAATCGGGCGTTCCGTTGGCTTGATCATAGGCGGCGATGTATCGGCGCGGCCAGACCAGCAGCGTGGCCGAGAGGGGGTTGTGCCGGTACATGTTGGTCGAGAAGACCCAGCTTTCCTTCTTGTGGAGCTCGTTCATCATGATCACCTCGTTCCAGTCGAGGACCGGCGGCTCCTTGAATTTGCCGGCCCCGAGACCCGACGTCGTGTACTTGAGCCGGAAGGTGACCATGACGTGGTTCCCGAACAGTTCGGTGGTGTCGTGCGGCTTGGTCTCTGCGGAGATGGTCTCCAGGCTCCAGTGCGCCATCGATGCCTCTTTCCTGCGGAACGGGATTGGGGATCCTGACCGCCGGAACGTAGGGTTCAAGCGGCGGGGCCACAACCGGCCTGAGGGGGGTCGATTTGCCACCAGGGAGGCCCAGGACCGGCCGCCCCGACGCTGCTTGAAACTCCCCGTTGTAATTCTGGGCGCTCTTTGCTATATTCGGCGCTCGGAATCCAGCACACAGTCGTGGTGGCACTCCGAGGAGACACAGGGGCCAGGCCTACGTGCCCGGCCCTTTTTGCAGGTCTCTGGTTCGAGCTCAGCAGGATCCCCCTCTGCGCCCAGACCGAATGCATCGTGAGGCAAGACTCACGAACAACAGCGTAGTCGGCTCGTACGGCATGTCCGCACCCCGATTACACCATCGATGAGGTAGGACAATGCGTACGACCGGCACCGTGAAGTGGTTCAACGACGCCAAGGGCTTTGGTTTCATCACCCCCGAAGGCGGCCAGAAGGACTGCTTCGTCCATCATTCCGCGATTCAGGCCCAGGGCTTCAAGAGCTTGGCCGAAGGCGAGAAGGTGGAGTTCGACATCGTGCAGGGCGCCAAGGGCCCGGCCGCGGAGAACGTGGTCAAGCTCAAGTAACCGAGCCCCGCACACTTGAGGCTGAGTCATCAGCCTGGATGTCGGACGACGGCCGGCTCACTGAAAAGTGGGCCGGCCGTTGGTGCGTTTACGACCCTCGAAGTGCCACGGTGTCCCGTGCCGGGTAAGCGGTGAGCGGTAACGGGTGAGAGGGCCCTCGGATCCAGATCGGGGGGCAAATCCAGCAAACCGACACTCCCTCTCGACTTTCGTCGCTCGTCTCTCGACTCACTCGCATTTCACCCTGCCATACGGAAACTCAATCCGCTTCACCGCCCCGCCCACGCTGCCTTCGATCCAGCCCAGCAGCGAGTCCGCTCCCAGCCGGTTGTAGCCAACCCGCTGTGGAAAGTCGTGGGCCAGGTCCTCCACCACGAACGACGAATCGGTCAGGGTCTTGAGTGGAAATGTCTCCGCCGCTTGCCCAGAGGGGTGGGCCTCGTACGCCAACGATCCGCCGGCGAGATGCAGGACCACGAATTCGTACTCCAGCAGACTGTCGCCCCTGGTGGTCCTCCCCACTTCGAGCATGATGCCCCCTTTGGCGGGCAACCATCGCTCCTCGATGAGCCGCGCGCCCTTCCGGTTTTCCCAGCAGCCGGTCAACCAGGCCACCGGTCCCGTGGTGCCTTGCGGTGCCGATGGGGCGAGTTGGAACAGCAGCGGGGCGAGGAGCAGCGAGAGGGAGAGGCGCATGCGAGTTGGAAGTCAGGAGTTTGGAGTTAGGAGTTTGGAGTTGGGAGACTGGTTGAAACTCTCACTTGCACATTTTGACGAGTGACTGACCGGGTCATGCACACGACGTCTCTCGTCTCTCGTCTAGTTCGAAAACTCCCACCTGAACCCGAACCGGTTGGCATAGGGCTGCGTCGTGAGACCAGGAACCGCGTAGGTGCTGGTAACGCCCTGAAGATTCTGCCGATCCCAGAACAGGATGAACTGCTGCAACCTGATCTGCACCAGCGCCCGCATCCAGGTCCCGCCCCGCAACCTCACCGGTACCCCGCCGATCAGCCCCACGGTCCAGTCACTCCACGCCTCCAGCCCGAACTGCGCCTTGATCTCGAAGGTGCCGCTGGGATACTTGCGCCAGAACCGTGACCGGAAGGTCACGCTCGACAATGAATGAGTGGGCGGCGAGCCGTCCGGCTGACCGCCCCTGATCGGGTCGCTGTAGAAACCGCTGAGATAGAACCACTGCACCGGGGCAATTTTCCAGTTGACCGTGACCCGGTTGCTGGCGTCGGTCGGGCGGAACGAATCGATCGGCGCCAGGGCGAAATAGCTGGAGGGTTGAAATGCCGACAGATGGCCGTACTCGACCGAGGCGGCCAGCGGCCTGGTCTCGAAACCCACGGTGGCGGACCAGTCCGACACCTTCTGGGCCTGCGCGGTTAAGATGGCTGGGGCGCTCACCATCGAGCCGCTCCGCAGTGCTGCGCTGGCGTAGAACGACAGCGGCAGCTGAATCCCGCCCCGCAGTCCAATCCAGTGGCTCGAGCGGCGCACATCATGCGTCTGGTACCCCAGCTCCCCGCTGAACGTCACCCGGTCGATCGGCTGCCACCCCGCATTGGCCCGGAGATCCCACGGTGTCCACCGCGACCGGTTGAAGATCGATCCGCCGACCTGTAACCGGGTCCGCCGGTAGTTGGCCAGAATTCCACCCTGCCGGACGTCGTTGGTGAATCCCTGCCCACTCCAGTGACTATCCATGAGCAGTCCATCCAGGTGCAGCCCCAGCCTCTCAGGCCCCGATCCCCAGGACACCCGCACCGTGGCATCCTGTCGAGTGCCGTCGACCGGGCGGCTCAAGGTGTCGGCGTCGAGCACCGCGACCCGACCGGCCGTCGTCAGCACCACCTGGGCATTCACCCCGAAATGGTCATTCGGCACATAGCCGGCCTGTATCCGGTACTGCCCCCCGCTCGACTCGTTGCTGGTGCTGCCGGGCTGGTTGACGCTGGCGTAATCGCCACCGAACGAGATGTCCCAGCCTTTGCCCAGGCGGTATTCCAGTGCTCCGATGTAACGGGCATACTGGCGATCTCCGGTGCTGATCCCGATCCGGCTGGCCGGCGCCTGCCGGTCATGCTGACGAGTATACAGCAGCACTCGAATGACCCCGGGCCAGCGCTCGATGACCACACGCTGCAGCAGGCTGAGCGGCTGGAAACTGGGGTCGACGGCAACGCTGTCCGGACCGATCGGGATCAGCGGCATTCCGTCCTGGTAATACTCCACACTGGTGCTCCCGCGGCCCGCATAGTCGAGATACTCCGACCGGCCTATCCACCCGGCGCGCAGCACGTAGACATCCGGAATCGATCGCAGCAGATCGCCCAGCGTTTCGCTGCCGGCCCACGCCAGCGAGTCCTGGTTGAACTCGAGCCGGCTATAGCCAGGCCTCGGCCCATCGACACCCAGCTGGGGCAGGACCGACATCTGGTGGGCACCCTTGGTCTGGGCCGCGAGATAGCGGGAGGTTTCGTCGAGGTGACTGGTATCGGCGGGAACGGAATCGACCTTGCCGATCGAGTCGGGCGGGATCTGGGCCAGAGCGATTGTCGGCGAGAAAAACATGGCGATCAGGACAACCGCGAAGACAGAAGATAGGAGACAGAAGACAGGCCAGCGGTAGCCCGTCTCCCGTCTTCTGTCTGCTGTCTCCTTCAAGATCACGCCTTCGACGCCCTGGTCAGCAGGAACTCACTGAACAGGCGGACCATTACTCCGGTCGGTCCCTTGACCATGGTCGAATCCTCACGCTCGGTATACGCGGTGCCGGCGATATCGAGATGGACCCAGGGATAGCCTTCGACGAACTCCTTGAGGAACCAGGCGCCGGTGATCGTGCCGGCCGGACGGCCGCCGGAGTTCTTGACATCGGCAATGTCGGACTTGATCAGATCGCGATATTCGTCCCACAGTGGCAGGGGCCAGACTCGCTCGCCCGAGCGCTCGCCGGCCGCCTGCACCTCCGCGATCAGCCCTTCATCCGTTCCCAGCACCCCACTTGCCATGTGACCCAGCGCGATCACCACCGCCCCGGTCAGCGTGGCGGTATCGAGCACGCAACTCGGCTGGTAGCGCCGGGCCCACGACAGGGCGTCACACAGGATCAGGCGGCCCTCGGCGTCGGTATTGATGATTTCGATCGTCTTGCCGAAGTGGCTTTTTACCACGTCGCCCGGTTTGATGGCGGTGCCGGACGGCATGTTCTCGGTGCTGGGGATCAGCCCGATGACATTGATCTTCGGCTTGAGCCGGCCCAGCATCTCGAAGGTGCCGAGCACGGCGGCGGCGCCCGACATGTCGTACTTCATCTCCTCCATGTTCTGGGCCGGCTTGATCGAAATGCCACCAGTGTCGAAGGTGACTCCTTTGCCGACCAGGACCACCGGCGCGCCGCTGCCGCCCTTGTACTCCAGAATGATGAAGCGGGGCTCCTCCGGACCGCCCTGCGAGACGCACAGCAGCGCGCCCATCCCCTCCCTGGTGATTGCCGCCAGGTCCATCACCGTCACCCCAATGCCATGCCGCTTGCCAATTTCCTCGGCCCGGTTCCCCAGGTAGGTCGGGGTGCAGACGTTACTGGGCAGCACCTGCAGCCCGCGAGTCAGCGTCTGTCCCGCCGCGATCGCCGCTCCGATCCGGTGCCCCTTGTCGAATTCGGCTTTGTCGGCGGCCGCCAGAATCTGAAAGTTGTCGAGCACCGGCTTGGGATCCTCAGGCGGCCGCTTCATCTCGGCAAAGTGCCAGGCCCCGAACGACAGCCCTTCCGCGATGACCTGAGCGGCCACAGATGCACCGACCACGGTCACCACTTCGGGGGCGGGATGAAACGCCGCCGAGGTCACGCCAAGCACCCGGGCGCGTTTGCTGGCCGAAGCGGCGGCGCGGCGAAGCCTGCGGGGGTTCAGGTCCGCGACCTTGCCGAGGCCGATAAGCAGCAGGCGTGCTGCGGGCCCCGAAGGATGCAGCAGCACTGATTCATCGACCTTGCCGTTGAAATCCTTCGAGGCGTAAATCCGCGTGAGCGCTCCCTCGGTGGATTTGTCCAGGGCGCCGAGCGACGCCGGCATTTCTCCCTGCGGAACCGCGATGGCGAGCAGGGGCGTGGTGAATCCGGCGGGCGCCGCGGCGACGATGCTGGTCTCGAAAGGCATGGGTCTCAGTCTTGGGGAAGGACGGTCGGTTGGGGAATTCCGGGACCCAGGAATTCTTCGTGAAACATGGTCAGCAATTCGAAGAAATACGAAATGGCCAGCGGCCCGACCAGCAGGCCCATGAGTCCGAAGTACTGGATGCCGGCCAGAGCGCCGACCACGGTGACGAACGGGTGCACCTTGGCGTACCGCCGGAAAATGATGGGCCGGATCAGCAGATCAATGTTGCCCACCACCAGCACGCCAAGTGCGATCAGGAAAACCGCCGATCCGACTCGCTGGTGCAGGATCAGGTACACCGCCGCCGGGCCCCAGACCAGACCGCTCCCGACGATCGGCAGCACGGCAAAGACGATGGTGACCAACCCCCAGAATGCCGGTGATGAAAGCCCGGTCAATTGAAAACCCAGTCCGACCAGACCACCCTGGACCACCGCGACGAGGATGGTACCGATCAGCGTCGAGTAGGTGATGGCCACGAAGCGGTCGCGGAGTAGCTGGGTATTGCTCGACGAAAACGGCGAGTAACGCTCGAACACCCGCCACGCCTGCCCGGGCTCGACCAGCAGGTAGTACACCGTGAACAGCGCCACCACGATGTTGAGGCTGAATCGGGTGACGGTGCCGATGAGACCTATGGCGCTGTGCGCCAGCCACTGCCCCAGGTTCTTGGCCGATTCCGCGACCTGACCCCCGATGTCCACCGGGCCCAGTTGCAGGGTAGACAGTCGCTGCACCATGTCCGAATTGCCGATATCGGCCGGCAGCTGTTGTGCCTGATTGATGACCAGCACGACAAAAAGGATTCCCGGTCCGATAATCAGCAGCAGCAGCCCGACCAGCAGCACCAGCGCGGAGGCACTGGCCCCGATTCGGCGGGCCATCCAGCGGTGGGCAGGCTCAAGCACCACGCAGAAGACGATGCCGCCGAGCAGACCGGAGATGTACGGCGCGAGTCCGATGATTAGCGCGACGCCGAGCGCCAGGATCAGGAGTGTGGCGCGGCCGCGATTGCTTTCGAGGTATGGCATCAGGGGCGAAAGGTGCCCCGGGTGGGGCGGCAGTTCAACTCTGCCGATGGCGGATGGCGTCGAATGCGGCCAGGGTCTGGCGGGCGGTCTCCTCCCAGCGGAAACGGCTGGCCTGGACCAGGCCGCGGGCGGAGAGTTCGGAGCGGAGCGCAGGCTCTGTCTGGCACCGGATCATGGCCGAAGTCAGCGCCGGGACGTCCAGCGGATCGAAATACAGGGCGGCGTCGCCGGCCACCTCGGGCAGCGAGGTGGCCCGGGAGCAGATCACCGGGGTGCCACAGGCCATGGCCTCGAGGACGGGCAGGCCGAACCCTTCATACAGCGAGGGAAAGACGAAGGCGCGTGCCGCCCGGTACAGCACCCGCAGCTCGGCCTCGGTGACCCGCCCAACCCACCTCACTCCGGGTTCGACCCGTTGGTCCGGGGCCTCCGGTCCGCAGATCACAAGTTCGGATTCTATTCCCGACGCCGTGAGCCGGCCAAACGCCTGGCGCAGCCGCCCCAGGTTCTTCCGTTCCTCGTTGGCCCCTACATAGAGAAAGAAGGGGACTGGCTGCAGGCCAAAGCGGCTCAACAGGTTCAGGTCCGGGGCGCCGCTGCCAGGATCAAAGTCATCGGCCGCCAGAGGGATAACCGTCACCTTGGTTTCCGGAACCCCCAGTTGACGCACGATGTCAGCGCCAGCGTGGACCGAATCGGTGAGAATCAGGTCGGCCCGCTCGGCCGTTTCGCGGAACCGCCGCTCGATCTTCCGCTGGACCCCCTGCTTGAACCAGGACTGGTAGCGGAAATGGAACGGGACCAGGTCATGGATTGTCACCACCATCCGGGGCGATCTCGAGAAGTACTTCGTCTTGTTCCAGGGGTACCAGGCCAGGTCGGGCGGTGCGGTGCGGAGCTCCCGCAGGGGAGCGAGGAAACCGCGGCCCGCCTGGTACCCCAGGTCGAGCAGCTCGGCGTTGAGCTGGGAGGCTTCGGCCAGGGTCGGATCGGCGTAAAGCGTGACCCGGAGTTCGGGACGGAGCCTGGCAAAGTGACGGAGCAGCTGCCGGGTATACCGGCCGATTCCTCGCCAATCCTCCGCCATCCGGCTGGCCTCGACCCCCAGGTGCATCCGTCGTCCTTTCGCCAACCATCACTTATCTTGGGCCCCATGCCCGCCGCACAAGTCCGGGAACTGCGGTCCCACACCGCCAGAGGGGCGGGACGATGAGCCTGCAGGACATCGACCTGCCAAGCTCGCGCATCCTGCTGCTCAGGCAGGGCGGCCTGGGGGACGCGCTGGTGGCCGTCCCGATCGTCCGGGCACTCAGACAGGCGCTACCCGCCGCCAAAATCGACATTCTGCTCGGGCGGCGCAACCACGTCATTGCTCCCGCGTACCGCCCCTACGTCGACACCATCTGGAACTACACCAAGCGGCCGTGGCAGACCCTGACCCTGTTCGCCGCCCTCCGGCGCCGACATTACGATCTTGCCATTGATCTGATCGATGCCCCCTCGACTACCTCGCGCTTGCTGCTTCGGGTGTCGGGGGCGCGGGTTCGGCTGGGGATCGGGCGCCGCCCCGAGTCAGTCTACACGGACGCCGCACCTTCCCTGATGACACCGGAAATCCACATCGTCGAGCGGCTGAGCCAGGTCCTGGTGCCGCTCGGCATCGATCCGGCCACGGTGCCGCTCAAACTCGAATTCCCGGTTTCGGACGCCGACCGCGACACTGCCCGGGTCGTGCTGGGTCCGCCCCGGGGAGACTACCGGATCGGAATCAATCTCTCCGGCGGATTTGCCGCCAAGTACTGGGGTCGGGACAATTTCATCGCGCTGGTCCGACAGATCCGGGCCCGGCATCCCGAAGCCGAAGTGCTGGTCTTCGGGGCCCTCGACTATGCCGAGGAAGTGTCGGCCATCGCGGCGGCGGCCGATGCCCGTGCGGTGCCACCGGTGCCCTCCTTTGGGGTGTTCGCTGCCCTGCTCCACGAATGCGACCTGATGGTGACTCCCGACACCTCGGTCAGTCACCTCGCGGCGGCGTGGAAAAAGCCGGCGGTGGTGCTGTTCATCCAGAGCGGCAGCAACTCGACGACGCTGTGGGCACCCTTTCATTCACCCCACCGGGCACTCTGGCACGCCGAGCGAGTGGCTGGCATTCCGGTCGCCACCGTGGCGGCCGCACTGGATGAACTGCTGGGGCAATACGCCCGGCGGAAGCCGGCCGCATGTCACTGAAGGATCTCGAGCGGGCGTTTCGGCGCCGCTACCTCTCGTCGGGGCACCGGCCCTTCAGCGGCCAGCTGGTTACCGAACCACGCGATGCACTGCAGCTGGGGCCGGCGCCCAAGATTCTCTTCCTGCGCCAGGACCGGCTGGGCGACCTGATCATCTCAGTGCCGCTGATCCGCGCCATCCGCCGCCACCTGCCCCGGGCCCAGCTCGACCTCCTGCTCAGCCGCAACAACGTCGCCGGCCGCCGCGCGATGGACGGCTACATCGACCGGATCTGGAAGTACAACAAGTCGCTGCCCAGCGCGCTCGCGCTGTTCCGGGACATCCGGGCCCAGCGCTACGACCTGATCGTGGACCTGTTCGATAACCCCTCGGCCACCTCTCAGGTCGTCGTGCGCTGGGGCCGGGCCCGGCACGCCCTCGGCATCGTCCATTCGCGCGCCGGGTATTACACCGTCGGTGTCCCGCTGCTGGATAGAAGCAAGGTCCATGTGGTCGACAGGATCGGCCAGTTGATGCTGCCATTCGGCATCGATCCCGCCAGCGAGCCGATGGACCTCGAATACCGGCTGTCACCGGAAGACATTGCGCAGGCCAGGTCCCGGCTCCGGCAGACCGACCAGCCATACCGGTTCGGGATCAATATTTCGGGAAGCAGCATCTACAAGGATTGGGGCGTCGAGAACTTCGTGGCGGCGGTCCGGCATCTGCAGGCAACCAGGCCCGATTTTGCGATCACTATCAGCGGGGCGCCTCAGGCCGCGGCGGAGGTCCATGCCATCGCGGATGCCACCGGGGCGGAGGCGCTGGCACCGGTCTCGTCCTTCCACGAATACGCCGCGTTGATTCACGAGTTCGATGCCATGCTGACGCCGGATACTTCGATTCTCCATCTGGCCGCGGCCTGGAAGATTCCGACGGTCGAGCTGTTTCATCAGTGGGAGCCGGACAACCTCCCCTGGTATCCCTACCACACGCCCAATCGCGGCCTGTTCCACCGGGACACCGTGGCCAACATTCCCCGCCAGGCTGTGTTGGCCGCGATCGATGACCTGCTCACCGAGCAGTTTCCGCCAGCAGCCGGCGGGCCGCGATGAGCGCAGTGTCGACCGAGATCAACTCCATGTCGTCCTCCCGCTCGGCGGGCGGGGTGAGCACCGCCGCCCGAGTGGTGTACGGCCCCCAGCGGGCCGGGCTATGTGAGGCGGAGAGAGGGTAGAAGCCGAGCACCGGAGTCCCCAGCGCCGCGGCCACATGCAGGACACCGGTCGAATTGGCCGCCAGCATCGTGGCCCGATCGAGCAGGGCAATCATCACCGGCAGGGTCAGCTCCCCGCACATCGACACGACCTGACCCGCGCTTCCTGCGGCAGCAACCGTGGCCTGGCAGAGCTGGCGTTCTGCCTCGACTCCGGTGACCAGCAGCCGAATCCCCGGCGACTCGGCAAGGCGCGCGCCCAGCAGGCCGAATCGTTCCGCCGGCCAGTCGATCGATGAGCCGCCCGTTCCGGGGTGAAGCACCAGGAGCTTTTCAGCAGGGGCCACCCCCGCGCCGATCAGCCGCCGGGTCAGCTCGGCTTCCGCGTCGGGTTCGACTCGCGGACGCTGCAGCACCGTCGGGACCGCTTCACCGAGCACTGACGCAATCAGCCGGGTGTTGTATTCGGCCTCGTGAAATCGCGCCTCGGAGCGATGATCCCGGATCCGGTGGTTGAGCAGCGAGCTGTACCAGCGGTACGCCGACCCGACCCGCAGCGGAATGCCGGCCCGCCAGGCCTGCCAGCAATCGGCCCCGCGCATGTGGGGCAGGAAGACCACGTCAAAGGCCCGGCCAGCCAGCACGTCACCGATGCCATGCGGCAGCGCATCGACCGAGTGCACCTGGTCGACGATCGGCAACCCTGAAGCCAGCGGCACCGCATAGCGCCGGCAAAGCAGGTGCAATTCGGCTTCCGGACAGCGGCTCCGCAGCGCAGCCAGCATCGGAAGGGTGAGCACCATGTCACCCAGTCGGTCGGTCCGGACCACCGCGATCTTCCGGGCCGACAGCAGGCGCGCGCGATGGCCGTCAGACATCGGGCCCGAGCAGGAAATGGTGCGGAAAATGACGGGGCATGGGGCTCCGAAGTTGGCCCGGCGCGGACGGCGGCACAAGGATCGAGCGCGCTGCGCCGGCACCAAATTGGTCAATCCCGAACAATTGCACGCGGGCATCGTCGGCTGGTCTTCGCCGAATTCTGTTGACCGTCCCGGTGGCGATAGCGTGCCACGGCTGGTTCGGACCAGTTACGGCCGTCCAGCCCCGACCCCCGCCACGGGGTGCCCCTGAGGTCGCTGCTTCGGTGGTTCGGCCTTGACCCGGGTGCTATCTTCGGCGCTGGTTACACCCACACCAAGGATTCCTTCATGCGGGTACTCCCTGCCCTGCTTCTGCTCGCGGCCACGGCCGGCGCTGCCGCCGCCCAGACGGAGGACCAGCTCAGGTCCTATTTCGAAGGCAGGAGCGTGATGGTCCGGATCGAGATGCCCGGCAGCGATGACGGCGTGGATGTCTACCCGGGCACCAGCCAGCCGGTCGACTTCCCCAGGCATGCCAGCAGGCTCAAGCGGTTCGGCACCGCGGTGCACCGCGGCGATGAACTGCTGATCACCAAGGTCAAGGTCAAAAAGGACCTGATCGAGTTCCAGCTCGGCGGTGGCGGCTATGGCACCTTCGGCGACGACGCGAGCCCCGACGTATCGGTGCCGTCGGCACCCAAGACCGAGCGCGAGAAGAACCTCGAAAAGGACGTCAAGCACCAGTCGGACCCGGCCAGGCTCCGGGCCATGCGCGAAGAGCTCGATGCCCTCAGGAAGGACCGCGAGCGGGAAGACGCCCACAACCAGGCCGATGCCGCCGAGGCATCGCAGATCAAACAGGCCAACATTCGTCAACGCCGGCTTGAGGGCGGATCGCGATTCAATCTGCGGTACAAGCCGGTCGTACCGGGCACCGCCCTGACCCCTGAATCGGTCATGCAGGCGCTGGCTGATTACGTGGACTTCTCTCCGATGGCGGGCGGCCAGGTGGCGCAGGGTGGCAACCCGCTGCAGGGCGCTCAGGGAGGCGTGGTGCCGGTGGGCAGCACCGACGACCTGAAGAAGGGAATGCTGGCCGACGTCGTCGACAACATGCTGGGCCGCCCCGAATCGATTTCGCAGCGCAAGGAAGGAACCCTGTCGGTCAGCACCTCGATCTATCACACTCGCGACCGGAAAGTCTCCGCCGAATTCGTCGAAGGGGTGCTGATCCGGTTCACGATCAGCTCGCCATGATGGTCGCAGTGCCGGTTGCCGGGGCCGGTGTGCGGCTCTAATCGGCTGAGACGTCGTCTGGCCTGCCTGCGGACAATTCGTCCGCAGTCCATCCGGGAACAACCATGGACCGGCAGGCGTTGATCGGACGGTATCTGTTGGCGCTGGCGCTTCTGCTCTTCGCCCTCCTGCACCTGTCCAACGCCGGCAATTCCACTCTTTCCCAGGTTGGTCCGCCCTGGGTCACTGGCAATCCCTTGTTCACGGGGGCGGCGGGCATTGCCCTGCTGGTCGGAGCTGCCACCCTGATCCTCGGTCGGAACAGTGATCTGGTGCTCGGCGTGCTCGGGGCCGGGTTGTTGATCTATGCCCTCGCCTTTTACCTCCCTGGGATCATCGAGAAGATCCACGCGCCAGGACCCTGGACCAGCGGGGCGGAATTGATCTCGCTTTGCGGTGCGCTCCTGGCCTGCTCTGGAACGCCGGCCTCCGCAAGTTCCCCCGGTTCCAACCCCACACGCCCCGCCTTCAGGATCGGTTCGATTCTGTATGCCGCTCCACTGCTGGTCTTCGCTGCCCAGCATTTCCTGTACGCCGAATTTGTCGGCACCCTCATTCCGGCCTGGATCCCGGGACATCTGTTCCTGGCCTGCGCCGTCGGCGCCGGCTTCCTGGCGGCGGCACTCAGCATCATCTCGGGCCGCCTGGCCTGGTGGGGCGCCACTCTGCTCGGCGCCCAGTTTCTCATCTGGGTCCTGATCCTTCATCTGCCCCGTGCCCTGGCTGCCAACAAGAGTGGCGATGAATGGACCAGCCTCGTCGTGGCACTGGCCATGGGCGGCGGCGCCTGGGTGGTCGCGGCCGGGTTTCCCAGACTCAATCACACCAGCTGAACATCGGTATCGACTGCGGGCTCCAGCCAGCCGTTATTGTTCTGGCATGCTGACCCTTGCAACCATCGGATACGAGCGCACCACGCCGGCCGCGCTGGTCGCTGCCCTGCAGCAGGCCGGCGTCGAGCTGCTGGTGGATGTCCGCGCCGTGGCCAGTTCCAGGCGGCCGGGATTCGCCAAGACGGCGCTGACCGCCAACCTCCAGGCCGGCGGCATCGACTACCTGCACCTGCGCGGCCTCGGCACCCCGGCGAATGGACGAGCGGCAGCGCGGGCCGGGCGGCACGAAGAGCTGCGACTGGTTTATTCCGCCCATCTGAGGACCCTTGCTGCCCGAGACGATCTCGAAGTTCTGATCGACCTGGTCACGGCCGGTCGGCCCGCCTGCCTGCTCTGTCTCGAAGCCGAACCCGAATACTGTCACCGTCGGATGGTGACTGACGCGGTCCAACAACGGATAGCGGTCCGAATCCAGGACCTGTTCCCGGTTACTGCATGAAAATGCCGGGCGGCCTCAGTTCACCCCTGGGGGTGGTGGATTCTTGATGCCGGATTGACATTCTCTGGATCGAACCCGATTCCATACTCCCGACGTTTCCGATGAAAGCGGATGTCTGGACCACCGCCCTGCTGTTCGGCGCGCTGACCATTGCCCATCTGTCCCGGATGGTCGTCGAACGCAGCATGGCCAGCGAGCCATGGTACCTGGCCATTACCGCCGCCGCTGCGGCACTCTGTCTCTGGGGAATGAACCTGTTGCGGAAGTCGGGCCAGCGCTGAGTCGGGCGCGTTGCCCTCACACTGGAATCGAATCATCCACTTCAGAGGGGTTCGGACATGGCGGTCTCCCTTCCAAATGACACCCGTACACAGGCGCTGGCCTCCATCAGTCGATTCTGCCGTGAGGCGCTTGAACTCGATTCCAGTGGCATCCAGGACGCCCAGCTGCTGGACTTTCTGCTGAAGGAGATCGCCCCGTCGGTCTATAACGCCGGCGTGACTGATGCCCGGGCCTTCATGCTGGACCGGTTCGCCGACCTGGAAGGAACCTGCTACGAACCGGAGTTTGTCTATTGGGCCAAGTCGAGTTCGGTCCGGCGGAAGTAGCCCGACCCCCGGTGCTTGCTGGTAACCGACGGAACAGGCACTTTTCTCCCTCCAACTTCACCCACCAGGGATATTCGCGTGACCATCGAGTTCCGCATGCTGGGGCCAAACGACCAAGCCACGCTCGCCACGATGTCGGCGGGGGTGTTCGATCATGATATCGATCCCGCTCTGAGCCTGGAGTTCCTGCGTGACCCGCGGCATCATCTCGCGGTGGCGCTCGAGTCCGGCAGCGTGGTGGGATTTGCCTCCGGGGTGCACTACGTCCACCCGGACAAGCCGGCCGAGCTCTGGGTCAACGAGGTTGGAGTGGCGCCGACTCACCAGCGCCAGGGGCTGGGGCGGAAGCTGCTGCAGGCCCTCTTTGCCCACGCCTCCACGCTCGGCTGCCGCGAGGCCTGGGTGCTCACCAGCCCGGCCAACAAGGCCGCCATCCGCCTGTATGAATCGGCCGGCGGCACCGACCTCGAAGATCCGCCAGTGATGTTCACCTTCAAGCTCGGCTCCGACAACCGCGAGTGATCCACGCCCCAACCGGCCCCCTCCGCTTCGAGGGAATCATTCGGATCCACGGCATCAATCCATACGTCCGGGTCAGCGCCCGTCGGGCCAGGGCGCTCCGCGCCGACGGGCGGAAGCCGATGCCAGTGCTGGTGCGGGTCAACGGACATCCGACGCGGCTGCCGTGGCGCATCAACCTGATGCCGATGGGTACTGGAGACTTCTATCTCTATCTCCACGGCGATGTCCGCCGCGCCTCCGGTACCGCAGTCGGCGATCGGGTCACCGTCGACCTGAAATTCGACTCGGCGTATCGCAAAGGTCCGCTGCAGCCGGTGCCGGCGTGGTTCAAGCAGGCCCTCGGCAAGAGTCCGAAAGCCAAGTCGGCGTGGCAAGAACTGATTCCCAGCCGCCAGAAGGAAATTCTCCGGTACCTGAACCGACTCAAATCTGCCGAGGCCCGGTCCCGAAACCTGAAACTCGCCATCGGAGCGCTGGCCGGAGTCACGCCTCGCTTCATGGCCCGAGACTGGTGATTCAGCAATGAAAACCTTTGGGCTTGCGCTGCTCTTCGGGCTCGGCGGATACCCAGCTGGTGTCCTGCTCGGCGCCCTGCTGGTTTCAATGACCTCCACCAAACCGGACCGCAGCCAGGAAGCGGCCATGACTGGCTTCTTCTTCGTCGGTCCGGCAATTGGCCTGCTGAGTTTCATTGGTGGCCTGATCTACCTGCTCAACCGATAGACTCTGCCAACGCCAAAGGGGCAGCCATCGGAGTCCGAT
>JBEPVA010000015.1:0-33637 GCA_041691295.1 Gemmatimonadota bacterium
CCCCCACCCCACACACTCACCCCCCCCCCCCCTCTTTTGGCGGGGGCCCCCACAAACTGGGCGGCGCCCGGGGGCGGGGGGGCCCCCCCGCTTCTCTCTCCCCGACTCAGCGTTGGCCTGCCGCGCGGCATCGGAGTCGGCGGTGGAATTGAGTGCTAGTCCAACGTCTGGCCACTGACCCCGGTGTCACATCCTTGCCGGTCCAATCCGATCTATCTGGTGGAGCTCACTCAACCTCGAGGCCGGGTCCAAGTTCAAGTAGGACCTGAAGGAGCAGTAGGAGGGCTGATACCCCGGGGCGCTTCGCTCCACTGGCCTCACCTCCGACCCCTCTGCCCAATCGGGGAGGGGGGAATTGGCTCCCAGTGCGGTGGGGCGCCAGCGAAGTGTGGCTTCATGACGACTAATGACCAATGACCATTGTATTCATCACCGGTTCCGCTGACGGACTCGGCCTCCACGCTGCCCGTCGGCTGATCCAGGACGGGCACCAGGTCGTCCTGCACGCCCGCAACCCTGCCCGCGCCCGCGATGCCATGAAGGCCGCCCCCGGCGCCCGCTCAGCCATCCACGGCGATCTTGGCAGCCTTGCAGAGATGACACGAGTGGCCGAGGAAGCGAATGCGATTGGGCGGTTCGACGCGGTGATTCACAATGCCGCGGTCGGCTTCAAGGAGCCGCGTCGGGAGACCGCCGACGGGATCGAGCACGTGTTCGCCGTCAACACCCTCGCTCCGTACGTCCTCTCGGCGCTGATGACCAGGCCAGGGCGCCTGATCTATCTCAGTTCGGGACTCAACCAGAGTGGCCACGCCGAGCTGGCGGACCTCAACTGGAGCAGGCGCCGGTGGGATGGAATGCAGGCGTACTCCGACACCAAGCTGCACGATGTCATGCTGGCGTTTGCCATTGCCAGGCGATGGAAGGATGTGCTGAGCAATTCGCTGGAGCCCGGCTGGGTCGCGACCAGGATGGGAGGGCCCGGCGCCCCGGACGATCTGGCCAAGGGGAGCGAAACCCAGGCGTGGCTGGCGGTGAGTGACGACAAGACGGCGATGGTGAGCGGGCAGTACTTCTTTCACAAGGAGATTCGCGGCTTCAACTCAGTTGCCCGGGATGCTGGGCTGCAGGATCGGTTGCTGGCGGAGTGTGAGCGGATGTCGGGGGTCGAGCTGCTGAGCTGAGAACTGGGGGCGCCGCCGGTGTCACATCAGGGCCGGTCACCGCGATATCCATTCAGGTACCCAGATTGATTTCCCCATAGCAGGAGGCCGCCATGGCCGCGAAAGCCAGCAAGAAGATTGAGTCCAGGTCCAAATCGGTACGCGATTTGCCCCTCAAGGCCGCTCATGCGACCAGCGTGAAGGGTGGCAAGGCGCCCAAGGTAGTGAAATCCTGCGCCACCGGCGTGCACCTCAAGGAAGTGACGATCACCGGATGAGGAGCAGCGGTGACAGGTAACCAGAGAGGTGAGAGGTGACAGATAAGAGGTGAGACGGAACAACACCAGACACCGAGCCCAACCCAAGCTCCCAACCCTACTAGGACGAGACCGGACTAAGGGCTGAAGGGGCTAGATCCACCTCGTCTGCGCAATCGGCGTTCCTGGAAACCTGAATCCGCTAGAGGTAACTGAGCCACCAATCGCTCCGCCGCTGTTTGACCCCCGCATACCAGCGCGACAATGGATACATCATGAGCACGACGGCCACCCAGAGCAGGTAAACGACCGGCAACCCGTAACCCCAGTCTGGTGGCGGGCTGAATGGATAGTGGCCAAGGTCCGGCGACTCGAACATCCAGTGGGCCGAGCCGTAGCGGACCAGACAGAAGATCACGGCCAGGAAGTGGAGCAGGGTAAAGTGAACGATATAGTAGAACATCGGGACTTTGCCGAACACCAGCGCGGGGCGCAGCCAGGTGGGTGTTCCGCGATCCAGGGCCGCGAGCACGAGCAGGGCCGGCCCCAGCGTCATCAGCAGGAAGGAAAGCGAGGGCGGATACTTGTTGACGTTAAGGAACGAGAGCGCGGTGTAGAGCTGGTCGCGTCCCGGCTCCCACGGATTGGGGTCGCCGTAGACGTTGATCCCGCGGATCAGCAGGAAGCCGACCGAAAGGGCTGTGCCGAGCCGCAGCAGGAAGGTCCGCCGCCTGGTTGCCTCCCAGTGATAGATCCGACCCAGGGAAAACCCCAATGCCGTCACCCCGATCCACGGAATCAGCGGGTAGGCTACGAACACCACCCGCTCGCCATTGAGCACGAAGCCGGGCCGATGGAGGATGGACCAGATCGGTGAGTCCCACTGCACGCCGTCCAGCATATTGTGCCCCGCCACCAGGACGACCCCCAGGGTCGTGATGACGCTGACCGGCAGCCGGCTCAGCACCGATAGCGCGATCATGGCCCACCCCAGTGCCCAGATCACGAGCAGCAGGGTGACCCGGAAGTCGAAGTTGAACTGGTAGGAGACGCAGCGCAGCACCACGAGCTCGAGGAAGATCAGCCACACCCCTCGAGTGGCCAGGAATCGCGACAGCTCCGCCGGCGATTTCCGGCCCAGTGACAGGGCCGCCCCGGTGCCAGTCAGCAGGAAGAAAACTGGAGCGCAGAAAAAGGTGATCCAGCGGGTGAGGAACAGCCCCGGCGAAGCAGTCGCGAGATCGATCGGGTTCTGGCCCGGAATGCCGAAAAAATCACGGGTGTGGTCGAGGGCCATCACGATCATGATGACGCCCCGCAGCAGGTCGACCGATTCGATTCGCGGGCGGGCCATTGGGGAAGCCTCCGGGTGTGTGGAGTCGCTCCTCTCAGTGTAGCGGCTTCCCTCCCTTTGTCCTGTCAGGATCTGGACCGCCTGCCCTGACATGGTTCTGACCTTCGGGCCCACTCGGCCGCCCTGTCCGTCCTGTTGGTCTTGTCCGTCCGGTTCCCTAGTGCTTTCCCGAACTCGTCACCATCGAATCCAGGATCTGCATGTACACCGCCAGCGGTGGCAGCCCCATCGAGGCCCGCCGTTCGTCCACGTGGGCCGAATCCTCGATCGGGTCGACGATCGGGGTCCGTCCGGTAAAGGTGGTCTGGGTGCCGTAGACCTGGGGGCGGTGCTGCGCCTTGGCGACGCGGTCGGTCAGCAGCGCCACGCTCTGTCCATCGAGTTCCCCGTCGAGATGGGCCGCCTTCAGCTGAGGCAGCATTGCGGCCTGCCACTCTGGATCCCGATCCGCGTGCTGCACGATCAGGAAGACCGCCTCGATGCCCACTGAATCGAGCACGGCACGACGGGGCCAGCCGTGGGCCAGCAGGATCGGCCGGAGCCAGGCCTGGTTGGACGAGTCCACGCTGGTCATGGCCAGGATGCTGGGCAGCGACGGTTTCCCGGTCGCGCTGATGGTGGCAAGGAAGGTGTCTCGTGCCGCCTGCTCGCGGACCAGGCGCGCCATCAGCTCCTGGCGCATCGCTGGACTCCAGGACCACGGGGCAGATACGGGCGCTGGCTTGCAGCCGATGAGGACAACCGAAGCGAGCAGCGCCAGCGAACTGGAAAAGCGCATCAGTAGGATTCTCTGAGGGTAGGAAGTCCGGCTACGACAATCAGCCGGTGGTATCGACCAGAATCCCCGCCAGCCAGGACAGGACTCCGACCAGGGCGATGTAGCTGACGAACGACAGCGTGTCTCCGGTCCGGGTCTGTTTCTTTGACAGCGCCTGGTATGCCGCACCGATTCCGAGCAGGATCAGCATCCCCTGCGAGGTGACGGCCCAGCATGCTCCGATCGCGGCGGCGGCCACCCAGCGCTGCGGCCGGGTGAGCGCCTTGAATCCATGACCGCCATCGAGCTGCCAGATCGGAATCAGGTTGAACAGGTTGATGAAGCCGCCCATCTTGGCGATCGCAGCCCAGCTGTGGTCCCCGGTGATCCGGAACATGCTGTAGCACGCGAGCGCGGCACCGAGTCCCCATAAGGGGCCAGCCAGCCCAACCCTGGCTTCCTGCCGCGGATCGGTAATCGCCTGTCGGTAGCGGATCAGGGCGCCGAACCCCGGGATGAACATCGGGGCAGTGGTCTTCATCCCGTAGCGGTGAAAGGCCGCCATGTGGCCCATCTCGTGGATGTAGATCGAGAGCACCAGCCCCAGGGCAAACTTCCATCCCCACAATTCCCAATAGACTCCGAAATAGACCAGCATCGAGAGCAGTGTGGTGATCTTGGTGAGGCCGAGCAGCAGCAGCTTGATCTTGGAGAGGAGAAAGATGCCGCCAGCGACGATGGCGCTCCAGATCCGCCGATGAACCGGCCGCTCATTCTTGACCTGCCCTTCCTTGCCCACCGCATCGACTCGGCGACCGAGTTCGGCGATCCGGTCCGCCACCGCCTGGTACTGGGACGAATTGATCGGCAGCAGCTCGAGCGCCTCGCGCCAGTGGGCCAGCCCGGCGGACAGGTTGCCTGCCGCCACCTCCGCTTCAGCCTGGGTGGCCAGCTCGCCGAGTCGGGTGCCGTGGACCAGCACATGACATGAGGGACAGCTGGTGAGCGAGGGGGCGAGCTCGGTGCCGCACTGGGGGCAGAGCGTGGCGCTCGGCAGCGCGGTGCTTCCAGCCGTCACTCCGACTCTCCAGTCGGGGTAGCGGCGGCAGCCACCTTGAACGGACCAGTGAAGACCAGCTCGGTCTTCTTGGTCATTCGCCACGCCTGCAACAGGCCGAAGCCAAGGATCATCAACCCGAGGATGCCGCCAGGCATGTCCTCGATGTTGACGAGAATCGGCAGCACCAGCACGAGTCCAAGCGCCAGCGCAATCTCACCCAGCACCTTGATTCCGCTCGTCGGCGGCGTGGCGGCCGCGGTCGTCGAGTCCGTCGTTGATCTGGTCGAGGCTGTCGAGTTCGCGGAGGGACGGTCGTTCTTGATGCTCGTGACCAGCATCGGGATGTAGGTCGAGGTCATCGCCAGATAGGTCAAGGCCACCGCCAGGATCTGGTAGCGCCGCCCGCCCACTCCGCCGGTCGCCTTCTGGATAGCCCGGCCCACCATCCAGCCGACCGCGATCGCGATCAGGCCGATCTCGAGTCCGGTGGCCTCCCGGACTGCGTAATACAGGACGGCACCGGCAATCGCCGCGCCCAGACCGAACAGCACCGCACGACTGAAGGGCCCGGTCCCGCGGCCCGCCATGTCGCGTTTGGAGAAGTGATCCTGACAATCGGAGCAGACCAGCTGCCCGTGGGTTTCATAGTACATGCTGGTGATCGGTGTCCGGCAGCGGGCGCAGACCGGCACGGCCGCAGTCGCGCCTGCGGCCAGCTGGACCCGGTCGAAGGTGAGCGGGGCCGACGGATCAGCTGGTGTGGCTGGCTCGGTCATGACAGCTCCATGGCAGACGCCGGTCTGCCGGGCGGCGGTTCATTTCTGAGTGGGAGTGGGTGAGGCCGTTGGCGCGATGGCCTCGGCTGGCGGAGTTCAAAGGTGGAGAGTTCCCGGGAGCGCGGATGAGATTCAGGAGTACGACTCAGGAATGTATGCCTCGACGCGCTCGGGACAATGCGTGAACCGGGAACCGTGAACCGTGAACCCTTCACGCGGAACCGGTTGCATCTCAGGCTCACTTGGGTAACAGATCCCCAACCCCGAGGTCGCGCCTGATCCGCCACTTCCCATCCACGCCCCGCTGCCAGAAGGTGATGTACTTGAACCGGGCGCTCCTCGGCGCGGCATTCACTGAATCGCGATTGCGCCGGGTCAGTGTGACGTGCCCCGATTCCCAGGCCAGCCCGCCCGACTCCTCGAGGCTGACGATCACGGTCTCGATCTTGAGAATGGTGTCCTTCCGGGCCGCAAAGCCATGGGCCAGGTCGGCTACCATCGCGTCCCGGCCGACCAAGTCGGTCGTGTCCGCCTGCATGCTGACCATGTCGTCGACGTAGAGCGCCCGCATGGCGGCGCTGTCTCCCGCGATGTCGGCCCGGGACCAGGCCTCGTCACCGGCCTGGATGGCAGCCCGAATTTCGGGACTGGCGCCGTTGGGTGTCATGGATTCAGGCGCCTTCTGGCAGGCCACGAAACAGGGCAGCAGCAGCGCGAGAATGAAGATCCGGTTCATGGCATCTCCGCAATGGTTGGGGTCTGCTCCAGACGTTTCAGCCCGGGCAGCGACCACATCACGCGGTGGATTGCTCCCCCAACCTGGCCTCAGCGGCCTGACCGGGAGGTCCGCAGGAAGATTCCACAGACCGCGGACAGGACGGTGCCGAACACGGTGAGCCGAACCAGATTCGGCACTGCGATGGCGGGCGCGGAGAGAGTCGCGCGCAAGGCGCGGAGCGCCTCGGGCGTCTGCTCGACCGCCGGGCGGCGCTCTGCCATGGCCCGGGCAAAGTCATCGAGAAAGTGAGGATAGAAGAAGTCGATGGAGAGGAAGTTGTAGATCGCGTATACTATGCCGGTCGAAAGGCTGATCACGGCCCCGATGAGCAGCGCCTGCCGGTAGGTAGCCGCCCCAGCCAGCCGATGGGCGGTATACCAGCCAACTCCAATCACGATGCAGAGCAGCAGCACCACCACACTGATCAGCATGCTCCATGGGGCGAAGTACACACCGCCGAGGTACATCGCCACCCCTGCGGCCACCTGCGCCAGCCCGGCGAGAATCCCAACCAGGACCAGTCGCCTCACATCCCAGCCACCTGACGCCATGTCGGACTCCGTTTCATTGCACCGCGGTAACCACCACCATCGGAGGAAAGGCGCTCCATCTTAGCGCCTGCGGCTAACATCCCGGTGGCAGCTGCATTACAGGTCGGTTACAGCCGGGCAATCATGCATCTCCGCGGCGGCGGCTCATCGTATCGACCCTGGAGAATCGGGAAGCCCTGCTGCGAGGGCCCGGCCGAAGGCTGGAGTTCCAATCAACTCGGGCAGCGGAACCACCGGCGACGGCGGAATGGGATGTTTCCCCAGCGACCGGTGGTACCAGCGCGAGCTGACCCACTGGTCATGTTTGAACGCCACCTCCCGATACTCGGCCACCAGTTCGAATCCCATCGCCAGGTGAAAGGCGGTGCTGGCCGGGTTGCCCTCAACGATGCCGGCGTAGACGTTCTGGTATCCCTGCAGGCGCAGTAGCTCGAACAGGCTGGTGTACAGCGCCCGACCAGTTCCTTGGCGCGGAGCCAGCGAGTCAGTGTAGATCGTGCATTCGGCCGACCAGGCATACCCCGGCCGAGTGCGGTGGGGGCCGGCGTAGGTAAACCCGATGACCCGGTCGGTCTCGGCCACCAGCCAGGGAAATCGGCGACTGGTCTCGGTGATTCGGCGGGCCATCTCCTCGCCGCTCGGTGGATCGAGCTCCACCGAGATCGTGCTGCCCAGCACCGCGGGACGGTAGATCTCGGCCACGCGCGGGCCATCGGTCGGAACTGCCAGTCGGATTTGCATGGCGGGAATGATAAAACCGGAGGGCAGCTTCCGGCCGAATCCCCGCTAGGGCTGAGTGGAATCCGCCTGGAGAGCGGCCAGCCGGACCCGGGCGGCGTTGATGGTGGGAGCCAGGGAAGCCGGTGCCAGTCGAATGAAGGCATTCAAATGTTCGGCCGCCTCCTTGGCAAAGCCGCTCTTGGCGTACATCACCCCCAGCGGATAGTGCGGCGACGCGAAGAATGGTTCGGCGACGATGGCACGCTTCAAGACGTTGACCGCCGAGTCGGAATGGCCCGAGACCAGGAGCAGCACGCCGAAGTCGTAGAGATACCCGGCCTCGTTCGGCGCCAGACTCACCGCCTGGGCCAGCTCGTCGAGCGCTCCGGCGGAGTCGTGGGCCACGAGCCGGACCTGAGCCATCTGCCGGTGGGCCGGGTGAAAGGTCAGGTCATCCAGCAGCGCCCGTTCGTAGGCCGCCCGTGCCGAGTCGGGCTGCTCGGCGAGCGCGAAGAGGAACCCGACGCTGTACTCCAGGAATGCATGAGACACCCAGCCCTCGCCGATGTCGGACTCGACGCCGCGCTGGTATTCGAGGGCATGCCTCACCGCGGCCAGGGCGCTGTCGTTTTGCCCGATCGAGAAGAAGGCCCGGGCCCGCCAGATCTGTAGTCCTGGTTCATCGGGGTGCGCCTTGATCGCGTCGGTGTAGAGCGCGATGGAGCGGCGAAAATTGCCGCGGGCATACGCCACCCAGCCGGCCAGCCCCGGGTTCTGCCCTGCGAGAATGCGGAGCGTTTCATCGCCATCACCGCGGCGCCGGAGCCAGGTCCCCAGCACCGAGCCTTCGAGCCGGCGGTCCACGAACGGATTCTTGAGTGCTGCGAGCCAGGCCAGCGAATCGATGTGGAGCAGGTGCTGATTCTGGAGGGCCCAGCGCTGGTCGGTCAGGTAGGCGTTCAGGTTCTGGGGAGGCTCGCACAGCAGCAGCGCGGCATACTCCCCGTAATAGGGTGCCGCCCAGGAAGGATCAAACCGGCTGGCCCAGTAGAACGAAGCGGCCGCGCGTTCGGGGTCGCGGTCGATGTACTCCATGCCATCAGAGTAATAGGCCACCGCGCTGTTGCTGTCCTGCCCGGCGGCAAGGTGCGGTCGTTTGGGAATCTTGTCGGGTCTGGCCTGGGCCAGGCCGGTGTGAGCGGGGAGGGTGGTCAGCAGCAGGGCAGTGGTGAAGCAGGCGATGACGTGCGTGAGGCATGGCGCACAGCCGGTTGGCACCGGAATCGGGTCGAGGGCAGCTGAGCGCATCCACAATAACTTGTGGTTGTACCCTGCGGCCCGCTACTACCATCGATGGTAGTGGCAGCGGAGAATGATGGGCAGCCGGAACCGGCCGCCCCAATCAGTCGGAGGGTGCTACCTGAGCGCGGGCCGACCGGGGTGGAGCTTGGCGTCGCTCCGGCCCTTCACATAGGAATAGATGGTATCGATCTGGGCGGTGCTGAGCCCGACCTTGCACCAGGCCGGCATTCCCTTTTCGGGGCGGCCGCCGCAGACGGTGGACAGGAAGACCCCCTCATTCGGGATCGGGCCTTCGGGCTTGAGCGACATGATCAGATGCGGCGCGATAGTCGTACCCAGCACATCCTCGCCGTGACAGCGGGAGCAGTTGAGGTTGTAGTACTTCCAGCCAGCATAAATCTTGGCGTTGACCGTATCGAGTGGCGCGGTGTGATAGGCATCTCGCAGCGGCGGTGGGGCGTCAGATGGTGCCGATGTGGCGGGCGGCGCGGCTGGGGTGTCGGCAGGAGCAGCGGCAGGCGTCGTCATCGAGGTTGTAGGGCTGCTGTCAGCTCCGGCCGACTTGTGGGAAGCTGCCGAGCGATCACAGCCAGCTATGACGCAGGCGGCCACCAGCGCCGCCATCTTGATCTGGTGATTCACGAGTCAATCCTCCGTGCCCCGAGCCAACCTGCATGGGGTCACGGAGTATAGTCCTGCCAATTCTGTCCCGCTGGGCCCGTCGACACGCCTGTCTGCCTGACTATCCCTCTTACCCGTCCCATCCGTCCCTCACAGCCCCAGCGCGCTCATCGGCACCCGGTAGATATCACCCTTGCCATTGCCGATTCCTTGGATCGAGAAGTCGTCGCGCGGGAAATCGACCCGTTGCCCGATTGAGCCGGCGAGTGGCCGGTCGCTGCTGAAGTACAGCCACTTGCCGTCGGGGGAGACACTCTGGTTGAACTCCGACTTTGCGGTGTTGATCCCACCCGGCACCGGATGGGCGGATTGCCAGACGCCGTTTATCCGCCGGCTCAGGTACAGATCGTACTGACCGGTGCTATCGGACCGAGCGGAGCCGCTGAAGATCAGGTAGCTGCCGTCCGGCGCGATCCACGGCTCAACTTCGTTGCCGGCGGTATTGATCGAATCGCCCAGCTCCTCGATCGTGGTGTAGCCGGCCGGAGTGCGGTGCGAGACCCAGATGTTGAACCCGGCGTGGGCCGCGGTGCGGTCGGATCCGAAATACAGATCGCCATTGACCGCAATCGACGGCGACCAGTCGTCGCTGCCGGGAATATTGACCGGAGCGGGCAGCCGCACCGACTTGTCGCCGCCGGCGGCCAGGTCGACCGACCAGACATGAAAGGCCGGCTTGAAGCCATTGTCGTCAGGAGTGGCCCGGTTGGAGATGAAATACAGCGTTTTGCCGTCGGGGCTCAGGTGCGGGTCGGCGTTGCCCCAGTCGGCCGCAAACCGGGGAGCCACCGGTTTGGCCCAATGCCCGGCGGCATCCTTGTGGGTCTGGAAGATCCGGAAATCGGTGAAGTTCTCGTTGGCCTGGCAGAACCACGCGTGACGCTGGTCCGGCGAGAGGGCCAGGAAGAAATCCCAGTTGCCGGTCGAAAAGACCCCGGCGCCGAAGAGTTCGGGCGCGGCCGCGGTCTGGGCGGACAATGGTCTGCTCGCACTCGCAAGCAGTGCGACGCAGGACAGCAAGACGAATGTTTTCATTAGTGGCCAGGTCGTACCCGGAATTCTCCGGAGACCTCTTTCACGATTGTGGGGTCGTTTTTCTTCGTGCAGCTGGGCCTGAAAGTTACCGACGAAGGTGGAATTCGGCACCCGGAAGTCGGTGCATGTCACGGTTCCCGGGTGGGTGGAGGAGGGCACCACGGAACGGCGGCGTTCGACCCCCGACTCATCAACCTGCGGCCAACGGCCAACGGCCAACGGCTTATGGCCGAAGGCTTAAGGCTTATGGCCTATGGCTTCAGACTCTCCAGATCCTCCCACCGTCCCGTCGCCTTGGCCACCGCCGAATCCAGCTCCTTGAGCCGAGCCGCGAGTTGGGCTGCCTTGCCACCTTTCAGCTGCTTCGGATCGGCCAGCGAGGCAAACAGCTCTGCCCGGTCCCGCTCCAACTGCTCGATCCGGTCCGGCAGCCCAGCCAGCTCCTGGCTTTCCTTATAGCTGAGCTTCCGCTTCTTCTCCGCCTTCGGGGTGACAACTCTTCCCGTAAACGTCTGCTTCACCGGCTGCGACTGGCTGCTCGGCGGTGCCGGACGCTGGCTGACCCAGTCACTGTAGCCGCCGACATACTCGCCGACCTGGCCCTGACCTTCCATGACCAGAGTGCTGGTGACCACGTTATCGAGGAACTGCCGGTCATGACTCACGACCAGCAGAGTACCCGAAAACTCCACCAGCAGATCTTCGAGCAAGTCCAGCGTTTCGATGTCGAGATCGTTGGTCGGCTCGTCCAGCGCCAGGACGTTGAACTGCCGGGTGAACAGCCGGGCCAGCAGCAGCCGGTTCCGCTCGCCGCCGGACAGGGCGCGCACCGGCGTGCGGGCCCGCTCGGGTGGAAACAGGAAATCCTGCAGATAGCCGAGCACATGCTTGCGACGGTCCCCGAGCTCGACCCACTCGCTGCCATTGGCCACGCTGTCCGCGATGGTGGCATCGGGGTCGAGCTGTTCGCGCAGCTGGTCGAAATAGACCACCTCGAGACTGGTGCCGTGGCGGATCGAGCCGCTGTCAGGCTTGAGTTCGCCGAGCAGCAGGCGGAGCAGGGTGGTCTTGCCGCTGCCGTTGGGGCCGATCAGACCGATCCGATCGCCCCGCATGATCGTGGTCGTCAGGTCCTTCACGATGGTGCGAGTGCCGTGAGCAAAGCTGACGTTCCTGGCCTCGACCACCAGCCGGCCTGAACGCTCGGCCTCCTGGGTCACCAGCTTGACGGTGCCGGGGTGCTCGCGCCGGGCCTGGCGCTCCAGCCGCAGCCGCTCGAGGGCTCGGACTCGTCCTTCGTTCCGGGTCCGGCGGGCCTGGATCCCGGTCCTGATCCACACTTCCTCCTTGGCCAGCTTCTTGTCGAACTCGGCCCAGCCCTTCTGCTCCGAGGCCAGCCACGACTCCTTGCGCTCGAGGTAGGTGTCGTAATCGGTGCCCCAGTCCACCAGCTTGCCGCGGTCAAGCTCGACGATCCGGGTGGCCAGCCGGCGGAGAAAGGCTCGATCATGGGTGACGAACAGCAGCGTGGCGCTCCGGCCGATCAGGAAATCCTCCATCCACTCGATGGCGTCGACGTCGAGGTGGTTGGTGGGTTCGTCGAGCAGCAGCAGGTCGGGCTGGCGCACCAGGGCGCGGGCCAGCAGCGTCTGGCGCTTGCGGCCGCCGGACAATCGGGCAAACGGTGCGTCGGCTTCCAGGCCCAGATGTGAAAGTACCGTCTCGACCCGGGTCTCGAGCTGCCAGGCATTAGCCGCTTCGATGGCGTGATGCAGCCGATCCATTTCGCGCAGCGCCGATTCATGATCGGGTCCGCTGGCCCGGTGGGCCGCATCATGGTAGCGGGCCAGCAGCGTGCCGGTTTCGCCGAGTCCGGCCGCGACCACATCGAAAGTTGTTCCTTCCAGTTCGGCGGGCACTTCCTGTTCCAGCCGGGCCACCGTTGTGCCGACCTGACGGATGACTTCGCCGGCATCGGGCTTGATCGACCCGTCAAGCAGTTTCATCAGGGTGCTCTTGCCCGCCCCGTTCCGGCCCAGGAGGCAGACCCGCTCTCCGCGCTCCATGCCGAGGTTGGCGGCCTCGAGGATCGGTGGTCCGCCGAACGCGATGGTGACATCTCTCATGCCCAGCAGTGCCATGCGAATTCCTTGGGGGTACGGTCGTTGGGGCGGAAGGATAACTGGAAAGCGGGAACGGCGAACAGCTAAATGGCGGGAAGAGCGAACAGCGAAAAGCGAACAGGAAACCGTGGGGAGGGCGGAGGGCGAAAGACCCAATTCTAGAGTCCAAGGTCCGAAACAGGTCGAGCCCGTCACGTCTGAGGAATGCAAGACTCTAGACTCCAGACTCTCGACTCTCGTCTCTCGTCTCTTGTCTCTCGTCTAGTACGTTCCCGTCGTCTCGGCCGGCTGGGCTGCCGGTAAATCCGAATGCTCCGCCGAGTGCGGCGCCTCACTGGCCCGTACATGCTTGGGCGGCGTGTCGAGCCATTCGATGGCCACCCGGACCCGGTCGGGATTTTCTTCCTGGATGTACTGCGCCACGCCGGCCACGGTATCGACCGAAAAATGCTGGAGCGTGGTGCTCAGCATCGCGACTTCGGTATCTGGCATGGCCGTAGGGTGTGGCACCGCGCCAATCAGGAAATGCACCGGTCCCGGGTAGGCGTTGAGATTGGCGTGCAGTGACTCCGGCTCCTTGGAGTGGACCATCGCCTTGATGACATCAATGGTGGCGTCCAGGTCCCGGGCCTGTCCCGCGATGTAGGCGTCGACCAGCTCCGGCGTGACCCAGCTGGTATCGGCGGCGTTGGCCCGCATGTCCCGGTTGACCCGCTTGCGGATGCTGCCGACTCCGAAGAACAGCTTGATCAAGCCGGCAAACTTGGCCGCCCCGCGCATGCCGGGCGTGGCCGCGGCTTCACTCACTCCGCCGTCGATCGACAGCACCCCGCGGACCAGCTCCGGCCGGCGGTACGCCAGCCGGAGCGCAATCGACGAGGCCATGCCCTGGCCGACTACGATGACTCCGGTCAATCCCAGCGAGTCGAGGGCCTGTCCGACTCGATCGGCCTGGCGGGTGAGGGAATAGTCGGCATTGGTGGGAAAGGACGATTGGCCGGTGCCCAGAGGTTCGATGACGATGGCGCGATAACCGCGCTGGGTCAGCAGGGGAATGACCTTCCGGTAGGTATAGCCGCTCCCCAGCATGCTGGCCACGAACACCACCGGCTTGCCCGCACCGATTTCGGTCGTCGCGATCGATTCGGCCGGGGCCAGCACGATGCGCCGCGCTACGGTGCTGTCGGCCGCCAGGGCCAGTGCGAGGGAGAGGAGCACTCGGTACTCGGTGGAGGGAAATGGGGGCCGGGAACCAAGCGGCCGGACTCAGAAGATAGCGCGTTCTCGTCTCGGGTGAACCAGTTCGATTTCAGACGTGACAGAGATCACGCCATTCGCCCCTCGCTCTGGCGTGCCGACCCGAAATTCAGTAGGTGCGCCGTTGCCTCCTGCCGCTGGTCCTAGAATTTCTGACGCTGCGCGATACGGACCGCCACCGGAAATCCATGGATCCGGCCCGGAACCCAGTGACAGGCGGTCAGGATCCGACGGGCGGTCGCACTCTGGCTCGGACCAGGTGTCGCGTCGATCTGAACCCCGTCGGGATCGACCCTGCCCTCGGGAGATACGATATACCGCATCAGCACGACGCCACCGTCTGGAGCCGGCCCTCGCTTCTCATGCCCGAATGGCCCGACCGTCGTCTTCGTGTCCCGGGCTCCCACCCGCGTCGTCGACTCCGGGCCGCGAGGAATCAGCACGTCACAGGTATTGGCGGGACGCTCCTCCAGGCTGTCATCCATGAATTCGACCACTTCGTCGGCTTCCGGGCGCTCCGTTGCCAGTACGACAGTGACGATGTCGGCAGGGTCCGCCCATTTCAGATCATAGATCTTGAGCAGGTCGGCGTCGAATGCCACCCGGGGCTTGGCGCGCCCGTTCGGATGCTGACTGACCGACTTGAATCGGCAGCTCGGCAGTTGCCGGGTCAGCGCACTGCGCAGTCCCGCGGCAGAGCCGTTGGCGACTTGGAGAATGCGGATTGAGGATGAATCGGGCACCCCTGCCGCCAAGAGGGCGAAGGTGACCGTACCACTGCTGAAGATGATCCCGATCGGCATCGAGGGCGCCCCGCACTTCTTGAGCGCGAGGGCGGAATCGATTGGAGTTGCCAGCAGCAGAAGCGCGCTGAGGATCAGTATCTCGGTTGTCGGGTGGAGGTACTCGCGAGGTAGGGCGGCAGGCGTGGGGGGTCGAGCAACCCGCAGAAGCAAGAATATCGTGATGGACTCATATTGAAACATCCCCGATTGCTCGACACACTTGGCGGAACCCGGAGATCCCTCGCTGCGCTCGGGGCAGGCCCGGAACCCGGAACCTATTTCAAGGATCTAATGCTCGAACTTTCCGCAGTCTCGAAGCGATTCCGCTCCGGCACCTTCGGGGTCCAGGACTTCTCACTCTCGGTGCCGGGCGGAGTCCTGGGATTGCTGGGTCCGAATGGGGCCGGAAAGACCACGCTGATGCAGATGATCGCCACGGTCACTTCACCGACCGCCGGCAGTATCACCTTCCAAGGCCACGATATTCTGGCGGATCCCGAGTGGCTGCGCCGCCGGCTGGGCTACCTGCCCCAGGATTTCGGCACCTACGACAATCTCACGGCGGCGGAGTTCCTGACCTACTTCGCGGCGCTCAAGGGAGTGACCGATCGGAGCCGAGTGGGTACGCTGCTGGAAATGGTCAACCTGCACACGGTTGCCAACCGGCAGGTCGGGACTTTCTCCGGCGGGATGCGCCAGCGACTTGGCATTGCCCAGGCCCTCATCAACGACCCCGACCTCGTCATCGTCGACGAGCCGACCGCCGGTCTCGATCCCGAGGAGCGGCTGCGGTTTCGCAACCTGCTGGCCGACATCGGCACCGGCAAGCTGGTCATCCTCTCGACACACATCGTCTCCGACATCGAATCGATCGCGGGACAGATTGCGGTGATGAAGCAGGGACGACTGGTCGTCTGCGCCTCACCCGAGGAGCTGCTCAAGTCGGCCCGCGGTGGCGTCTGGGACATGGTCCTCTCCTCGGAGGAGTTTGAATTGCGCCAAGGGAAGCTCCGAATTTCCAATGCGGTGCGAAAGGCGGATGGGGTGCATGTGCGGGTGGTGCAGGGCGACTCTCCGGGTGCCGGCGCCGTGGCGGCGGAGCCCGACCTCGAGGACGCCTTTGTCCACACCATGAACCGGTCGGCGGGCTGAGCATGGCATCACCAATTGGGACCATCATCAGGACCGATGTCCGGCTACGCTGGCGCCGGACCTCGACGATCGTCACCCTGCTGCTGATGATCGTCTTTGCGTACGTCGTCGTTCCCGATTTCCGCCTCGGCCATACCGTGATGGTGGTCGATGGCCACCGGGCAGTGTACAACTCCACCGCGCTGGCGCTCAGCACCGCCCTGTTTGCCTCATTCTTCCTCGGCCTGTTCGGCTTCTACCTCGTGGGCAACGCCCTGCGCCGGGATCTCGATACCCGGACCGGGTACATCATTGCCGCGACGCCGATCCGGAACATCGAGTACCTGGGCGGCAAGCTGGCGGGCAACATCGTCTTCCTCGGCTCGATCGTGGCGGTGTATCTCGTCGGCGTGCTGGGCATGCACCTGCTTCGCGGCGAAGCGGCCATCGAACCGCTGACTTACCTCGTCACCTACCTGCTGATGATCGTGCCGAGCCTGGTGTTCGCCGCCACCTTTGCACTGGCGTTCGAATGCCTGCCGCTGCTGGCCGGTCGGGGTGGCGATATCCTGTATCTCTTCATCTGGATCGTGGCGCTGAGCGTGGCGGGTGTAGTGCTGGCCGGCCGCCAGGCTGAGCCGAGCTGGGGGGCCATCGCGCTCGATGTATTCGGAATGGGAACGGTGCTGGCTGAACTGCACCGGCAGGGATTGGGGCAGGGGCTCGGCATCGGCTCGACGGTGTTCGATCCATCGCTCGCGTCAGTCGTGGTGCAGCACATTCCGGTTTCTTTCGCGCTGGTGACAGCCCGACTGGCGTCCGCGCTACTGCCCGCGCCACTCTTTCTGCTCGGGCTGTGGTCATTCCATCGGTTCGATCCGGCCAAGGCACGGAGCGCCGCCAAGCAGGGCGGTAAAGGGATCCTGGCCCAGCTGGACAAGCTGCTCAAGCCGCTGACCCGGCTGCTGCTGCCGGTTGCGGCGTGGGGCGGACGGAGCCGCTGGCGGTTTGGCGGCCAGATCGTCAGCGACGCGGCGGTCACATTCATGCTCTCGCCAATCACGCTCTTCGCGCTGGTGGCGCTTTCGGCGTGGGGGCTCGTGGCACCGCTCGGCAAGCTCCGCGGGGCGGTGCTGCCAGTGACGTTCTTTCTGCTGGTACTGGCGCTGGCGGATATCGCGACCCGGGACCGTGCCGTGGGCGCCGGTCCCATGCTCAATGGCATGCCTCGTCTCCGGTCCCGTCGCGCGCTGTGGAAACTGGCATCGGCTTCGCTGGTGGCTCTCCTCTTTACCCTTGTTCCGATGCTGCGGCTGCTGCTCTCCGCGCCGGGTTCCGCCGCTGCCCTGCTGGTCGGCACCCTGTTCACGGCCTCGCTGGCGGTGGCGCTGGGTGCCATCACCGGAACCCCCAAGACCTTTGCTGCCCTCTTCCTCTTTTTCCTCTATCTAGTGCTCAATGGCGGGGCGCTGCCCGGCTTCGACTTTGCGGGCTGGACCGGCCTGGCCACACCATCGGTGACACTGAGCTACCTATTGGCGACGGGGGTGCTGGCGGCGGGATCGGTGGCGTGGCAACGGTTCGCGAGGGAGTAGGCAAACTGCCAATCAAACACAGAGGCACAGAGGGCTCCAAGTGCGGGCGGGCACCCTCTGTGACTCTGTGTTTTCGGTTGCCCTGACCTATCCATAGTCCCAATTCGGTCTTAGAATCTCCGATGCCCAAACCGCACCCTATCCTCATCAATGGCGAATGGGTTGCGCCCCGTTCGGCCGTCACCCGCGCCATCATCAACCCCGCCACCCTCGAGGCCATCGGTCTGGTCGCTGATTGCGATGCCACCGACGTCGATGCGGCCGTCCGGGCCGCCGCCGCGGCGCAGCAGGCCTGGTGGAAAGTGCCCGGTGTTGAAAAGGCCGGGCTGCTCCGCCAAGTGGCGACGCGGATCCGGGGCAGGGAGCGGGCGCTGGCCACCCTGATGACCCGGGAAACCGGCAAGCCGCTGATCGAATCGATCGACTGCATCGACTGGGTGGCAGCCTGCTTTGACTACTACGCCGAGGTCGGGCGGCAGAGTTACGGCAACTCCGTGCCGCCAGTGGCCCCGCACCAGATCAATTTCACGATCAAGGAGCCCTATGGTGTGGTCGCGGCCATCGTCCCGTTCAACTTCCCGCTGTTGCTGATGGCGTGGAAGGTGGCGCCGGCACTGGCGGCGGGTAACACGATCGTCTGCAAGCCACCGCACCAGAATCCGCTCAGCAATCTGCTGCTGGCCGAGTGCTACGACGTCCTGCCGCCAGGGGTCGTGAACCTGGTGACCGGTGCGGACCTGACCGGTGAGGCACTGACCACCCACGAGGCAGTCGACCTCATCGCCTTTACCGGCTCGGTGGCGGTCGGCCGGAAGATCGCGGCCCGTGCCGGCGCCGATCTCAAGAAGGTCAATCTCGAACTGGGCAGTGTCGATCCGTTCATCGTCTTTGCCGATGCCGATCTCGACATTGCGGTGGCCGGCGTGACGTGGGCCCGGCTGCTCAACGCCGGCCAGGTCTGCACTTCGTCGAAGCGGATCATCCTGGTCGAGTCGATCGCTCCGGAGTTTATCAAGCGGCTGGTGGCGCACGTTCCCACTCTCACGCTGGGAGACCCGATGGATCCTGCCACCGACATCGGTCCGTTGATCTCGGCGGAGGCCCTCGCGCTGGTCGAGCGCCAGGTGGCGGCGGCGGTGAAGGACGGGGCGACCGTCACCATCCCCGGCGGGCGGATCCAGCCGATGGGTCTCAAGGGTCATTTCTATGCGCCAACCGTACTGACTGATGTCAGGCACGGCTCGCGGCCGACCACCGAGGAAATCTTTGGCCCGGTCATCGCGATCACGGTAGTCAAGGACGCCGATGAGGCCATCCGCATTGCCAACGATTCCCGCTTCGGACTCGGCGCCTCGGTCTATACTCGCAGTCTCGAACTGGCCATGAAGGCAATGGAGCACATCAAGGCCGGCACTTTCTGGATCAACGATCCGCTAAGCGACAACGACGCGGCACCATTCGGCGGGATGCGCTGGAGCGGGATCGGGCGCGAGCTCGGCGAGGAAGGTCTCGATGCCTTTCGGGAGCCGAAGCATGTTCATCTCGACTATGTGATGGAGCGTAAGAGCTGGTGGTACCCGTACCGCGACCGCCCGGTCCCGCCTGAGCACGGATAGCCTGGGTGATTCAAACCCAGAGACACGGAGGGCTCCTTGCACCCCACGGGGAGCGACCCGTCAAGTCTGACTGCCGTTGTTGGAAAAAACCAACAGAAGATTTTGCCGGGGAATGCAGTAGTTGCCTGATGTACCAGAACCCTCTGTGCCTCTGTGTTTCCAGTTCAGCGATAGCCCGCCCGGACGCGCGCCAGGGCCATCGGGGCACCGTGATTGAAAGCCAGAGACACGGAGGGCTCCTTGCACCACTGCGAATCGACCCGTCACATCGGATAGCGTTCATTGAAAAAACCAGGAGAAGATCTCGCCGGGGGCTCCAATCGTCGTCTGAATGCCAGAACCCTCTGTGCCTCTGTGTTTCCGGTTCAGATGCGCCGAAACCTCTCTGTGCCTCTGTGTTGAAACTTGACGATCTCGCCTGACTCCGTCAGCCGGTCGAGCACTACCCTCCTCCGCACCATCGGCCGCTGGTCGCTGGCGGGGCTGGTGTTCAACTCGATTGTCGGCAGCAGCATCTTCGGCCTCCCCTCCGTGGTCGCGGTACGACTCGGCTCGGCCAGTGTTTGGGGCTGGGTGCTCGCGGCGGCGGCCATCGGCCTCATCCTGTCCTGCTTTGCTGAAGTGGCGTCACGGTTCGATGGGGCCGGCGGCCCGTACCGATACGCGCATGCGGCGTTCGGGCGGCTGGCGGGAATTGAAGTCGGCTGGCTGTTCTACCTCGTCCGCATCACCGCGTCCGCCACCAACGCCAATCTCTTCGTCATCCTGCTGGGACTGCTCTGGCCCGGCGCCACCGGTCCCGTTGCCAGTCGAATCGTCCTGGCATTGCTGATCTTTCCGCTGGCCCTGATCAACTATCGCGGCGTCAGGGGCGGCACCGTGATCAGCTCGGCGCTGGTGGTGCTCAAGGCGTTACCGCTCATGCTGTTCATCGGTGCCGGCCTCTGGTATCTGCGCGGGCACGGTTCAGTCCCGACCACTGCGGTCGTGGCCGGCCCCGGCGCCTATCTCGATTCGATCCTGCTGCTCGGCTTTGCTTACGGAGGATTTGAGGCGGCGCTGGTCCCGCTGGCGGAGGCCAGGGATCCGCGCCGAGATGCGCCGTTCGCGCTGTTTGTGGCGCTGGGGAGTTGCGCCGTGATTTATGCGCTGGCCCAGGTGGTAGTCACGGGTACCCTGGCCGATCCAGCGTCGGTCCTGCGGCCGCTGGCGGAATCGGCCCGGGTCATTGCCGGTGCACCGGGAGCGGTATTCATGACGCTGGCGGCCCTGATCTCGATCGGGGGCTATATGGCGGGTACCATGGTCAACGTGCCGAGGATTACCTGGGCCATGGCGGACTCGGGGGATCTGCCGGGCTGGCTGGCCGCGGTCCATCCCACGTTCCGGACCCCGGCCGCTTCTCTCCTTCTGTACGCCATCCTGGCCTGGACCGTCGCGGCGAGCGGCAGCTTCGTCACCAACCTCAGCCTCTCGGCGGCATCGAGAGTGTTCATCTACGCTGTGGTGTGTGCCTCATTGCCGGTCTTCAGGGCCCGGGACCGGCGGGCCGACCCCGAGACTTCGCCGGCGCGGTTTGTGTTGCCCGGCGGATCACTCATCGCTGTGCTCGGGATCGGAGTGCTGGCGCTACTGGCCAGCCGAATCGGGGTCAGAGAACTGCTGCTTTCGGCGGCCACACTTGGGCTGGGGCTGATCAACTGGGTGTGGGCCAGGCGTCCCAGTACCGCAGTTTCGTAGCACCGCTGCCCTCGGCAGTCCGACTCGGCCAGGGAGGATCGGCTGAACCAGTGCCTCCGGCTTGCCGCGGCAGGTCCGTATTTGGCCGGGTCCCGGTTCGCCGCATCGAGTTGACTCCTAGTCGTGGAGCGGCGAAACTCGATCAACCCGAAGCGAATCCGAATCGAATGTTTTCTGGCACCGTCTTTGCACGGCGAGCCATCGCTGCCTATCAATCATCGACAGGATCTTCCGTGAATTCTGTGCCCCGTTCGAGGTGTGCGTGAACATCCTGGGCATTTCCGCCTATTTCCACGATAGTGCAGCCTGCCTCCTTCGCGACGGCGAGATTATCGCCGCGGCCTCCGAGGAGCGCTTCACCCGGAAAAAGGCCGACGCTGATTTTCCCGCCCGGGCGGTGGAATACTGCCTCAAGACCGGCGGGATCTCGGTGGACCAGCTGGATGCGGTCGGCTTCTACGACAAACCACTGCTCAAGTTCGAACGGATTCTGGACACCTATTTCGGTGTGGTGCCCAGGGGCTTCAAGTCGTTCCTGGCCGCCGGACCGCTCTGGATCAAGGAAAAGCTCTACACCGACAAGGACCTGCATGACTCGCTCGGCTACCACGGCAAGATCTACTACGCCGAGCACCATGAATCGCATGCTGCCAGTGCATTCTTTCCCTCCCCGTTCGAGGACGCCGCCATCCTGACCATGGATGGTGTCGGAGAGTGGGCCACCGCCGCCATCGGGCATGGCCAGGGCCACGACCTCGAAATCCTCAAGGAACTCCACTGGCCGGACTCGCTCGGGCTGCTGTATTCGGCCATCACCTACTACACCGGCTTCAAGGTCAACTCAGGCGAGTACAAGGTGATGGGTCTCGCTCCCTATGGTGAGCCCAAGTATCGCGACCTGATCTTCAAGGAACTGCTCGACCTCCAGGAGGATGGTTCCTTTACCCTGAACCAGAAGTATTTCGGCTATCTCGACGGCCTGGTGATGACCAGCCCGGAATTCGACCGGCTGTTCGGCGGCCCGGCCCGGGTGCCTGAATCGAAACTGACCCAGAAGGAGATGGACCTGGCCCGGTCAGTCCAGGAAGTCACCGAGGAAATCATGCTGCGGATGGCCCGGACCGCGCACAAGATCACCGGCTCGAAAAATCTCTGCCTGGCCGGCGGCGTGGCCCTCAATTGTGTCGGCAATGGCCGGCTGCTGCGCGAGGGCCCATTCGAGCAGCTGTGGATCCAGCCCGCCAGTGGTGATGCCGGCGGGGCCCTCGGCACCGCGCAGCTGATCTGGCATCGGCAGTTCCAGAAGCCCCGCCGGGTCACTCCCGGCCGCGACTCGATGCGGGGCGCCTACCTGGGTCCGGAGTTCTCCCCCGAGGAAATCGAGACTTTTCTCAAGTCGGTCGGCGCGGTGTACCGCCGCTACGAACGTCCGGCGTTGATGGAGCATGTCTCGGAGCTGCTGTCGCAGGAGCAGATTATCGGGTGGTTCAACGGCCGGATGGAATTCGGCCCCCGCGCCCTCGGCTCCCGCAGCATCCTCGGCGATCCGCGCAGCCCGCGGATGCAGGCCGACATGAACATCAAGATCAAGTTCCGCGAGGGGTTCCGCCCCTTTGCCCCGAGTGTGCTCCGGGAGCGGGTCTCCGACTGGTTCGAGCTCGACCGAGAATCGCCGTACATGCTGCTGGTGGCACCGGTCAAGCAGGAGCGGCAGATCCCGATGACGGCCGAGCAGCGCTCGCTGTGGGGGATCGAGCAGCTCAATGTTCTCCGTTCCGATATTCCGGCTGTCACTCATATCGACTACTCGGCCCGGGTCCAGACGGTGGAGCGGGAAACCAATCCGGATTACTACGATCTCATCAAGGCCTTCGAGGGGCGGACCGGCTGCCCAGTGGTCATCAACACCAGCTTCAACGTCCGTGGCGAACCGATCGTCTGTACGCCCGAGGATGCCTGGCGCTGTTTCATGCGCACGCATATCGATTGCCTGGTCCTCGGTCCATTCGTCCTGGACAAGAAGGCCCAGCCGGAATGGAAGGAGGGTGATCAGTGGAAACAGGAATTCCAGCTCGACTGAGCACGGCGGAGGGCCGCAAGTTCGGATTGCTCGTCGGCGGGGTCATGCTGGCGTTGTCCGGGGTGTCACACTGGCGGGGGCATACGGTTGCCCCGATAGTCCTGGCGGCGCTGGGCGGTTTTCTGGTGGTCGGCGGTGCCCTGGTGCCGGCCCGGATGGGGCCGATCTACCGGGCCTGGATGGGATTGGCCTCACTGCTCTCGAAGATCACGACGCCGATCTTCATGGGAATCATCTATTACCTGATCTTCACGCCGGTGGGACTGGTGCGAAAGGCCTTCGGCCATAATTCGCTCCGCCGGCCGCCCGGCGACACCTTCTGGATCGACCGTCCGCCGGGCAAACGGCGCGGCGACCTTCAACGTCAATTCTGAACTGGAGCGGATATGGGCGCGCTGCTGTCTGAACTCTGGGCCTTCATGCGGGCACGAAAGAAGCTGTGGCTGGCGCCGATCCTGGTGCTGCTGCTGCTGGTAGGCGCCCTGCTGGTCTTCGCCAAGGGATCGGTCCTGGCACCGTTCATCTACACCATCTTCTAGTGTGACAGAGGCGCCCCGGCCGGCATCCCGCAGGTGTGGGGCGCACCGACGGCGCTGACCGGTGCGGCGGCCAGCGAATCGTGCAGCGCCGACAGCGACATGGCGATGGCCGAGGCCGCGACGGCATACCCCTTTCCGCTGAAGTGCCCCCGGGAAATACTCCAGCGGGAAAACAGTGATGCCTGGTCCGGCTGGGCCGTGAAGACCGGAAGCAGGTCGAGGATGGGAATTCCCAGCCCCCGGGCCGTGGCCAAAGCCGCGGGCCGGGTGCTGTCGTTCTGGATGGTCTTCACGGCAAAGTAGCGCGCCCAGTCCGGCAGGAAGACGAACACCAGGCGCCCGCCCCAGGACCGGACCCGCGCGTCGGCGGCAGCCAGCGATCGGGTGAACAGCGGCAGCTCGGGCATTGGAAGCGCGTCGCGATCGAGGTCGGGTTCCGGAAACAGCGCGCCCCGGATCAGCGTGAGCGTCACCGTATTGCGCCAGTTGAACTCCCCCTCGGCTCGGGGCGCTGAGTTGGTCGCATAGATCCGGTCGATCCATTCCGTCAGTGACCGGTCGATCGCCGGTTGCAGCGAGTCGAGTCCCTGGCAGTATCCGGACTGGAGGTACCGCATCAGGATCGGATTCTGTTGCTCGCGCGCCAGGTCGCGGAAGTCGTTCTCGCTGTACAGCCACAGCACCAGCCTCGGGTGCAGCGGTCCGGCGTACTCGCTGAGCGTGGCCAGTTCGATGAGTGGCCCGCTGCCACCGGTGCCGAGGCTCAGTACGTGTGGCCAGTGGGTCCGCAGCGCCGCGGCGATGATGCTATCCTCCGGAACGCAGTACCCATGGGTGTAGGAATCGCCGATCAGGATGACCTGGTCGGGCGACGGGCTCCAGTTCCCTGGCGGGTTCAGGAAGCCATGTTCATCGCTCTGGTAGATTGGGTACTGGCCGCCCTCGACGCAGAGCTGCACGGTCGTCCGGTTGGCCACCCCGCCCATCGGCAGGAAGGGCGCGCGGAACCGGCTCTCCGGCGACACCCGCTGATTGACGAAGCCCAGCAGGGTTTTGGGAACGATCGAGGGCACGGCTGGCACACCCTTGGCCCGCAGGTCATGCACGACCTCGGGGATGTACCGGACGTCATACCGGATCCCGGTCCGTTTTTCGACTGCCTGCCGCAGCCCGAGCACCTCGCGGCGGTTCAGGGTCTCGAGCACCAGCTCGATGCCCAGCAGCGTGCCCAGGACCAGGACTGCCGAGATGATGGCGCCGACCTGCAGGCCCGGCGGCGCGGAGGGCAGCCAGAGCGTGATCACGATGATCGCGAGGGCCGTGGCGTACCAGCCGCCGGCGGACGCGGACCAGTGGAGTCCGAACCGGTAGCACGCCGCCGCGAGCAGCAGCAGACCGGCGGCCGTCCCCAGCCGACACGCAAAAGTCGTGGCCCGGAGCAGGGCGGGGCCGGGTCCTTTCGGCCCCGATGCGGGAGCGCCGGCCGAGTGATCTCGAGTCATTCGCCAATTTACCCGTTTCATTCCGCGAGGCCATAGCATGCTGGATCAGCTCCCCGCGTCGGCGGCATGACTTCGCCAGCCCTGGTCATTCTTGCGGGCGGACTGGGAAGCCGGTACGGCGGCGCCAAGCAGTTGCAGCCGATCGGGCCCGGCGGCGAGACCCTGATGGACTACAGCGTCTTCGATGCACTCCGCGCCGGCTTCGACCGAATCATCTTCGTGATCCGGCCGGACCTGTCCGACGAGTTCGAGGCCACCATCGCCTCGAGGTACCGCAGCCGGATTCAGGTCGAGCTGGTGGCGCAGCGGCTCGATGACCTGCCGGTCGGGCGAGTCCCCGCCGGTCGATCCCGGCCCTGGGGCACCGGCCAGGCCATCTGGTCCACCCGCCATGTTATCGACCGACCTTTTGCGGTACTCAACGCCGATGATTTCTACGGCTTGCCGGCTCTGATCGAGATCAGCCGCTTCCTTTATAATGTCCAGGAGACTGGGGCCGGTCAGTGGGCGGTGGCCGGCTATCCGCTGGCCCGCACCCTCTCCAGGGCCGGTGGCGTCAACCGGGCGCTCTGCCAGGCCGACGCTGACGGCTGGCTCGAGCACCTGGTCGAAATCCGTGACATCGTTCCCGATCGACGTGGTGGCGGGGTCGGGGTCTTTCACGGCACGCCGATGGTCCTGGCCGGTGACGACCTGGTCTCGATGAATCTCTGGGGCTTTACCCCGGAGCTGATTGACCGACTGGGGGAGGGTTTCGTGGATTTTCTGGCCGACGGCCCGGCCCACGAGGCCGAGTACTATCTGCCCGATGCCATCTCGGAGCTGGTGCGCGAGGGCAATGCCCGGGTCAGGCTTCTCCGCACCGACAGCACCTGGTGCGGCCTCAGCCACCCCGCCGACCGGCCGGCGGTCGAACTGTTCATTCGCAGGCTGATCGCCAACGGTGATTACCCGGAGCAACTGCCGCGTTGACCAGATCCGACCTCGACTCCGATGCCCGCCAGGCCGTCCTCGCATTTCTCCTGCCTGGTCCGCTGTCCGATCTCGTCCCCCTTGGCGGCGGCCATATCAACCACAGTTTCATTGCGACGGTTTCCGGAACCGGCGGACCGATCCGGTACGTGCTGCAGCGGATCAACCGCCAGGTCTTTGGCAGGCCCGACCTGGTCATGGAGAATGTCGCCCGGGTGCTCAATCATCTTTCCCGATTTGCCGCCGACCGGGTACCGGCCCTCATCGCTGCGCGGCAGGGTGGCAAGTGGCATCTCGACCAAACCGGCGAATGCTGGCGGCTGATGACGTACCTCGAGGGCACCGTCTCGCGCGATCGCGTGAAGACCCCGGCCCAGGCAACCGAAGTCGGCCGCGCTTTCGGTCACTTCCAGCTTCGGATGGCTGAATTTGAAGGGCCCCCGTTGCACGAGACCATTCCCCACTTCCACGATCTTGAGGCTCGACTGATTCTCCTGGCCGAAGCGGTACATCGCGATCAGGCCCATCGGGCCGGCGGTGTCAGCATGGAGCTGGACCGGATGCTGGCCGAGTCATCGCTGGTGGGGGTGCTCCGGGCGCTGTTCGATAGCGGGCAGGTGCCGATGCGGATCGTCCACAACGACGCCAAGAGCGCCAACGTCCTGCTGGATGCCGCCACCGAAAAGGCGGTCGCCGTCATCGACTTCGATACAGTGATGCCGGGGTCGGTGCTGGCCGATTTTGGCGACATGGCCCGCTCCTGTGCCACCACCACCGGTGAGGACGAGGCCGACCTGAGCCAGGTCGAGGTGTCGGTGCCACTGTTCGAGGGGCTGGTGCAGGGGTTCCTGGCCACCGCGGGGTCAATGCTGACCGCGACCGAGCGCGCATCCCTGGTGGTGGCGGCGCGCTGGATCTGCCTGGAGCAGGCGGTGCGGTTCATGACCGATCACCTCGACGGGGACCGGTACTATCGGATTTCCCGGGCAGATCACAATCTCGACCGGGCCAGGAATCAGTTCCGGCTATTCCGGTCGCTGACCCTCAAGTCGTCGGAGCTCGAGGCCATCGTGGAGCGCGTCGCGGGCTCTTGAGATCGGCAACTTGGAACACAGAGACGCGGAGGGCTCCATGCGCCTCTCGACCACCCTCTTGTTTCACCATGACGTTGCAATTCATTTTTAAAAGAGATGATCACATGCATCGGGCACCCTCCGTGTCTCTGTGATTGCTCTTTGTCGCTGACCCTCACCTGGTCGGGGCTCGAGGCCCTCGTGGAGCGGGTCTCGCGCGATTGAGTTTGGTCGATGGATTCAGAGAGACCCAGAGGGCTCCCCTTTCCGGATGGATCGTTGTTCCACTCATGTATGGAATGTCCAAATGAACAATGATGACCGGATGTACCGGGTACCCTCCGTGTCTCTGTGTTTGCTTTTTCTATCGGCACTTCCCGCCACGGCCCAGACCCTCCAGTACACCGTCGGCCAATGGAACCCCGACTCCCTCGGCCATCACCGGGTTGTCGTCCATGTCAGCGACTCGGCTAGTGCCGTCGTGGCTGACATCCCGTGGCGCCGCCGGGATTTCCATCCGGAGCAGGTCGAAGTCACCATCGCCTCTGCCAGCACAGGCGCGGTGGTCAGGAATCAGTTCCGGCTCTCGATGACCCGTGAGCGCGGGATCCTGATCTTCGAGCCGGTCAGTGGCCCCGGCGATTACTATCTCTACTACCTGCCGTACCGCGGCTCGATCCACTCCAACTATCCCCGCATCAGCTACGCGACTCCCACCGATTCCGCCGATCCGGCCTGGCGCAAGACCATCGGCTTCGGATCGGAACAGGGAATCGGTGCGGGATTGCCCCGGGCCAGGGTGCTCCGCATCGAGTCGTCGAGTGAGTGGGACAGCTTCTTCCCGATGGAAGTGATCGCGACCAGGGCGGAGACCGACGTTCTGGTGGCCCGGGCCGGGAACCGGCCGTTCCTGCTCTTTCCGGAGGACCGGACACGTCCGGTGCGGATGCGTCACGACCTGCCGGCCCGCTGGATCGAGTCGGGACCCACCGGCCCGGTCACCGGATCGGCGCAACGAGGCGAGTGGTACGCCTTTCAGGTCGGGGTGTACGCATCGAAGGCGGACCTCGGTCCGCTAGCCGCGAAATTCAGCCCGCTTACCGGTCCGGCCGGAGCCACGATTCCGGCCGCCGCCTTCAGCTGCATCAATCTCAGCGGCCGGGACTGGCGCGGGCAGTCATTCACCCGAGGGGTGCGGGTCTCGAAGGGCGAGATCTACCCGCTCTGGTGCGGTGTGCAGATCCCGGAAAGCACGAACCCGGGAGACTACCGTGGAAACGTGTTCATTCGTGGTGGTGCGAGTTCATCGCAGGCGTTGCCCATCCGTCTATCCGTCCTACCCGTCCTATCCGTCCATCATGGCGACGATGATCCCTGGCGGCTCTCCCGCCTGCGCTGGCTCAACTCGATGCTGGAGCAGGATGATGGCCTGGTGGCGCCGTACACCGCGATCGAACGCAAGGGCCTGACCCTCTCGCTGCTCGGCCGGGATCTGACACTCGGAGCCAATGGCCTGCCGACGAGCCTGCGGAGCTTCTTCACGCCGGCCATGACCGGAATTGGCGCCGAGGCAACGGAACTGCTTCGCCAGCCGGTCAGGCTGGTGGCGCGGGACGCCCACGGGAAGGATCTCGACTGGCAAGGCAGCGTGCCGACGTTCGTGAAGCAGGCCTCGGGGGCTGTGGCATGGACCACTCGGAGTACCACAGATGGCCTGGTGCTCAGCGGCAAGGGCCAGCTCGATTTCGATGGCACCATTGAGTACAGTTTCGCGCTCAGGGCCACCCGCAATCTCAATCTGGCCGACGTTCGGCTCGACGTTCCGCTGGACGATCAGGTCGCCCGGTACGTGATGGGACTCAACCTCCGCGGCAGCCCGCGCCCCCCGAGTTACGACTGGCGCTGGGACGTGACCCGGAACCAGGATGCGGTCTGGGTCGGCAGCGTGAATGCCGGACTCCAGCTCAACCTGCATGACGACCAGTACGTCCGGCCACTCAACACCAACTTCTACCAGCAGAAGCCGCTCGTCATGCCGCACTCGTGGGCCAACGGCAGCCGTGGTGGGTGTCATCTCGGCGAAGAGGGCACCCTCATCTACAGGGTGAGCTGCTTCAGTGGCGCCCGGACCATGCGGGCGGGGCAGGTCGAGCACTATGACCTCCGCCTGGTGCTGACCCCGTTTCACCCGATCGATCCGGCGGCGCAGTGGAAGACCCGGTTCTTCCATGCCTTTGTGCCGCTCGACAGCGTGGCCAGGATGGGCGCCAACACCATCAACGTCCATCACGCCACCGCCATCAACCCCTGGATCAACTATCCCTTTCTTCGGCCCGACACCATGCGGGCCTACATCAAGGCTGCTCATGACCGTGGCATGAAGGTCAAGATCTATTACACGGTGCGCGAACTCACCACTCGCGCCCCCGAACTCTGGGCTCTCCGCGCCCTCGGCGACGAGGTCCTGGCCGACGGTCCCGGCGGTGGGTGGAGCTGGCTCCAGGAGCACGTTGAGGGCAGCTACCTCGGCGGCTGGTTCGTGCCCGAGATCGGGGATGCGGCGCTGGTCACCAGCGGTGTCTCCCGCTGGCACAACTTCTATGTCGAAGGGCTGGCCTGGCTGGCGGCCAATGTCGGGATCGACGGGTTGTATCTCGATGACATCGCATTTGACCGGATCACGATGAAGCGGGTCAGAAAGGCGCTGCTCCGGAACAACCCTGCGGCGCTGATCGACCTCCACAGCGCCAACCAGTACAACCCGCGCGACGGCTTTGCCAGCAGCGCCAACCTCTATCTCGAACATTTCCCGTTCATCGACCGGCTGTGGTTCGGCGAATACTTCAACTACGACGATCCGCCGGCCACCTGGCTGGTCGAGATGTCGGGCATTCCGTTTGGCCTGATGGGAGAAATGCTGGAGGGCAACGGCAATCCCTGGCGCGGCATGGTGTTCGGGATGACCAACCGGCTGCCCTGGTCCGGTGACCCCCGCGCGATCTGGCGCGAGTGGGATCGATTCGGCATCCAGGACACCAGGATGCTGGGCTGGTGGCTGCCCGACGGGCCGGTGCGTACCGGCCGCGATGATCTGCTGGCCACGACCTATCTTGGGAAGGGCAAGGCGCTGATCGCTCTGGCCAGTTGGGCCAAAGACACCGTTTCCCAGTCGCTGCAGATCAACTGGACCGCACTCGGCATCGATTCGACCCGGGCCACCCTCGTCGCACCGGCCATCGACAGCTTCCAGCCAGCCAGGCAGTTCAAGCTGGGAGAACCGATTCCGGTGGCGCCGGGCAAGGGGTGGTTGTTAGAGATCCGGAACAACTAGGAGATCGGAGATGGGAGATGGGAGATGGGAGATGGGAAGATCGAGATGCACAATTAGTTTCGGTCCGCCCGTCCGCCCGTCCGCCCGTCCGCCCATCCGCCCGTCCGCCCATCCGCCCGTCCGCCCGTCCGCCCGCCCCCCCCGCAGGTCACGCCCAGAGGACGCCCCCTTCCTAGCTTGGCGGCGTCCTTCTCGGAGCAATCCATCCTGGCGACTCTCATCACTCTGGCACGATTCCCACTGCTGGCCATCGTCGTTGCAACCCTCTACGGTGGCTCAACCACGATACGCCTGGTCGGGGTTGTGGTCCTATTGATTGGCCTGCTGCTCGACTCGGTGGATGGGATCGTGGCCCGACGCCGGCACGAGACCAGCCTGGCTGGCAGCATACTCGACATCGCCGCCGACCGGACCTACGAGCTGGTCCTCTGGTTCTGCTTCGCCGACCTTGGCCTGATCTCGCTGCTCATCCCGCTGCTTGTCGTGGCCAGGACCGCACTTACCGACGCCTTTCGCAGCCTCGGTACTGCGCACGGTGTCGCACCGTTCGCGCAGGCTCAGGGCCGGATTGCCCGGTTCGTGGTGGCGTCGGCCTGGATGCGGACTGGCTACAGCGTGGTCAAGCTGGCGGCCTTCGTTACCCTGGCTCTGGTTCCGATTGTCGTTGAACGCGGTGGCGTGCAATTGGGAGGGATGGGGCAAGGACTCGCGTGGACTGCGCTGGTGCTGTGCCTGGTACGAGGAATTCCTGTGGTGCGCGATGGGCTTGCGCTGCTTGTTCCTGCGCCTGCAGCACCGCATTTCAAGCGGGAGGTGGCAGCCGGGGTGGAACGGCCACGCTAACGGGCCACCGCGGCTCGCGAACAGCGACTAGCCGCTTGCTCACGGGCCCTCCAATCCGGGTCAGCGGTCGACGTAGAAATCGACCCGAGCCGTTCCGGTGCAGGCCGCCACCACATTCGGGTTGCCGCTGCCACCCAGCAGCGCATACAGTTTGGGACAGACGTTGGCATTGGTCGGATAGGATCGGATGATTGCATACTGGGTGGTCGTCCTTCCCGAGGTCACGGTGAACAGTTGCCACGCCAGCTTCACATCTTTCTGGGTGAATGTAAAATTCGAAGGCAGGAAGACCGCCAGGCCGGCCGGGACCGTACCGGTGGCGGTCGTCGCCGGCCATTGCGTGTTGGATTCGAAGTAGGAAAAGGCCGCGTGCCGGACCACTGTAATGGCGCCGATCAGACGCGCGGCGGTGGCCCGGTCCTTCAGGGCCTGGGCCTTCGGGATCGCGATCCGGGCCAGGATCCCGATGATCACGATGACGATCATGATTTCCAGCAGCGTAAACCCCCGCTGCCGGTTGCTCACGGCGCCACTCCCGGGCGGACATCGATGCTGTAGTCCGGCTGACCGGTTAGCGGAATGACCACCGGGAGTGCCATGGTCGAGTCACCAAAGGCCATCCGCAGTTCAAAGCTGGCGCCGCCGTTGGCTTGGTAGCGGATATCGCTCGGGCGCGGTTCAAGCTCCGCCAGCGTGCCCGGCAGTCGTCCCCGTTCGCGATAGTAGGCCACCACCGCGATCGCCTGCGTCACCAGGGTGGATGCCGAGGTGCGGAGGGTCAATGCCGGGGGTGGCAGATCGGGCTCGACCGGCTGCAGCCAGGCGGGCGGGGCAATGAACAGCCAGGCGGCCAACAGCCCGAGCGCGATGAGCGCCGTACCGCGGACGTATGGCGAGCGCGGGCGGCGTTCGGCTGCTGCCGCCCGGGCACGGGCCTGGTCATCCTGCAGCACGCTGTCCAGGGCACTGCCCAGGTCCTCTGGATCGGGATCGGTCGTTCCGGTCTTGGAGGATTTCATCGGGTTCCCTTCGCGGGCTGGAGTACAGCGCGATACGGGCTGGCACACGGCCGGTCGAATCCCGACTCCACTCCTGGCCACCTTCCTCACCGACGAACCTGAAAGGATAGGGGCGAAGCTGGTCCGGCACCGAGACCTGTCCTATTGGATCTTGCTAACGGCCGACTTCTGCTCGCTAACAGCTACTGGCTGCTTGCGAACAGCTAACAGCCAAAGGCTAAGAGCTAATCGCTCCGCTGCCCCACAACTTCGGCATGATCCGGTACAGCGTCACTCCGCTCAACACGAACACCACCAGCCACATCATCGCTTGCGGGGTCCGACCGTACAACGCACTCCCCACCCCGAACAGCGCCGAGTAGACGAAGCAGCAGCCGACGGCCCAGCCGACCAGCGATTGGCTGAAGCTGTCCGGCGACGGGCCGACACCGGCCTCGGCCATGATCGGCTTCCAGCCGCCGCCGGCCGGCCGGACCAGCCGGTAGAAGCTGACCAGGGTGCTTCGGTCGGTGTCCGGGGTGATCAGTGCGACCGTGACCCAGACCACGGTCGTGGCGGCCACCGTCAGCATCAGGGTGATATGGGACGGCAGCACATGGCCTTCCTTGGCGGCAATGGCAAATCCTGCCGCGATCAGGAACGAACTCGCCATCGCGGCAATCTCGGCCCAGGCATTGATCCGCCACCAGAACCAGCGCAGCAGGTAGAGCAGACCGGTGCCTGCGCCGATCGACAGGATCAGCTCGAACGCGCCCTTGGCGGTATCGAGCTCGAAAGTCAGCAGCGCGGCGCAGATCATCAGCAGCGCGGTCGTGATGCGTCCGACCAGCACATAGTGCCGCTCGGTGCCGCCAGTATTCAGGAACCGGCGATAGAAGTCGTGCACCAGGTAGCTGGTGCCCCAGTTGAGGTGGGTCTCGATGGTCGATCGGTACGCAGCCAGCATCCCCGCGATCATCAACCCCAGGAAGCCGGCTGGCAGGAATTTGAGCATGGCGGGATAGGCCATGTCGTTGCCGATCAGCTTGGCGTCGACATAAGGAAAGGTCTGGGCAATATCGGACAGGTGCGGATAGACCACCGTCGAGGCCAGCGCCACGATGATCCAGGGCCAGGGCCGGAGCGCGTAGTGCATGATGTTGAACAGCAGGGTGCCAGCCACCGCATCCTGTTCGCTCTTGGCCGCCAGCATTCGCTGGGCGATGTAACTCCCGCCGCCGGGTTCGGCGCCGGGATACCAGACCGACCACCACTGCACCGTGATCGGGATGACGAACACCGACAGCGCCACCGACCAGTCGCCGAAATCGGGCAGCAGGTTGAGGGTGCTGGCCGGGATCTGATGGAACAGCCCGCTCAATCCGCCCACCGCCGGGTGCTTGAGCGCGAAGTACGCCGTGGCAAAGGCACCCGTGAGCGTAATGCCGAACTGGATCGAATCGGTGACCAGCACACCCCAGAGCCCCGACACCGACGCAAAGAAGATGGTGATCACCGAGCAGACCAGCAGGGTCCGCTCCATCGGCCAGCCCAGCACGATGTTGGCAATCTTGGCCGCGGCCAGGTTGACCGTCGCCATGATGACGCAGTTGAACAG
>JBEPVA010000016.1:0-30233 GCA_041691295.1 Gemmatimonadota bacterium
AATGACTGACGGATTGAATCATTGACGGTGGGGTGGGCTTCTCGGTCTCCGGATCCTCCATCGAGCCCTCCGATCCGACAATCCATCGATCCGACAATCGGCTCACTATGTCCCGTCTCGAAATCACCACCCCCGATGCGCTGCCCGAAGAAGCGGGCACCGAAGCCGCCCTGCGGCCATCGCGGCTCGACGAATTCGTCGGGCAGGCGGCGGTCAAGGCGTCGCTGCAGATTGCCATCGATGCGGCACGGGGCCGGCGGGAGCCGCTCGACCACCTGCTGTTCTTCGGGCCGCCGGGACTGGGCAAGACCACCCTGGCCATGCTGATCGCCAGGGAAATGGGGGTCCAGCTTCGGACCACCTCGGGCCCGGTGCTCGAAAAGCCGGGCGATCTGGTCGGATTCCTCACCACGCTGCAGCCCGGTGACATCCTGTTCATCGACGAGATCCACCGGCTGCGACCGGTGCTCGAGGAATTCCTCTATCCTGCGATGGAGGACTACCGGGTCGACGTGCGGATCGCGGATGGACCCAATGCCCAGTCGATTCCGATGGCCATCGAGCGATTTACCCTGATCGGCGCCACCACCCGGTTCGGGCTGCTGACTCCGCCGATGCGGGCCCGATTCGGGATGGTCGAACGACTGGGCTTCTACGGCCCCGACGACCTGCAAACCATCGTGACCCGCTCGGCGGGCATCATGGGTGTTCCGGCCGATGCGGAGGGGACCCTGGAGATCGCCAGGCGGAGCCGAGGCACGCCGCGGGTGGCCAATCGGCTGTTGCGGCGGGTGCGGGACTTTGCCCAGGTCCGGGCCCAGGGGAAAATCACCGGCGCGGTGGCCAGGGAAGCGCTGGGGCTGCTCAACGTCGATGAATTCGGGCTGGACGACATGGACGCCAGGATTCTCACCACCATCATCGAAAAATTCGGCGGCGGCCCGGTGGGCTTGAATACGGTCGCGGTGGCGGTCGGTGAGGACAGTGGCACGCTCGAGGATGTCTACGAGCCGTACCTGATTCAGCAGGGATTCCTGGAGCGGACGCCACGGGGGCGCTGTGCCACGCCACTGGCCTATCGCCGATTCGGATTCACGCCGCCGCCCGGCCAGGCCCAGCTGTTCGAGCGCTGACCCCGCGGTGCGCACCGCCGACTTCGACTATCACCTGCCGCCGGAGCTGATCGCGCAGCAGCCGCTGGCCGAACGGACCGCCAGCCGGCTGCTGGTGGTCCGGCCTGACCCGGCGCCGTTCGAGGACCGTCGGTTCAGCGACCTCCCCTCCCTGATTCCATCCGGCGATCTCCTGGTCCTCAACACTACCCGGGTCCGCCCCGCCCGGCTGCTCGGCACCAGGCCCGGTGGTGGGCCAGCCGAAGTCCTGCTGATTCATCCGTCGACCGATGACAGCTGGGTGGCGATGGGCAAGCCCGGCAGCGCGCTCCGGCCGGGGAAGCGAGTTCGACTCGACGAGCAGATCGAAGTCGAAACCATCGAGATCCTCGACGAGGGGTATCGCCGGGTGCGGTTCATTGGTGGCACCGCAGAAGCGGCGCTCGCGCGACTGGGGCGGATGCCGCTGCCGCCGTATATCGATCGGGACGGCGGGGCCGCCGATCGCGAGCGGTACCAGACCGTGTACGCCGACCGTGAAGGCAGTGTCGCCGCACCAACCGCGGGGCTGCACTTTTCGGAGCGGCTGCTGCTCCAGCTCGAGGCCCGCGGAGTCGGGGTGGCAAGACTCGATCTCGAGGTCGGTCCTGGCACCTTCAGGCCAGTGGAAGCCGAGGATCCAGCCCTGCACCCGATGCATCCAGAACGATTCGAGATCCTGGAAGATGCTGCCGCAAGCATCGCGGCGACTCGGAAGGCTGGCGGCAGGATCTGGGCAGTGGGCACGACCGTGGTTCGGGCGCTCGAAAGCGCGGCTGAGGCCGACGGCACCGTGCGGTCCGGCAAGGCGGACACCCGGATGCTGATCCTGCCGGGTTACCAGTTTCGAGTGGTGAGCAATCTGATCACCAACTTCCACCTGCCCCGCTCCACCCTGGTCATGCTGGTGGCCGCGCTGGCCGGCACCGAGCGGGTGATGGCCGCGTATCGGCATGCGGTGGCGGCGCGGTATCGGTTCTATTCGTATGGGGATGCGATGGTCGTACTCAGCCGTTAGCCGTCAGTCATTAGCCGTTAGCCCACCATTGGACGGGTGAATGACCTCAGTCACACTATTGCAGCGGGCAATACCTTTTGGCAACGGCTAACGGCTAATGGCTAATGGCCCGTTTTCTTTCCAGCTGCATGCGACTGAGGGTTCCGCCCGCGCCGGAACCCTGACGCTCCCCCACGGCCAGGTGCCCACTCCTGCCTTCATGCCGGTCGGGACGCTGGGCGCGGTCCGCGGGCTGCACCCGCACGAAGTCGAGCGGGCCGGGGCGCGGATCATCCTGGGTAATACCTACCACCTGCATCTCCGTCCCGGCGAAGCGGTGATTCGCGCGGTCGGCGGGCTGCATCGTTTCACCGCATGGACCAGGCCGATGCTGACCGACTCCGGCGGGTTCCAGGTCTTTTCACTCGAGGGACTCCGACGGATCGATGAGGACGGGGTCGAGTTCGTCAGCCACATTGACGGCTCGCGCCGCACCATTACGCCAGAGAGTTCCATGGAAATCCAGGAGGCCCTCGGCGCCGACATCGCGATGGCGTTCGACCATGTGGTGCCGGGCCAGGCCCCGCGGGAACTGGCGGAAGAGGGGATGGAGCGGAGCCTGCGGTGGCTGGAGCGGTGCAGGGCGCGGCATGCCGAATTGGTTGGGAGTCCGGAGTTAGGAGTTAGGCGTGGCGCAAATGCCCCTAACTCCCAACTCCCAACTCCTGACCTCCAGGCCCTCTGGCCCATCGTGCAAGGCGGCACCTTTGCCGATCTCCGGCTCCGCTCGCTTGAAGGCACCCTCGAACGCGGCCCGTGGACGGGAATAGCCATCGGCGGGCTGTCGGTCGGTGAACCCAAGCCCGTGATGCACCGGATCCTCGAGGAACTGGGTCCCGGCCTGCCCCGGGATATTCCCCGTTATCTTATGGGCGTTGGTTTCCCCGATGACCTGCTGGAGGGGATTGCCCGCGGCGTGGACCTGTTCGATTGCGTGGCCCCGACCCGGAACGGCCGCCATGGCAGCGCCTGGACCATGACCGGCAAGATCAATATCCGGGGCACGAAGTTCCGGACCGACGAGAGCCCGCTGGACCCCGAATGTGATTGCGAGAGTTGCCGGACCTTCTCCCGCGCATACATCCGCCATCTGTTCGTCGCCGGGGAGATCCTCGGCCTGCGGTTGATCTCGATTCACAACGTGCGATTTCTCATCCGGCTGGGCGAGCAGGCACGCGCCGCGATCCTGGCCGGCACTTTCGATCCCTGGCGCCGCGAATGGCTCGCCCGCTACCACCAGAAGGAACCTGTCCCGTGATGCCGATCCTTGCCTTGATGTCCCCGCCCTCCGGCACCAGTGGCTCGATGACCGTGCTGCTGGTGCAGGTGGCGCTGTTCGGCGCGGTATTCTACTTCCTGTTCATCAGACCCCAGAACGCGGCCCGCAAGAAGCACCAGGACGTGCTTGCCTCGCTCAAGAAGGGCGACGAGATCACCACCGCCGGCGGGATCATCGGCAAGGTGAAGGACATCAAGGAAGACCGGGTCTCGATCGAGAGTGGCAGCTCGACGCTGGTGGTGGACCGGAGCCGGATCGTCCGGGTCGGCGACCAGACCGCTCCGGGCCTGCCCAGCTGATGAGCGTGCTGCCGATTCACCTGCTCGGCTCTCCGGTGCTCCGGACCAGGAGCCCGGAGGAAACTGGCGTCACCGACGAGATCGAAAAGCTGATCGCCGACATGTTCGAGACCATGCGGGCGGCCAAGGGCGTCGGCCTGGCGGCCAACCAGGTCGGCCACGCCCGCCGGATCGCGGTGGTCGAGGCCGAGGACCAGAGCTTCGTGATGATCAATCCGGTGATCGTCGAGAGCGCGGGACGGGACAGCGCCGAGGAGGGCTGTCTGTCAATTCCCGAAATCTTTGGCGACGTGACCCGCCCCGAACGGGTAGTGCTCATGGCCATGGGCCGCGATGGGCAGCCGTTCCGGCTCGAGGCCACGGGGCTCGTCGCCCGCGCCATCCAGCATGAGCTCGATCATCTCGACGGGATCCTGTTCCTCGACCACCTGAGCCCGATGAAGCGCAAGGTGCTGATCAGCCGCTGGAAGCGGGAGCACGACGGCGAGAGCTACATCAAGACCATCGTGGCGGAACCGGATATCGCGGACTGATGCGGATCGTCTTCTTCGGTACTCCGACCTTTGCCGTTCCCAGCCTCCGCGCCCTGCTCGAAGAGGGATTCGATGTCACCGCGGTCGTGACCCAGCCGGACCGGCCCCGCGGTCGTTCCCGGTCCCAAATTCTGCCGCCGGCCGTCAAGGAAGTCGCCGAGTCGGAGGGGCTGCCGGTGCTGCAGCCCGAGAAGCCGTCGGGTGACCTGTTCGTCAAGGCGCTGGAGCATACCGGTGCGGATATCGGCATTGTCGTCGCCTACGGTCACATCCTCCGCCCCGAAATCCTGGCCGTGCCGAAACTCGGCATGCTCAACGTGCATGCCTCGCTGCTGCCCAAACTTCGCGGCCCGGCGCCGGTGCACTGGTCGATCCTCCATGGCGATGAGATGACCGGTGTCAGCATCATGCAGCTCGAAGCCGGACTCGACACCGGTCCGGTGCTGCACCGGATCGAGACCGAAATCCTGGCCGATGAAACCGGCGGCGAGCTGATGGAGCGGCTGGCCGAACTCGGCGCCCAGGCACTGATCGAGGCGCTGACGCTGCTGGCGGCGGAGGCCGGCACACCCGAGGTCCAGGATCACGCCGCCGCCACGTACGCCCCCAAGATCGACCGTGAAATGTGCCGGCTCGATTGGAGCCGGGATGCGGCCCACCTGGCTCGCCGAATCCGGGCGTTTGATCCCGAGCCCGGAGCCTGGACCACACTCGGTGGCCAGGAGCTCAAGATTTTCGGCGCCCGAGTGGCCCAGGGCTCCGGCGAGCCAGGCCAGATTCTCGAGGCCACCCCGGCGCTGATCGTGGCCGGTTCGCTCGGCGCCATGGAAATCCAGGAAGTTCAGCCGGCCGGCAAGAAGCGGATGAGCGCCGCCGCCTGGTCCAGGGGGCGGGGCGGATCGGTGGGCCAGCACTTTTCGTGAGGCCGCTGCCGCGGCTGCACGCCGTCACCGATTCGGCTGTCATTTCCCGCGACGAGTTCGGGGCCCGAGCCGCGGCCATCGCCTCCGTCGGTCCCGCCGTGGCGCTCCACGCCCGCGTGCCGGATGGTCCCACCGGCCAACTCATCAGCCTCACGACTCGCCTGCTGGCTCACGCCGGTCCGCCTGAGGCGAGCGTCTTCGTCAATGGCCGGGCCGACGTGGCCCGGGCGCTGGGCGCGCAGGGGGTGCAGCTCGGCAGCCGGGAGCTCAGCGCCAGCGATGCCCGACTGGCCCTGGCCAGTGGAGCACCGATCTGGATCGGCCGGTCGGTGCATTCGCTCGAGGAAGCCAGGGCCGCCGTCGAGGAGGGAGCGGACTACCTCATGGTCGGTCACCTGTTCGAGACGCCGAGTCATGCCGGATCGGCCCCTGGCGGGATTGGGCTGCTCGAAGCAGTCGTGCCACTCGGAGTGCCGGTTATTGCCATTGGAGGGATCACGGTCGATCGCGCCACCCTGGTGCATGCCGCAGGCGCGTGGGGCATTGGCGCGATCCGGGCGCTGTGGGATGCCCCGGACGCCGGTGCTGCCGCCCTCCGGATGCTGGCGCCGTGGACCTCGGCTGGTGAGATGTGATGACCATCGTCGTCAATGGAGATCAGCGGGAAGTCCCTGATGGTCTTTCGCTGGCCGGGCTGCTCGAACACTTGGGGCTCGACCCGCGGATGATCGTGGTGGAGCACAATCGAGCGATCGTGCGGCGCCCGAATCTGGCGGAGGTGCTCGTGAGCCCCGGCGATGCGGTCGAGCTGGTGCACTTCGTGGGCGGGGGATAAAGCGAACGGTGGAGGGAGGAAGGAGGAGGGCGAAGGTTGATTCCGAGCCAAACCGCTTTCCCCTCCTCCCTCCTCCTTTCGCCCTCTTCCGGCTGCCATCTCCCATCTCCCGCTCCATTATCTTTCCGGCCTATGGTTCCCCCCGCACCTTCCACCGCAGCCGCCACCGATTCCCCGCTCCAGATCGGGGGCCGCCGGTTCGCGTCCCGGCTCCTGGTTGGCACCGGGAAGTACCGCTCCAACGCGGAGATGATCGCGGCCATCGAGGCGTCGGGCGCTGACGTGGTGACGGTTGCGGTGCGGCGGGTCAATCTCGACCGCAGCGAGCGCGAGGGGATTCTTCATCACCTCGACCCCACGCGGTTCTTCCTGCTGGCCAATACTGCCGGCTGCTACAGCGCCGACGAAGCGGTCCGGTATGCCAGGCTCGGCCGTGAGGCCGGTTTCAATGAATTCGTCAAACTCGAAGTCATCGGAGACCAGCAGACCCTGCTGCCGGACTCCGAAGGACTGCTGGCGGCGACCCGAACGCTGGCCGCCGAGGGATTCAAGGTCATGGCTTATACCAACGATGACCTGATCACGGCGCTGCGCCTCGAAGCGGCCGGCTGTGTGGCCGTGATGCCGCTGGCCTCGCCAATCGGCAGCGGGCTTGGACTGCTCAATCCCTATAGCATCCGCACCATCAAGCAGCGACTCACGGTGCCGGTGATCGTGGATGCAGGGGTGGGCACCGCATCGGACGCCTGCATTACCATGGAGCAGGGAGTTGACGGCATCCTGATGAACACCGCCCTTGCCGAAGCGCGGGATCCGGTGAGCATGTCCCGCGCGATGCGCCTGGCGGTCGAGGCGGGCCGGCTGGCCTGGATGGCGGGCCGGATGCCACGGCGGGAGGTGGCAGTACCTTCGAGCCCCTCTTCTGGAATGCTGGCTGCCGGATGAACACCCGCACTCCAGTCGGGATTGCAGATGCCAGGCGTGCTGCGCTGATGATGCTCGATTTGATCGAGCAGGGACTGCCGTTCGACGTGGCGCGGGACCGCGCCGTGATCGATCTGCCGGAGCGCGACCGCCGGCTGGCCCACGAACTCGCGGCCGGAGTCCTGCGGCAGCAGAACTTCCTCGATGATGCGCTCGCCCCACTGGTTTCGCGCGGACTGTCGGGCGTGGACCCGAGACTGCACCGGATTCTGCGGCTGGGTGCCTACCAGCTGCTGGCGCTCGATCGGGTCCCGCCGCATGCGGCGGTCAGCGTCTGCGTCGACCTGGCCCGGGATATCGGCGGGGACCGGGCGGCCGGCTTCGTCAATGCGGTGCTCCGACGGATCGGTCGCTCGGAGCCACTGGCCCCCGGAACCGAGGCCCAGCTGTCGGGCGCCGGACAATTGGCGCACCAGTACTCGCATCCGGCCTGGCTGGTAACCCGCTGGCTGGCACGGTACGGCGCGCGGGACACCGAGGCACTGCTCAAGTGGAACAATCAGCGGCCGGCGCTGGTGGTGCAGCCAGCCCGAGCGTCACTGGCAGAGTTGGCGGACCGGTTCGAGGCGGCTGGCGTTGAAGCCAATCCTGCTCCCTGGGGTGCTGGCTTGATCGTGAGCGCCGGGCAGCCACGCGAACTCCCCGGCTACATCGACGGCGATTTCGTGGTGCAGGACCCGGCCCAGGCGCTGGTGGTTCGATTTGCCAATGTGCGCGCCGGCAGCACGGTGCTCGACGCCTGCGCCGCACCGGGCGGCAAGTCCATCGCGGTCGGTCGGACCGCGGGCCGGGTGGTCGCGGCCGACCGCAGTGCCCAGCGGGCCAGGCGGTTGTCGGAAAACCTGGCCCGGGCCGGGCGCCCGGGAATCTGGGCGGTGGTGGCCGATGCCGGTGCACCGCCGGTGCGGCCGCTCGATGCGGCCCTGCTCGATGCCCCCTGCCTCGGCACCGGGACTTTTTCACGGCATCCCGACGCCCGCAACCGGGTCCGGCCGGCCGCGCTGCATGACCTGGCCGCCAGCCAGGGACAGTTGCTCGACGGGATTGCGACGGCGGTGCGCCCGGGCGGGCTGCTGATCTACTCGACCTGCTCGCTCGAGCGCGAGGAGAACGAATCCCAGGTGATCCGCTTCCTCGACCGCCACCCGGAGTTCAGCCGCGAGCCCTCGACAGCAGTGCCACCTGAATTGCTCACCACGGCCGGCGACCTCAGCCTGTTTCCGCCGCACCACGGCACCGACGGCGCCTATGCCGCCCGCTTGAGGCGCGCCGCCTGATGCGCGTCCGCCGGCATACCGAGAGCGGACTGACAGCCGCGGGCCAGAGTTTCCTGGCCACGATGCGCGGGCGCCGCACCGTCAAGCAGGTCGGTATCCTGATTGGCGCTTTCCTGGCCGGCTACCTGGTCACCGTATTCTTCATCTATCCGACTCCGCTATTCTCGGCGGACAAGGCAGTGCCGAGGGTGCTCGATGAAGAGGGTGGCGAGGCGCGGACCCGACTGGAAGCGCAGGGATTCAAGGGACGGATCGATGGCGACGAGCCGCATCCGCGCACGCCCAAGGGCGCGGTGGTCTGGCAGGATCCGGCGCCGGGTACCACACTGCCAGCCGGGACCACGGTGCACCTGACGACCAGCTCGGGGCCCGCGTCGGTGCCGGTACCAGACGTCGTTGCATTCGACGCCTCGCTGGCGCGCCGGGTGTTGCTGGCCGCGGGCTTTGGCGTGGCGGGAATCGATTCGATTCCCGCCAGCAGTGATCCGGGCACGGTGGTGGCTACCCGTCCCTCCTCCGGCATCGTGCGGGACGCCGGCGCCGGGGTTGGCCTGGTGCTGTCGGGCGGCCCGGCCGAGATCAGTGTGCCGGACCTGTTCGGCATGACCAAGGAGCAGGCGATGGACCGGCTGGACCAGACCGGCCTCACCTCGGTGGAAATCCAGAACCGGGTGGTGACCAGCGGCCCCGCCGGGCGGGTGGTTGAGCAGCGCCCCGCATCCGGCAACCTGGTCCGCCGCGGCACCCGGATGACCCTCTTCCTCTCCAAGAAGCCATGAGCGCTCGCATCGCACCCAGCCTGCTCAGCGCTGATCTCGGATTGCTGCGGGCCCAGGCTGAAGCCGCCCTGGCCGGCGGCGCCGAGTGGCTGCATGTCGACGTGATGGACGGCCGATTCGTGCCGAACCTGACCTTCGGCGCGCCGCTGCTCAAGGCGCTGCGCAAGTTCACCGACGCGCCGCTCGATGTGCACCTGATGGTCGAGGAGCCTGAGCGCTATATCGCCGAGTACGCCGACCTCGGTGCCACTGTCTTCACTTTTCATTCGGAAGCCACGGTCCACGTGCAGCGGCACCTGGCCATGGTCCGAGAACGCGGCATGAAGGCCGGGCTGGCGCTGGTACCCTCCACTCCGGTCAGCGCCCTCGAAGAGGTGGTCGATGACCTCGATCTGGTGCTGCTGATGACGGTCAATCCCGGTTTCGGCGGCCAGGGGTACATCCCGGCCTCCACCGACAAGATCAGGCGGGCGCGCGCGCTGCTCGGCGGGCACAAATCCGCGGCGGCGCTCGAGGTCGATGGCGGCATCACGACCGCCACCATTCGGGCCGCCTGGCAGGCAGGGGCTGATACCTTCGTGGCCGGCACCGCGGTGTTCGGCACCAGCGATATCGGCGCGGCGATCCGCGCGCTCAAGCTTCACTGCACCGAGAAGGCGTAATGGCATCGAAACAGTGGCTGGCGGTGGGATGCGTGGCGGTGGGACTGGGCGTCGGAGCGTGGGCCCTGATCCATTTCAGTCCCGAGCAGGTCCGGGTCGAGGTCGGCGCCAAGGCGCCTGACTACCGGGTCTACGAACTCGGCAGCGGTGATACCATCTCACTGAGTGCCAAGTACAAGGGGTCGGTCACCCTGGTCAACATCTGGGCCACCTGGTGCGTTCCCTGCCGGGCGGAAATGCCCGCCATGCAGCGAGCCTACGACTCACTGCAGTCGAAGGGCTTCCGGATTGCCGCGGTCAGCATCGACGTCCAGGGCCCCGAAATGGTGCGCAAGTTTGCCGACGCACTCAATCTCAAGTTTGATATCCTGCAGGACCAGCGGGGCGAGATTCAGCAGGCCTACCAGACCACCGGCGTGCCGGAGAGCTTCCTGCTCAACCGCGAGGGGATCATCGTCAAGCGAGTGATCGGGGCCCACGAATGGGACTCGCCGGTCAACCGCGCGCTGATCGAACGGCTGATCGCGGAGCCGGCCCACTGAGGATGAACGGCTGATGGCGTCCCGTCAGTGGATGGCAGTCAGATGAGTGCCACGACTCGTATCCTGGCGCTGGAAACTTCCTGCGACGAGACCTCGGCCGCGGTGGTGACCAGCCAGGATGGCCTTGCCCGCCTCGACAGCATGGTCATCCTGTCGCAGGACATTCACCAGGTCTTCGGTGGGGTAGTACCCGAGTTGGCCAGCCGGGCCCATCTCAGGACAATCGGGCCTGTGGTCGATCGTGCGCTGTCGGAGGCGGGTATCGAGCTGGAGCAGGTCGAGGCGATTGCCGTGACTGCCGGACCGGGGCTGGTGGGAGCGCTCCTGGTGGGGGTGATGTACGGTAAGACGCTGGCCCACTCACTCGGCATCCCGCTGCTTGGGGTCCATCATCTCGAGGGACACTTGTTCGCCGGCACACTCGAGCATCCCGACTTTGCCCCGCCCTTCGTCGGGCTGCTGGTGAGCGGAGGACACACCATGCTGCTGGATGTCCCGGCCTGGGGTGAGTACCGGCTGCTGGGTCAGACCCGTGACGATGCTGCCGGCGAGGCGTTCGACAAGGTCGGCACTTTGCTCGGGCTGGGATACCCTGGTGGCCCCGCCATCGAAAAGCTGGCGGCCACGGGCCGAAGTGGACGGTTCGACTTTCCCCGGCCGATGCTCAAGGAACTCAACCGGCCCGGTCCGGAGCGCTACAGCTTCTCGTTCAGTGGACTCAAGACCGCGGTGCTCCGGGCCGTCAAGGCCAGCGCCGATCTCGCGGCCGACCGCGCCGACCTGGCGCGGGGATTCCAGGATGCCGCCCTCGAAGTGCTGGTCGAGAAGACCGCCGACGCGGTCGAGGAGCTGGGCTATCCAACCGCCATGATCGGCGGGGGCGTGGCCTGCAATCGGGCGCTGGCGCTGCGGCTGCGGGAGCGGTTGTCCGGCCTCGCCAAGGTGGTGGTCGCGTCCAATCGACTCAATACCGATAACGCCGGGATGATCGCGGCGGCAGGCGCCTGGCGCCTGGCCCGCGGCGAACGCAGCGGCTGGGAGCTCGAGCCCCGGGCCGACCTGCCCTTTCCCGGACTCATTACTTCTTCCCTGTACTCGGACCAGCCGGCATGACGATTTATCCGTTTGTACTCCGTTTCGGGTGGTTCGAGATCACCGGCTACGGCATCATGATGATGGTCGGATTCCTCACCGGCGGCTGGCTGATCAGCCTGGAATTGCGCCGCCGGAGATTGAACGCCGACTACTCCAACGACATGATCCTGGCCGCACTGATCGGCGGGGTGATCGGGGCCAAGCTCTGGTACGTGGCCAATTCCGGGGACACTCACGCCCTGTTCACCCGCGGCGGCCTGGTCTGGTACGGCGGCTTCGTCGGCGGTGCGCTGGCGGTGACCTTCAACAGCTGGCGGCTCCGGGTCCCGTTCTGGACCACGGCGGATCTGGCGGCCCCCGCCCTGGCCGCCGCGTATGGCCTGGGCCGGATTGGGTGCTTCATCGTCAATGACGACTATGGACGCCCCACCTCACTGCCGTGGGCGGTCCGGTTCCCGCAGGGACTACCACCCTCGACGGCCACCAACATGCAGCACCTGTTCGGAATCCCGATTGCTCCCGGCCTCGATCCCAACACGGTGCTGGCCGTGCACCCCACCCAGCTCTACGAGGCGACGTTGATGCTCGGCGTCTTTGCCCTGCTCTGGCGGCTCAGGCTCACGGGCAAGCCGCTGGGATGGCTATTCTGCGTCTACCTGGTCTGCGCCGGGGCCGAGCGATTCCTGATCGAAATCGTGCGGGCCAAGGATGATCGCTACTTCGGGGTGTTGACCCTGGCCCAGCTGGTCAGCCTCGTGCTGATCGCGCTCGGCGTGTACGGCATTGCCGCGGCGCGGAAGCGGGGGCCAGAAGCGCCGGGGGACTATCTGAGCAAGGTGGAGGTGGTTGGGGCGTAGGCGCGGACAGGGTTCACGGTTCAACAGGTTCCGGGTTCCGGGTATGCTCCGTTTCGGTTTGGAGCTACAATGATTGGGTGACATCGGGACAAGCGCTCGACTCTCGACTCGACTCCTATGCCTAACCCTCTTGTCGACACCTGGCAGATCCACGACCGGATCAATCTCTACCTGCTGGAGGCAATCCCAGCTGCCGCGCTGGGAGCGGAGCCTGCGGCCGGCCGGTCTGCGGCGCAGACGCTGGCCCACATTCACAATGTGCGGCTGATGTGGCTTGATGCGGCCGGTGCCAGCAAAACCGGAGTCGAAAAACTCGACATCAAGGGCAAGCTGACCAGCGCCAGTCTGACCGGGGCCCTCAAGGCGTCCGGCGCCGCGATATCCGGCCTGATCGAGACCAGTCTGGCCGCCGGTGGCCGGGTCAAGGGCTTCAAGCCGCACGTCCACGCATTTGTCGCCTATCTCATTGCTCACGAATCGCATCACCGCGGCCAGCTGGTGGTGACACTCAAGGCCAATGGAACACCGCTGGACAAGAAGACTGCCTATGGGCTGTGGGAATGGGGAGTGCGGTGAGACATCGGAGAGGAGGAGTCGCGGCGGTGACGAGTGGAATCAGAATCGGGTTGATCGGCTTGACACTCTCCGCCATTCAGGCCAACGCGCAGTCGCTGTCCCCGGACTCGAACATCACACGGTTGAACTGGCATACGGTCAATCTGCTGGTCATTGCCGACCGCAAGGACGGGCTGGGGCTCTGGATTCAAACGGCGATGTCGAATCATCAGGGCAAGCCGCGGCAGTACACCGCCACGTTCGAACCTGACGGGCTCCAGAACTGGCTCGATCTCGCCAACCGGATCGTGACTACCACGACACCTCCCAGGGACAGTGCCACGGCGCTGATCGACCGGAATATTGCGGCGCAGGACGGCAGTCAGATGATGCTGGTCCGGCGCCGAGCGGGTCACAAATGGGAGGACGACGTCATTCTCATCATGAGTGACAGCGGGGGGCGCAACTCCTGGGCGATCGAGGCGCAGCTTCCGGAAATGGCCGAGTTGGTCAAGACGATGTTCGCCGCGGCCACTCGCAGCCACCTCGAACCCGCCGCCTCAGTCATCGCCACCGCCAATCCCCTTGATGTAGACCGCGCGCCCAGGATGCTGGGAAGTCCAAAGCCCGAGTATCCTGCCGCGCTGCTGGCGACCGGGCGCCCCGGCGAGGTCTGGCTGCAGTACATCGTGGGAGAGGACGGAACCGTCAATCCGTCCAGCATCGTCGCGCTGTTGAGCGATGATTCCGCCTTTGCCCGCTCGGCCATCGCAGCAGTCCTCGGCAGCCGATTTCAGCCGGCGCTCAGCGCCAACGTTCCAGTGCCAGTCCTGGTGCATCAGCGGGTTGTGTTCGTACGGCCCTGAGCCGCCGCGCGGGCCGGCTCGCACCACTCCGACTGCGCATCAATCATGTTCCGCATCATGACTCCTCTGTTGAGGGACGGGCAGCGAGATAGCCCGCTGTCGCACCGGTTGTTCGAAACTCTCCGCGTCCCGCTCCGTCTGCCCTTCATGCCAAGTGCATTCAACATTGGTGGAACGTTCCTCCTTCCATTCCTGGCGGTCTCGAGCCTCGCCGCTCAGCAACGTCCCGCTCCACCCGGTAAACTGGTCGACATCGGCGGTCAGCTGGTGCACGTCAACTGCACCGGCACCGGTTCTCCCACGGTTCTACTTGAGTCCGGCACAGGGGATTTTTCGGTGATCTGGGCCCGGGTGCAGCCGAAAGTCAGTCAATGGGCGCGAGTCTGCAGTTACGACCGGGGCGGTTACGCCTGGAGCCAGCCGGGCCGTCGACCGCGGACTTTTGCCCAGCTGGCCCTCGAGCTCCACACCGCCTTGCAGCGGCTCCAGGTTGGACCACCTTTCATCCTGGTCGGACAGTCTTACGGCGGGTTGGTGGTTCGCGGATTCGCGGCCGCCTATCCAACTGAGGTTGCCGGGATGGTCCTGGTCGATGCAGTGCATGAGGACGAGCAGGTCGTCTATGGTGGCGCCCCGCACCGGATTCGTGATGCGGCCCGGGGGCGCCCCTTCCCCGATCCCCGGATCGCGCTCGACAGCGCCCTCGCCACCGCCTATCGCGACAGCCTGTCGCATCCGACGACTGGACCGCTCGAAGCACCGCTTGATCGACTCCCTCCCGAAGCGCAATCCATTTGGCACTGGGCTGAAGGGCTGCCGCTGATCAGGCAAGCCCAGGGAGCCGAACTCGACTGGTCCCCCGAGGAGTTTGCCCGCTTTCACAAGGAACGGTTGCAGAACCGGGCCACCCTCGGCGAGCTGCCTCTCATCGTACTGGCCAGGACGGACGGTGAGTATCCAGCCGGAATGTCCATCACGCCCGAGGCGCTGGAGCGGGAGCGCCGGTCGCTGATGGCGGACCTGGCCGGACTCTCGCACCGGGGAAAACTCCGGTTTGCCCGGCACTCCGGGCACAACATCCACCTGGAGGATCCTGGGTTCGTGATAACCGCGATCCACGACGTGACGTTGGATGCGGGGAGCACTCGGTAGGTGGACAGGTGGACAGGTGGACCGAAACTGATTTCGAAATTGGAAACGCAAGGCGTATCCCTTCCGACCTTCTAACGCGACCGTCATTTCCGTTCGAAATTTTTCAGTCGCTCCCCCGCCTGCTTAGTCCTCATATGATCGGCCCCCAGCTCCCGCTTCAGGCCGTCATATCCTTCCTGCAGTTTCTGCCGCGCCTCTTCCTTCTTGCCGCGCTGGGCCAGCACCGTGCCGAGTACGCTTGCCGTCTGCGCCACGGCCCAGTGGGTTGGCCCCAGGCCCCTGGTGCGTACCGCCAACGCATCTCGCAACGTGGCCTCGGCCGCGCCGGGGTTGCCCAGCGCCGCCTGGCACTGCCCCATCTGCAGCAGCACCACGCCCAAGGTCGGGTCCGACTCGACCAGGGCCCCACCGCGGAGTGCCAGCATCTTCTGCAGCTCCGGCACCGCCTGCCGGCATCGTCCCGACTCAACCATGGCCGACGTCATCATCCTGAGCGCAGACAAGGTCGCCGGATTGGTCGGACCAAATTCCTTTTCATCGATGGCCACCGCGCGCCGGGCCACCGATTCGGCCTCGGCAAACTTCTGGTTGAATATCAGAGTGCCGGCCAGCGGCTGCAGGGCCGATCCGACTCGTGCATCGACCGGACCCCGAGCCTGTTCAAACAACGCGACTGCCTCCCGCAACACCGGTTCGGCCTCGGCTGACCGACCCAGGGCCGCCAGGGCAGTGCCGCGATTGGCGCGGGTCACCCCGCGCAGTTCGAGATCGGATGGCTTGAGCCGGTCGAGAGCCCGGGCCACCGTATCGTACAGCGCCGCCGCCTCGGCCAGCCGCCCCTGGTTGAGCTGCACCTCCGCCACATTGCTGAGCCCTTCGTAGATGTCGGCCGAATCAGGCTCAGGCAGGCGGCCCAGCATTCCCAGCGACTGCCGGTACAGCGACTCGGCCCGTGCCGCACTGCCGATCTGAGCCTCGATGTTGGCCAGATCGTAGAGCGCGTCGGCCTGGTCCTTTGACGGCCGGTCGCCATCGAGTTGCCGGCGAAGGCGATAGGCATCTTCAAGCAGCGGCCTGGCCCGCTCATACAGGAACATGTCGTTGAGAGTGGCACCGAGTGTCAGCTTGATTGCGGCGCGGAGATCGGGATCGGAGGAGAAGGAGGAGTCGATCCGCGGAATCGCGGAATCGATCGCCTGCACGACGGTGACCGACCGGCCTTCTCGCTGCGGCCGAGCCGAGGCAAAGACCGCCTGGAGAAAGGCGGTCACCCTGGTGGTCCGCGTGGCTTCCCGCACGGCGTGATCCCGTTCGGCCCTGGCTTCCCGCGCCTGCCCGACGCTGACCACAGTGCCGACGACCATCGTGGTGATCGCGAGGACGGCCGCGATCGCGGCGGCCCGATGGCGACGAAGAAATTTGCCGGTACGGTAACTCCAGGCATCGGATTGCGCCGCGACCGGTTTCCCTGCGAGATAGCGGCCCAAGTCCTGGCCGAACTGCTCGGCCGACTGATACCGCCGCGCCGGCTCGGTCCGGAGTGACTTGAGGACGATGCTGTCGAGGTCCCCCGCGAGGGCCCGGCTCAACCGGCGTCCGTCCGGTGTACTGGTCGCACCGCTCACCGCTCGACTTGGCGGAGTGACGGGCCGGTCGGTGGAGAACGGCCCCGGATCACTGGCAAAGGGACGCGAGCCGGTCAGCAATTCGTACAGGATCACCCCTAGCGAGTAGATGTCGCTGGCGGTGGCCACCGGCTGGCCGGACCGTTGCTCCGGACTTGCGTAGGCGGCGGTCATCGGCAGCGCGCCGGTCTGGGTCAGCGGATCGTCGCGGGTGCTGGTCGGGTCGAGCAGCTTGGCGATCCCGAAGTCGAGCAGCTTCACCGTTCCGTCGGTGGTCACCAGGATGTTGCGCGGCTTGAGGTCCCGGTGGATGACCAGTTGCCCGTGCGCATACTGGACCGCGGCGCAGACTTGCTGGAACAGCCCGATCCGCTGATGCAGGTCGGCCGCGTGGCTGCTGCACCATTGATCGAGCGGGAGGCCCTCGACGTATTCCATCACGAAGTAGGGCTGTCCGTCCGGGGTCATCCCGCCGTCGAGCAGGGTGGCGATGTTGGGATGCTCGAGCCGGGCCAGGATCTGGCGCTCGTGCCGGAAGCGCCGGACGATCGGCTCGGACTCGCGCCCGGCCGCCAGCGTCTTGATGGCTACCCGCTTGATGAACTGGTCATCGATCCGGTGGGCTTCGTAGACCGCACCCATTCCCCCCTGCCCAATTTCCCGGGTGACCTGCCATGGACCGAGTGTCTGATCCGCGAGCCCACGGGCGGGAGCGCCGAGTCCGGAGTCCGAGGCGGCGCCGCGCTCGAACCGGTCGCCCATGCTGGCGGCGGCCTGGAGCAGCGCGGCCACTTCCGCGTGTACCGCCACGTCGGCGGCTGCCAGCGCCGTCAGTCGCGCCTCCAGAGCTGAGCCGTCAAGCGGGCTGAGCTCTGCATAGGCGGAGCGGGCGAGCTGCCACTGGTCGCTGGTGAGGGTCATCAGGATCGGGAAAAGGGTGGTTGGTCAGGTGCTGCTGTAGAGCTGGTTCAGCTGAGCTCCCGCTGGAGCCAGGCCCGGGCAAAGGCCCAGTCGCGCTTGACTGTGGCCGGCGAGAGGCCCATGACCTCTGCCGTTTCCTCGATCGAGAATCCGGCGAAGTACCGCAGCTCCACCAGCTGGGCCTGCCGCGGGTCGAGCTGGGCCAGGCGCCCGAGCGCCTCGTCGACCGCCAGCACCTCATCGGAGGCGGAGTCGCCGGCGGCCACATCCCCTGAATCGAGGGTGACCTGGTGCTGGCGGCCCCGCTTCCCCGCGCTGCGGCGCCGGGCGTGGTCCACCAGGATTCGGCGCATGGCCTGCGCGGCCACGCCGAAGAAGTGACTGCGCCCCTGCCAGTCGACCCGGCGCTGATCCACCAGCCGGAAGAAAACTTCGTGCACCAGCGCGGTCGGTCCTAGGGTGTGCTCTCCCCGCTCTCGGCGGAGCTGACTGGCGGCCAGAACCTTGAGCTCGTCGTATACCACCGGCATGAGCCGCTCGAGCGCCCCGGTTTCACCGCCGGAGAGCTCGATCAACAGCCGGGTGACATCCGAGTTCGGTGAATCCACGGGGCACGACGGTGAGGGTGCGGACAGGGTGCTCCCTCCCCAATGTCACGCGCAAATGCCGGGGCGGAAGGCTCAAACCGGACCATGAGCCGGTTTGGCTCGGTCCTGCGCGTGTAAGGTAGCGCCCCCAACCGGCCCAGACCCGCTACCCGATCCGCCAGGAGAGATGACCATGAAAATCCCCCGGAGATTGTTCCCGCTCGCCGCCCTGACAGTGTTGACCGCGTGCGGAGGGGCCGGTGGCGGTGGCGGGGGACAGGTGGTCCAGGTCGGGGACGACCTGAACTTTGCGCCGAACAGCGGGATCACCTGCCAGGATGGCTTCCCGATCCAGATCAATGCTTCGTTTCCGCAGCCGTTCACTGGTGGCGGCGCGCAGTCCTGCCTGCTCGTCACCTTCTTCAACGGCGCGGCGCCACGTGAAAACGGCACCGTCGTTTCGGCCAACATCAGCGTCGGACCGGTGACCGGACCGATGCGGTTCGTGAAGGCCCGCATTCTCTATCAGAGCGCCACCGGCCAGGCCTGCTGCTCGGTCCAGCAGTTCGGACCGGTCTTCACCCCCCAGGCCAATACCATCACCACAGTGCCGCTCAACTTCCAAATGACCGAGGATCACGTTCCCGCGGCCACCGACCCCACGATTGTGGCCAACGACCTGGTGGCCCTCGAGGTCCTGGCACCCAACGTCCCGATCCCAGGTACCTGGGTCAACAATGGCGGCGCCGTGCTCGAGCTGCCGACCTACATCTACCTCCCATCGTTTTCGGAACGGGGACTGGGCGCCCCGAGCCAGAATCTGCGGTCGGAGGGGAGCTACAGCGGCTTCCATCCGTCCTATAACCTGAACTTCAGGGCCAATGGCGCGCCGGCGGCAATTACCGGGCCGGATGAGGACTAAGGAGAGGAGAGAGGAGAGAGGAGAGAGGAGAGAGGAGAGAGGAGCCGAAATCTATGAGCGGAACCTACGCGGAACGCGGAACCGGGTAGACCGTGAACGGTGAACCGTGGACCTTGAGCGACCCGATCCCTCGCTGCGCCTGGGATGAGGTGTAAAGGCGGAACCTGCTGAACCGTGAAGCGTGAACCACAAACCGTGAACCCGAAACCCAACACCCGAACCGTGATTCCCAATGACCTCGATCCGTAAATCGCATCTGGCCTTTGCCGGAATTGGTCTGGTCACCGCCGCCTACGCCGTCGGCCATATCAGTGCCCGCAAGGGGATGGGTCCGATGCCGCCCACCCCTGGCTTCGTGAATCATGTGGATCCGGCGGGCTTCACCGTGCAGATCCCGGAGGGATGGCAGGTCTCGGTCCACGGCCTCGGTGACGTCGCGGTGGTGAGTCCCGATGGGCAGGCGGCGGCGCTGATTCGGGCCCGGCCAGTACGCGGCAGGCTGAGTCAGTGGCTGGCCCGGGAGTATGCCGGCACCGAACCGTCGATGCGCGGAGCGACTGCGACCAACGTATCGGCGCCAGACCGCGGAGTGGCCCACGCCACCCTGCACTGGAAAAACCGGGGCATCGAGCAGCTCGCCAGCGTGGTGGCCGTGCAGCAGGGACCGGTAGCGACGGTATTTGTCGGAGTAGCCCCGGCCGATCGCTTCAGCGTCGAGCTGCCCAAGCTGAGTCACATACTGGAGAGCTTCCGCTTCACTCCGCCACCGAAACGCGGCGATGGTCCTGCCCCTTCCCGCCCGAAGCTCCAGTACGTCCAGTGGGTCGAGCCGAATGAACAGGCCTTTGCTTTCGATATTCCCTCCGGCTGGCAGCCGGCGGGCGGTGTCATGCGTCAGGGCAGTGGCGTCCGGGTGGCGTGGCAGATCACCGCGCCTGACCAGACCGCCTTCTTCTTCGGTGGCGATCAGTCGCTCCCGGCCTACTTTGTCCTCCCCAACGAAACCGCCCTCTCGCTTGGCAATCGCGAGGGCTATCCGGTGAGTGCCGGCGGACCGATCATGCTTCGATTCCAGGACGCCGCGTCGATGGGACGGACCGTGCTGCAGCAACGGTTCGGCCAGGTCCAGATCCTGTCCGTCCGGGAACGCCCGGATCTGATGGAAATCCTGCGGCGCAGCCCGATCATGCAGGGCGCGATTCCCGCCATGAGTGCCGCCGAGCTGGCGTTCCGGCTGCCGGATGGCAGGAACGGGATGCTGTCGCTTGCCACTGAGGGGCAGCAGGTCGGGAACCTGGGCGGCACCTGGTATGTCAGCAACATCAACGGCTTCGTGGCGCCATCGGAACGGACCCCCGAAGTGGCCATTGCGCTGGCCCATGCCATCGGCAGCTCGCGCGAGAATCCCCAGTGGCGTGCCGGAGAAGCCGACCACCAGGCCCGGATGACCGCGCAGTATCAGCAGTACCAGCAGTGGTCGAGCAACCTGCAGCAGAAAACCATCGAACAGCGCTGGGCCTCCGACCAGGCCCGCCAGGGTGACATGCGCGACATCCTCGGCGGCACCGTGCGGCTCCGGGACCCCGAAACCGGCGAGAGTTTCGAGACCGGCGGGCAGAGCCGGTACTACTACAGGGTGGTGAGCGCCGACCCCAACGCGGCAGTCGGAACCGATGTGGACTTTTCTCCGGCGCCGGAGATCGACATGCGGCGGATGCTGCAGATCGGGGTCGACTTGCCGAGGGAATAGGGGTCTGGGCTTCACGGTTTACGGCTCCGGGTGGACAACCTTCATCCTGCGCGTACCGTGAACCGTGTACCTCCCGCGCTTGAGCTTTTCGCTCGGCGCGTGTTGCTTTTGGCCCAATCAGGCACAGTATTTCTTATCGTCTCTAGTCTCTAGTCTCTAGTCTCTAGTCTCTCGTCTCTCGTCTCATGCCTCCAGTCCGCCCCACCCTCGCCTTTGTCACCTGCCAGAAGCACGCCGACCTCACCGCCGATGATCAGGTACTCGTCGCGGCACTGGGCCGGCACGGCTATGCGGTCATTCCGGAATTGTGGGACGCGCCGAGTGCTGAGTGGGAGTCGTACCATGCGGTGGTCGTCCGCTCACCGTGGGACTATTTCCTCAGGGTTCCGGAGTTTCTGGCGTGGCTGGACAGTCTCGAGGGTCGATCCATCCGGCTGTGGAACCCGCTGGCCACCCTTAAGTGGAACGTCCGCAAGACCTATCTCCAGAGCCTCGAGTCGGCCGGCATTCCGATCGTGCCGACGGTCTGGGTGCCGCAGGGCTCGGCGCCATCGCTGGCTTCGCTGTGCCGCGAGCGGGGCTGGGACCAGGTAGTGGTAAAACCGACCTACTCAGGAACCGCCTTTGGCACCTGGCGGGCCGGTCCCGTGTTCAGCACGGACGATGAACGGTTGTTCGCCGAGGCGGCGCGTGAACGGGAACTAATGGTCCAGCCGTTCGTCCCCGAGATCGCCACGGTGGGTGAACTCTCGGTGATCTTTTTCGGCGGGGAGTACTCTCATACCATACGAAAGCGCCCGGCCCACGGCGACTTCCGGGTCCAGACCGACTTCGGCGGCACGGTGGAACTGATCGACCCTGGCGCCGAACTCATCGAGCAGGCCGCCCGGGTCCTGCGAGCGGCACCGACGCCTTGCCTGTATGCCCGGGTCGACGGGTGCCCGGTCGAAGGCGTACTGCAGCTGATGGAGCTCGAGGTACTCGAGCCGTCGCTCTTCTTCCTGCTGGCGCCGGAGGCGGCGGAGCGATTTGTTGTTGGGTTCCAGCGGATGACCTAGCTTCCCAGGCAATGGATCTCGCTTCAATCCCACCCCGCACCGGTCCCCACCGGGTCCTGGCCATCTCAGGGAGCCTCAGGGCCAATTCATCGAATGCCGCGCTGCTCCAGGCCGCGATGGCAGTCGCGCCGTCGGCAATGACTCTCCGGCTCTACGCTGAGCTCGACCAGCTGCCCCACTTCAACCCCGATCTCGACCTGGACGGAGCCCGGCCCGAAGTCGTCGAGCGATTTCGCGCCGCCGTCGCCTCGGCCGATGCGATCCTCATCTCCTCACCGGAGTACGCCCACGGGGTGCCCGGCAGCCTCAAGAATGGCCTCGACTGGCTGGTGAGCGGTCCGGAGTTCCCCGCGATCCTGGTTGGGCTTCTCTCCCCTTCCCCCTACTCGATGCACGCGATCGCGGCGTTGCGTGAAACGCTGGCCACGATGTCCGGCGACCTGCCGCTCTCGATTTCCTGCACGGTGGCACCGGCTCGCCGGCCGTCGAATCAGGCGGAGCTGCTCGAGGATCCCATGATGGCGGGCACTCTGCGCTATCTGATGCGATCGCTCGAATCTGAAATTGACCGGGTCCGCATCGCGCACCGTCGACTGTGCGCGGCTGCACCATGGTGAAGCAGCGGCATCCGACGCCCGAAAGCGCGACACCGCTCGACATCGCACTACTCATCGATCAGAGCCGGCTCGGCGCCTTTCAGCTCGGCCTGTTCGGCCTGCTCGGGCTGACCGTCATCATGGACGGCTTCGACGTCCAGGCCATCGGGTACGTCGCCCCGGCCATCATTCGGCAGTGGGGCGTTGAGCGTGCCGCGCTCGGCCCGGTCTTCGCGGCCGGGCTGCTGGGACTGCTGCTGGGCGCCCTGATCCTGAGCGTCGTCGCCGACCGGATCGGGCGGCGGCCGGTGGTAATCGTTGCCACGCTGTTCTTTGCGGTCTGCATGCTGCTGACCCCTCAGGTACATACCCTCTCCCAGCTCGAGCTGATCCGCTTCGTCACCGGACTCGGATTGGGGGCCATCATGCCCAATGCGGTGGCACTGGCCCGGGAGTTCAGTCCACAGCGGCGCCGCACTACCCTGATCATGCTGGTGTCCTGCGGTTTCACCGTCGGCGCCATCATCGGCGGATTGCTGGCGGCGTGGATGATCCCAGTCTGGGGGTGGAGTTCGGTGTTCTATGTCGGCGGGATCATTCCGCTGGTGCTGTCGGCGCTCATGCTGGCGTTCCTGCCGGAATCGTTGCACTTCCTGCTCCTCAGCGAAGGAGGTCGCCAACGGGTTCGGGCCACGCTGCAGCGAGTCTGGCCGTCGATGGCCATCGATCAGGCGGACGGTTTCACCATCCCGGAAGCAGCACCGACGGGGTCTCTGATCACGGAGCTGTTTCGCGACGGCAGAGGCCGGCTGACACTGCTGCTCTGGACCGTCATGTTTCTCAACCTGATCGGCCTCTATTTCCTCTCCAACTGGTTGCCGACCATTGCGACCGGCGCCGGGCTCACGACCTCAGAGGCCGCCCTGATCGGCACCACGCTGCAGGTGGGGGGCCTCATGGGCACGCTCGCGCTGGGTCCGACGATTGACCGGCTGGGATTTTTCCGGGTGCTGGTACCGGTGTTCCTCCTCGCCGCGGTTACCGTCTCCCTGATCGGTCAGCCGGGTATGGCCCCAGGCACCCTCGTCGCGGTCGTACTGCTGGCTGGCTTCGGCATTGTGGGCAGCCAGCCGGCGCTCAACGCGCTGGCGGCGGACTCCTATCCCACTTCGCTGCGCTCGACCGGTCTGGGCTGGAGCCTGGGCGTCGGCCGGATCGGGTCGATCGTGGGGCCGTTGGCCGGCGGAGAGCTGATCCGGCTGCAATGGACCAATCAGCACCTGTTCCAGGCGCTGGCGGTGCCGGCTCTGCTCTCTGCTCTGGTGGTTGCGGCAATGGCGCGGTTGAGGCATGCCTCAACCTGAGGGAACGGCATTCCACCGGCAGTCTTCATCCTGAGGGCGCGGAGCGGCCGAAGGAGCTGGACTTCATGACTCGAGACCAGCTCCTTGGCGGCGGTGCAGTTCAGGAGGAGGAGGCGGGGATTTGTTCAAGTCCAGTTCCGTCGCCGCGGCACGGCTCAGAATCAGTATGCCAGGCATGAAGCACCTCCGCGACCGACGCCACTTCGCATTCGCACTCGGGCTTATGGTCCCCGCGCTTTCAACGAGCGCCAGGGCCCAATCCTCCGCGGCACTCGCCGACACCCTGGCGCGGCAAGCCAGCCAACGTAGTGAGCTGACCTGGTCCGCCAGCCATCCGATAACCTGGTCCAATTTCCGGGGACTCTCGAAGCCGAAAGGCAGCACCGCCGCCGAAACCGCCTCCGGAGTGACCTACAGCGTCGAGTGCGACGGCTCGGAGAAGCATTTCGCCGTGCTGGCCACCTTTTCACCCGCCGACTCGTGGGTCCGTCTGGATGTCCCGAAATCCCCGGCCAGCGAGCAGATCCTGAGGCACGAACGCACCCACTTCAACATCACCGAACTGTTCGCCCGACAGGTCAGAAACGAACTGGCCTCCTCGCCGGAACGCTGCCCCCAATGGGTGAAGGAAGCCGGTCAGATCTTCAGCCGTCTCAAGCAGCACTTCGACGGAATCCAGAGCCGCTACGACCGGGAAACGGCGCACGGCGTCAGGTCCGGCCCCCAGGCCGAATGGAACAAGCTGGTCACGGCCCAGCTTGATTCGGCCGCAGGCTCCGGAATCAGGTAAGGCGAATGCCGTTGGAAGGCGAGTTACCTATTCATCCCGAGCTGAGCAGCGGCCAGGGAGCTGGACTATGGAATTCACCGGATGCCTCATCCTGAGCCGCGCATCGGCGTCGAAGCGGGTCTTGGGGAATTCACCGGATGCCCCTTCCTGAGCCGCGCAGCGGCGAAGGAACTGGTCTCGAGGCGTGAGCTCCCGTTCCTTTGACCGCTTTACGCCCTCGGGATGAGCAGGCAGTATCGTCGCGTGCCCTACAGCCCTGCCACGAACGCGACCACCGCCGCCCGGGACGTCGAGTCGAGCCGGAAGACTCGGGCTGGGGCGGCCGCCCCTTCCCCGCCATGTGCATTCCCATCACCGGCTGGGTCCACACCCATCCCGGCATCGCCCGAAACCGCTCATCGCTGCGACCGTCAGGTACCTGATTCGCCGCCAGTCACAATCGCCGGACTGGAGCCCATGACCTTCGCTCGCATCATGATCACGCCCACCGCCGCGCTGGCCTGCCTGATTGGGGCCAGCCCACTCGTGGCACAGACGGCCGATGACCGCTGGGTCCGCGATTGCGAGCGTTCGGGTTCCGACGCCCGGGAGCAGTACTGCGAGATTCGCCATACCAGCTTCAAACCAACCGGGTCTTCCCTCACCATCGATCCGGGCGCCAATGGCGGCGTCGAGGTGGATGGATGGGACCGCGACTCAGTCGCCATCACGCTGCGGATCCAGAGCGGTGCCGTCGGAGTCGACCAGGCCAGGCGGCTGGCGGCTGGAGTTTCGGTCCGGGCGTCAGGCTCGCGGGTCGAGGTCGACGGTCCGTTGTCAGACCGGCACCGGAACTGGTCGGCCGACCTCGTCGTCATGGTCCCTCGTACCAGCGGGCTGACCATCAGCACCACCAATGGATCGATCGAACTCCGAGCGGTCGTAAGCGCGATGGATCTCCGGACCGTCAATGGCTCAATCGGGCTGACGGATGTCGGTGGAGAAGTCCGGGCGCGGAGCACCAACGGCGCGATTTCGGTTGCGTTGTCCGGTTCCGGCTGGGAGGGGAAGCGCCTCGACGCTGAAACAGTCAATGGTTCGGTGACCCTGGCCCTGCCCGACGGATACAGCGCCGAACTCGAGACCGGCACAATCAATGGCGCAATGGATCTGCAGGTCCCGCTCCAGGTCACGACCAAGGGGAGGCGCTGGGCCAACGCCCGGTTCCACACCACGCTTGGCGCCGGTGGCGCGCGCCTCAGGGTGGTAACCACCAACGGCGCGCTATCCATCGTGAGGGCCAGCCCGGCAAATCACTGAGCTGGCATACCCGAATCGTGGTTGGACCGCTGAACGACAGCGATGGGCGGGTGAGGCCCAGGTATGATGCCGGCATGACCCGGTGGGCCGCGCTGCCCGGGCTCGTGCGGTCAGCGGCAGTGCCGCGGCGCCGTTCTGAGAGCAGACCAGGCGTTCGTGCTTCACGCTACACGATCCAGCGTTGGAGTGATCAGGTTCCGCGTTCCGCGGCCGTTCTGCGCATTGAAAGGCTCTCGACTCTAGACTCCAGGCGCTTGGCCCTCGACCCGTGACCCTCCACCACCGTGGTCACTGCACGGCCGCCGTAGTGGCAACTCCCACCCCGATCCCCTCCCTCCTATCCTTCATTCCGTCCGGGTCGTCATCCATCGCATCGGGGGATCCATGGCAGGGGAGATCGCGGAGTACCAGGTCGTCGAGTTCGTCAACCTGAAGGCCGCCACGGCGGCGGCGGCGGCGTTGATGGAGTACATCAACTCCCCCCGGGGAATGCGCCACCTCACCGGGCCGCGCCGAGCCGTGATCTGGGGGGAGGGACCGGAAGCGCTGTTACCACTGCAGGCGCGGCTGTATCTCAGCCCCGGGGCTATGGAAGCGATTCGCGAACTCAAGCTGGCTTTCAATACCGGGGACACCATCGCCGCCGCCAGACTTCCAGCCACGGTGCTCCTGCTGCATGGAGAAGGGGTCGCCCGACCCGGGAAGTCATGATGGCCGGAACCCTGACCATCCGGCCGCTGGCGGTGGCCGATCGCGCCGCGTGGGAACCGCTCTGGTACGGGTATCTCACTTTCTACAAATCGAGTGTGTTGGCCGAACAGACGGAGCGCACCTGGCAGCGCTTTCACGATCCCGCTGTCCCGATGCACAGCCTCGGCGCTTTTGACGGGAACCAGCTGATCGGGATCGTGCACTACCTCTACCACTACTCATGCTGGAGTGCCGGGCCATACTGTTATCTCCAGGACCTGTTCACCGCCTCGGAAGCCCGAGGCAAGGGAGCCGGGAGAGCACTGATCCAGCGGGTCTATGAGGAAGCGGCCAAGGCGGGCGCGTCGCGGGTGTACTGGCTGACGCACGAGACCAACGCCGAAGCGATGGTGCTCTACAACAAAGTGGCGGACCGGTCGGGGTTTCTGCAATACAGAAAAATGCTGGTATAGCTCGAGGGTGAATCTAGGATCGGAACCAGCGCGGAACCCGGAACCGGTTGAATCGTGTACCGCGCGCCATCTTGACGTCGAAAGCTCAGCATCGTACTCTTCGCTCCACACACTAGGTTAGTGGAGACTCATGGCCAGCACTCCCGGCGATTTGATGCACGGCACCCTCGACGTCCTGGTCCTCAAGACCCTGTCCTGGGGGCCAGCCCACGGATACGCGATCTCTCGCGCCATCGAACAGCGGACCGGCGGCGTCTTCGGGATCGAGGATGCGGCACTGTACAAGGCGCTGCACCGCCTCGAGCGGAGCGACACCATCGAATCCGAGTGGGGGCTGTCGGAAAACAATCGCCGGGCCAAGTACTACAGGCTGACACCGGCCGGCACCAAGGTGCTCAGGGCCGAGGTCAGTACCTGGCACCAGTACGCCACGGCCGTGATGAGTGTGCTCGGTACGGCATAAACGAAGTTGGCGATCGGCGATAGGCGATAGGCGATAGGCGATAGGCGATAGGACCACAAGATATGATCGGACCCCACCCGGAGCCGAGCGTCAAGGGCGCGGAGGCGAGGGGGACCCGAAGCGTCCGCAGCTCAACCCGAAACCTGTCAGCCAGACTCAGACATGCCTGAATCAAACAGCCCTTTCCGTCTCCCCTGGCTGAGTGCCGCCGAGATTGATGCCGATCTCGAAGCGGAGCTGGCGTTGCACCTGGAGTTGCGCATCACCGAGCTGGTGGCTGGGGGAATGAGCGAACCTCAGGCCCGCGAGGAGGCACTCCGCCGATTTGGCAATCTCGAAGAGGCCCGGCGGTACTGCCGCTCGCTCGATGCCGATCGCGCCCGGACTGCCCGGCAGCGGGACTTCCTGCAGGGCTGGCGTCAGGACCTGGGCTTTGCATTCCGCCAGCTGTTCCGCAATCCGGCCTTCACCATCGTGGCGGTCCTCACCCTTGGGCTCGGCATCGGAGCCAACACCGCGATCTTCAGCGTGGTGCACAAGCTGCTGCTGGCCCCGCTTCCGTTCGCCAATGCCGAGCGGATCGTGGTCCTGATGGTGTCATCCGCCAAGTCGGGGTTCCAGATGACGCCTCAGGACGAGCGGGTCCAGGTGTGGCGCCAGCGGGCGCACACACTCGAGGGGATCGAGGAATTCAGCGGCGGTGAGGTGACCCTCGGCGGCGATGGTGAACCCGAAACCATCAGCACCGGCTACATCTCCGCCACGATGACCGGACTCCTCGGCATTTCTCCCGTGATGGGACGAAGCTTCCTGCCGGAGGAAACGCGGCCCGGCGGCGCCCAGGTGGCCATTCTGGGTTACGGCCTCTGGCACCGCCGGTTCAGTGGCCGGACCGACGCTCTCGGCAAGACGCTGACGATCGATGGCCACGACTACACGATCGTGGGGGTCATGCCGCGGAAATTCGATCTCCCGTTCCTGGGTACCGGCGCGGCCAAGCAGCTCTGGCTTCCAATGCTGCCTGACAGCCAGCCCAGGAACGCCGGCACCATTGCCCGGCTGCGACCGGGAGCCACGATGGAAGACGCGACCGGCGAACTTGCCGCCATCGATCGGAGCAGCAACTCGCGGCCTGCGCAGGCAATGGAGTTCACGGGCCAGGCGCTTTCTCCGCATGTCTTCACGGCCGCGTCGATTCGCGTCACCCTGCTGGTCTTGTTCGGCGTGGTCGGACTGGTGCTGCTCATCGCCTGCGCCAACGTGGCCAACCTCCTGCTGGCCCGGGCGACGACCCGGAGCCGGGAGTTTGCCATCCGCTCCGCGCTCGGTGCCGGTCGCGGACGTCTGATCCGGCAGCTTCTCACCGAGAGCACCTGCCTTGCGCTTCTGGGCGGCGCTCTGGGGCTGCTGCTCGCCTGGAAGGGGCTCGACCTCATCATCGCGCTCCGGCCGGACAGCCTGAGTGAGCTCGACGACGTCACCATGGAGCCGGTTGCGCTGGCCTGGAGTCTGGGCTTGTCGCTGCTCACCGGGCTGCTGTTCGGACTGGCGCCAAGCCTGCTGACGACGGAAAAGGGACTCAACGATTCCCTGCGGAGCGGCGCCGGTGCGGGCGGACATCGCGGATCGCGCCGGCTGCGGGCCGGACTGGTCGTGGCTGAAGTGGCGCTGTCCGTCACCCTGTTGATCGGAGCCGGCCTGCTGCTCCGCACCATGGCCAGCATGCAGCGGATCGAGCTGGGGTTTGACCCACACGACCTGGCCTCGGTCCAGATCACCCTGCCGCGGGAGCGGTATGCCGGACCGGCCCAGTTCGAGGCGGCGTACGAGCAGGTAGCGGAGACGATCCGGAAGATTCCGGGGGTGACGGATGTGGTGCTGACTGGAGGAGTGCCGCTTCAGTCCGGGATCGCGTTCGGCGAGTTACAGCTCGAGGGCCGGGCCATTCCGAATGGCCAGAAGATCAGCGTCGTCGGCTTTGTAAGCGCCAAGCCGGGGTATTTCTCCGCCCTGCGTCTTCCGATGCTGGAGGGCCGCGACCTCGATGCCCGGGAGGGCGGTGATGAGCAGGCCGTCATCAACCAAGCGATGGCCCGGAAGCTCTGGCCCGGCACCAGCGCTGTCGGCAAGCGGTATCGGATGGGCCCTGAGGGCAGCTGGGTCACCGTCGTCGGGGTGGTGGCCGATGTACGAGTGCCGGGAAGGATGGACGACGTATTCTTCCTGCAGAGCTATTTCCGGTACACCGCCAATCGAAGGGATGCCACCGTGCTGATCAGGACCCAGCCGGGAACGACGGGGATCGTTCTACTGGTGCGGAGCCGGATCGCGGCACTCGATCCGCTGATCCGGGTCCCCCACGTGAACACGATGGAATCGCTGCTGGCTAGCGCCATTGCCGGGCCCAGGTTCACCACCACGCTGTTCGGCACATTCGCCTTGCTGGCGCTGGTGTTGTCGACCATCGGACTGTACGGAGTGATCGCCTACTCGGTGACCCAGCGGACCCGCGAGATCGGTGTGCGCATCGCGCTCGGCGCGGGAGCTCGATCGGTGATCCAGCTGGTCGTCGGGCAGGGTCTCCGCCTGACCCTGGTTGGCGTGGCACTCGGCCTGGCAGCGGCGGTCGCGGCCACCCGGTTGATGCAGAGTATGCTGTACGGCGTGGATCCACTCGATCCGATCACCTTCGGGCTGGTGGCGTTGCTGCTGACGGGTGTCGCGGTGGCGGCCGCCTATTTCCCGGCTCGGCGGGCCTCGAGAGTGGATCCGGTGCTGGCGCTACGCAGCGAATAGACGAGAGACGAGAGACGAGAGACGAGAGACGAGAGACGAGAGACGAGAGACGA
>JBEPVA010000017.1:0-30125 GCA_041691295.1 Gemmatimonadota bacterium
GTCCTGGCGATACACGAGCGAGCGGCTCACCGATCCGGTGGTCTTGATCGTGGGATCCGGGATGAGGCCCACAATCGGGACCTGGTGATACCAGGTGCCGCTGTCTCCGGCCGGTGTCAGGCCGATCCGCTCGAATTGTGTCGCGATATACTGGGCGGCCAGCCGGCCGCCCCGGGTGGCGGTGCCTCGGCCCTCGAGCGCATCGCTGGCCAGATACTCGAGATGGGCCCGGTAGCTGGTGCTGTCGACCGCCTGGCTGACCCGGTCGGCCGCCGATGGTGCCGGTCCTCCACAGGCCAGACCAATGCCCGCCATCCCTGTGATCGCGGTAAGGGCCGAACGAGTGATCCACCGGGAAGCGCGCAGTGACACAGGCATTCGTCGATCCAGTCAGGAGGAAGAAAGGTTCAGCCGATCCGGAATCCCCGGAGCGCCGCCCTGCCGAGTGCGATGAAGATGACGAGCACCAGGAGCTGGGTGATGCCGAATGCCGGCGCCGCCCAACTTACCGCTGACACGCCGGATGGGCCAGAAAGGCCTCCATCTCCGCCAGCACGGTGTCGGGATTGGTCTGGTGGGGCCGGTGAAGCACGCCATCGAGCGGTACGTAGCGGCGGCAGGGAAGTTCGGCCGCGATCGAGTCGCCGATTGCAATCGGGATGGTGGGGTCCTGCCGCCCCCAGATCAGCAGCACCGGCTGCCGGATCAGGGCGAACGAGTCCTTGAGCGCTTCGAAATCGAAGTCGCGGAGAATCCGGGTGGCCGCATTCCGGTACGCGGGATCGGCTGCGGGCGAGTAATCGGCCTTGTCCGCCGGCTCACCAAGCCAGGCCGGGTCGTGAGGCGGGAGCGCCGTCGACATGATGGCGGCCAACCAGCCGCGCGCGTCGGAATTGATGGCCTTGGCCTGATCGACCAGGCTCCTCAGGCCGGCGCCCGCCGGCGACATCAGCACCACCGCCACCACCCGATCGGGGTGATCGAGCGCCAGCGCCGCGGCGAGTTCTCCCCCCATTGAATGTCCGACCACCACGACCGGACCGTGGGTCCAGCGCGCCAGGAAGTCCCCCAGGCGGCGCTGGTACGAGGCCAGATCGTAGGAACCGTCGGGCTTGTCACTCAGCGCGAGCCCCGGTAGGTCGATGGCGATCACGGTGTACCGGCTGGCCAGCAGGTCGAAGATGCTGCGATAGCTCATCAGTGACTCGCCATAGCCGTGGAGCAGGAGCAGGGTGGTGTCTCCATGGCCCGCGCGTACCACCCGCAGCCGGACGTCATCCGCCTGGAGCCACTCGGCCTGATGCGGTACCTGGATCGGGCGGACCGTGTCCCAGGCAATCCAGAGCAACAGCGCAGAAAGCAGCAGGGTCAATGGTCGTTTGAGCGAGCGAACCCGCAGGAGGGGCATGAGTGAATGGTACTCCGCCAACCATCGGCCTCAAGCGGGTAGATTCTGACCATGTTCTCCAGCCAGCCGGTCAAGCCACTCTGGTCGCCGCCACCACTGGTGGCCGGGATAGTTACCTCGGCTCCTGATTTCATCGCCGCGGCCAGCTGCCTGATCACCTGGCTCAACCCCACGGCATTCGGCCAGCGGATGGTGGCCCACCTGGTCCTGGTCATGCTGCTCGAGTTCATCGTGGTCCACTCGGCGGGCTTCATCGGGGTGGTCATTGTGGGGGACATGCCGGCCCTCAGAAAAATTGCGGCGCTGATCGGGCTGGGACTGTTGTATTCGGTGTTTACCGGCGGGTTTTCGCTGGCTGAGCACACCTGGTGGCCGTTCACGACTTTCTGGATCCTGATCGCCAACCGGATCATGAGCGTGGTCATTTCGCCGGCCGAGGACATCACCACCTTCCCGGTTGTGATCGTGACCTGGGCCATCGGGGCGGTGCTGTACCTCGTGGGCGCGGTGGTCTCCTCGGGTGTGCCGTTGCCCCGGTTGGGGATCACACCCGAAATCGTGGCGCTCCAGGATTTCCACAGTTCCGGACTTTGGGTCGATGAGCCATGGCGGCCGCTGGCCTTCGGGGTGTTCTACTTCACGATGTTCGGTATTGCCGAGCTGATCATGGCCACCCGGATGGCGGGTGGCGGAAGAACGCGGACCGGGAACAGCTACGGATGAACCGGACAGAGAATCGGCACTGATGAACATGGACCGCTCCGAGGCATGCCTCGGTCCTCAATTTCCAATCGGACTTTTCAGTATTTGTTATCAACCGCCCGGGGTCCTGCCCGACGCATTGCAGGTCAGGCTGGCATCGTACGATCCGCGGACACCCGCGCTCTTCCGCGGCCCAGGATGGTTTTCTCGAGCGGTATTTCCCGGTCATGAACAGCACACCGCGGACGGACGCGGACAGAAAGTAGCCGCGGATGAACGCGGACTGCTCCCATGTATTTCTCGACCCGGCAATGCCCTGTCGGGGATTGCACCGTTGTCAAACACAAGCGCAACATCCACTTGGCGAGCCGGGATGGAAATGAGATGACGAATTGTCCACGGCCATCCGCGTTGTTCCGCGGCCCAGGATGGTTTCTCAGGCGGCATTACCCGGTCATGAACAGCGAGCTGCGGAAGGACGCGGACAGCAAACAGTCGCGGATGAACGCAGGCCGCTCCCAGCCATTGCTCCACCCGCGTAGCCAGATTGAGGCTTCAATGGGTGTTCACCACAAGCGCGATACCCGCTCGGCGCGCCGGGATGGGAATGAAATGATGAATTGCCCGCGGCCATCCGCGTTTTTCCGCGGCTCAAAGCTGTTTCCCGGCTCAGAAGCGGGCTGGCTGGAAATGAGATGAACTTCCATCCGCAGCCATCGGCATCCTTGCGCGGCTTATCTCCGTGACCAGCGATTCGTCGATGTCCGTGAAATTCGACGGCCGGATCCTGTTTCTGCTCGACGATGCCGAATTGATGCGGCGTCAGCTCGCTGGTCAGGATCTCGAGTGGCCGGCCTCATTGCCGCTGCGTGACGAGATCAGCACCGATGAAATCACTCCCGCCTATATCTGCTATTACTACGACAAGCAATTGGGCCGCTTTCCGTATCTCGGATTACGGGCCGGCGGGGAGTTCCCGGTCACGCCTGACAGTGTGCAGCGCGGAGGATTTGCGGTGTCAGTGAGCGGTCGGCGGCGGGGCAAGGGCTCGAGCCGGGAACAATCGCCCTATGCCGAGCTTGCGGCCGGGATTCGGCTGGTGATCGCCGAAAGCCACGAGCGGCTGTACCGGGAGAACTGCCAGAATCTGGGCATCCTGACCAGCACCGATTTTTCACTGATCGCTCGAATCCGCGCCGGCCAGTCAATTCCATTGTCGGAATTCACCCATGGTGAGGGTGAGATCAGCCGCGGCATCATCGAGTATGGCGGACTCACTCCGTTCAACCAGGCCCGGTTGAATGAGGGGGTACGGCTGGCGCCGCCGGATCCGCGTGCGCGTCCAATGACCCTGGCCGAGAAGATCATTGCCAGGCATTGGTGCGCCGATGCGAGTGGGGGGCAGTCGGACGTTCGGATCGTCCGCCCCGGCGACGAGGGATTCATCCATGCGGACCTGCGCTACAGCCACGAATACGTCACCCCGATGGCGGCGATGCTCTGGCGGACCCAGGTCGGGGCGGCCGCGAAGGTAAAGGATCCCGCCACGATCTTTTGCTTTCGTGATCACCTCACCTTCCTCGACCAGGCCATGACCGACGCGCGAAAGGCCGAGGGGCTGCTGGAGCTGGCCCTCGATCTCAAGCGCTGCCAGGAGGAGTTTGCCGCCGAGCAGGGGATCCGCCTCTACGGCGAATTGCCCTCACTGTCAGGACGATCGGGTGGTGGCGGCTCCGAGGCGATCTGCCACTCCAAGATGCTCGAAGCCCACACGCTGCCCGGGCAGGTGGTCGTCGGCAGCGACAGTCACACCACCCATAACGGCGCCCTGGGCTGCCTGGCGTTCGGGATCGGCACCACCGCGTTGGCCAACGCATGGCTGACCGGGGACGTCCGCATCAAGGTGCCGCGGACGCTGCTGATCCGGGTGAGTGGACGGCGTCCGCCCAATGTCACGGCCAAGGACTTCATGCTGCAGATTCTCCGGCATCCATTCGTGAAGTCCGGTCAGGCCCTCGGCCTGATCGTCGAGTACGCCGGCGATGCCGTGCGAATGCTGTCGGTCGACGAACGGGCGACGATGACCAACATGGCGGCTGAGGTGGGTGCATTGGCTGGGATCATTGCTCCCGATGGGGTGGTGGCCGATTTCCTGGTGCGGCAGCGGGGACTGGATGCTCTGGAGGCGGAACGCCTTCTCGAGGGGCTCACCTCGGATCATGATGCCGAATACGCCGAGATCATCGAGATCGATGCGGCATCCCTGGCGCCGATGGTGGCCTTGCCCGGCGATCCGGGCAACGGGCGCTTAATCGCCGAGCTGGGACGGTCGGTCAGGATCGACATCGCGTATGCGGGGAGCTGTACTGCGGGCAAGGCCGAAGACATGGATATGTACGCGGAGGTACTGGCTGAAGCGGTGGCGCTGGGACATCGGGTTTCCCCGCATGTCCGGTTCATCATTCAGGTCGGCAGCCAGGCCGTGAAGCAGTACGCCGACGCGCGTGGATACCTGGGGCTATTTCGGGAAGCCGGTGCGGAAGTCATCGAGCCGGGCTGTGGCGCGTGCATCAACGCTGGCCCCGGCGTGAGCTATTCGGCCGAAACGGTGACCGTCAGTGCAATCAACCGGAATTTCCCTGGCCGTTCGGGGCCGGGTCAGCTCTATCTGGCCAGTCCCTATACCACGGCCGCGAGTGCGGTGGCGGGGTATATCAAGGCATGGGAGCCGAACAGCGTGAGAGGTGAGAGGTGAGAGGTAAGATGTAAGAGGTGAGAGGGCGTCCACTTGGCGCCCGGTCGAGCGGCAAGCGCCGGCTGCCGGTGAAGGGACTACTGACTCGATGAGTGGGGTACCGTGTCTGGTTTGATGGTCGAGTCTGGGTGCACGACGCTGTCGCCCCTCGCAGTGCTGTCCGGCTGGACCCGACTGTCCGGCCTGGCAATGGTGTCGATCGCCACGACCGAATCGACCTTGGTGAGTGGATCGGGCGAGAAGATCGAATCGGCCTTCGGCGCGGAGTCGGCCGCCGAGACCTTCGCGGGCCGGGCCCAATGATCCCGCAGCGCCGGCTTCGTTGATGAATCCCGAATCTCGGTTTGGGCTGCCGCCACACCTTGGCGAGCAGGCGTTTCCGGTTTTCCCGAAGCATCCCGCAAGTACGCACGCTCGTAGGCCGACCGCGCATTCCACAGCACCCAGCTCTTGATCCCCAGCTCTTCCGCCGCCCGGATCTGCTCACGTACATGCACCGGCGTGTAGCGCGGCGGTCCCAGGGAAAAGGCCTGGAAGTAGGGCCGGATTTCGGCCGAGTTCTTGAACGGCGCCGAACGCTTGAGTGCATCCTGCATGGCGTGGCGGATGATGGCGTAGGGCTCGGCGTTGGGGTGATCGATCCCGTACGAGCCACGCCCATAGTGGCTGGGGTATACCATCGGCAGCACGGCATCCGCGCTGGTGACGAGGTTTTCCCACTTCTGGCCGATGCCCATGTCCGTCTCGGCGCTGGTGGTCAGGCCGAAGATGTCGATGGTGAATGGCACGCCGAGTTTCCGGAACTGCTCGCGGATCATCCGGATGTTGCGGGTCACGCCATCCTGGGCCGACTCGTTGCCGCGGCGGCTCTTGAACACCGCGGTGGCCATCCGTGAGCGGGGTTCATCGGGAAAGCGGACATAGTCGAATTGCACTTCGGCGAAGCCCATCTTGACCGCTTCAGTGCCCAGCGCTGCGGCGTAGGTCCAGACCGAATCGTTGTAGGCATCGACCCAGGCCCGGCCCTGGCGGTCGTGCCACTCGCCGCCGGTGGAGCTCTGAATGGCCCAGCCCGGTTTCCGGTTGGCCAGCAGCGGGTCCTTGGCCACCACGATCCGGGCAATCGGATGAATGCCATGCGCTATCAGGGTACGCAGACGCTGCCGGGTATCGGGGGCCCGCAATTGGGTGTTGGCGCCGATCAGGCGGGCGATTGGCACCTCGGTCTGGTAGGTCAGGTAGCCGGTATCGTCCTTGACGTCGATAACCAGACTATTGACCTCGGACCCTTCGATCAGCCTGACGATATCGTACAGCCGCTTCGAGCCAAACGCCCAGGCGTTGACGTACAGCGCCCGGACCGGAGAGGGTGCGGTGGTCAGCGGCGGCGGCGGCCAATCGATCGGAACCATCGGGCGGGAGGCATAGTCCAGCCAGCGCCCGGTGGGCACCCGGATGGCCCGAATCTCGTCGGCCCATGCCGGCGCACCATCCTGTGCCGCCAGAGGGGCGGCGGCCAGCAGCAGGGCAAGCGTGGGGACCAGGGAGAGCGGGAGAGCTGGAATGGGGCGCATCATCCCGGCAACGAGAGCAGGATCTGTACCTCGCGGTTGGATCTTCTCTTGGCAGACGTCAGGGTGAACGCTACCATACGGGCAAGGAGACCACCATGCAGATTGCCATTCAGTATTGCGTCGTCTGAAACTATGAACCACGGGCCGCCGGTCTGGCGGCCGAGCTGAGAACGGCATTTCCGGGGGTTGAGATCAAGCTGATCCCCTCCTCGGGCGGGGTGTTTGACGTGACCGCCGATGGCCGCCTGGTCTTCTCCAAGAAGGCGGTTGGCCGGCACGCGGCCCCCGGCGAGGTGGTCGGCCTGCTGCAGCCTGCGCAATAGGGAACCCCCTTACCCGCTTGCAGTTGCCGCTTACCTTCCATCCTCCATATGCGCATAGCGATCACCACCGGCGGGGGCGATGCCCCCGGGCTCAATGCCGTCATCCGGGCCGTTGTCCTCTCCACCCATCAGCGGGGTTGGCAATGCTACGGCATCCGCCGCGGTTATGGCGGGCTCCTGGTCGACGACGGGATTCTCCACCTCACCCCCGACCGGGTTCGCGGCATTACCCACCTCGGCGGCACCATCCTCGGCACGACCAATCGTGGTAATCCGTTCCGCTGGGCGTCGAAGGATCCGGCCGGTAGCGAGGTCGAAGTTGATCGCTCCGATGAACTGATCGCGGCTTTTCAGGCCAGCGGGTTCGACGCCCTGATCACCATCGGCGGCGATGGCAGCCTCAAGATCGGCTACGACCTCTGGAAAAAGGGGCTCCCCGTGGTCGGCGTGCCCAAGACCATCGACAACGACGTGAAGGGGACGGTGGCCACCTTCGGCTTCGATACCGCCGTCAGCATCGCCACCGAAGCGATCGACCGATTGCACTCCACCGCCGAGAGTCACGAGCGGGTGATGGTGGTGGAGCTGATGGGGCGAAACGCCGGGTGGATCGCGCTCCACAGTGGCCTGTCGGCCAGTGCGGATGTGATTCTCATTCCCGAGCTGCCCTTCGATATCGAGTCGGTCTGTGGCAAGATCCGGCAGCGCGAAGCGGCCGGCCGCCACTTCAGCATTGTGGTCGTGGCCGAGGGGGCGACACCGAAGGGGGGCGAGATCGCGCTGGTGGAGCGGCGCATCGTGGGTGGGGCTGACCGACTGGGCGGGATGGGGAGCCTGGTGGCCCGCGCCATTGCCGAGCGCACTGGCAAGGAAACCCGGAACCTGGTGCTGGGGCACATCCAGCGCGGCGGCTCACCGACCACCTTCGACCGGCTGCTGGGCCTCCGGTTCGGTTCCGCGGCGGTGCAGGCCGTGGCGGACGGCGCGTTCGGTATCATGGTCGGCTACCATCCGCCCACCATCCTCCGGGTGCCACTCGAGGAAATCATCGGCCGGGCGCACAATGTTCCGCTCGACAGCGACACGATCATGACCGCCCGGGCGCTGGGGATCAACCTCGGCGACTGAGGCGGTGAGCGGTGAGCGGTGAGCGGTAAGAGGTGAGAGGTAACAGGTAAGAGGGTCCTGGCCTCGCGTTCTCCAGGCAGATACTTCTGGTTTCTCGACTCTCAACTCTCGTCTCTCAACTCTCGTCTCTTGGCTCTCGACTCTCGACTCTCGACACCATTGCGCCCTGCATATCCCGCCACCCGCATTGAAGACATCGTCGACCTGCTTCACGGCGAGTCGATTCCTGATCCCTATCGCTGGCTCGAGGACGGCAGTGCTCCCGAAGTCAGACAGTGGACCGCCGCGCAGAATGCCCTCACCGCGGACTACCTCGGCCAGGTCGCCGCACGTCCCGCCATCCGCGCCCGGCTCGAAGCACTGCTCTCGATCGGTTCGCTGGGCACGCCGACACCGGTACGCGGCCGGTATTTCTACTCGCTGCGGGAAGGCTCCCAGAACCAGCCGATTCTGTATGTGCGCGACGGGCTCGAGGGCCAGGACCGGGTCCTGATCGATCCCAACACTCTGGATGCGGCGGGTACCATCGCGCTCGACTGGTATTTTCCCAGTCCCGACGGGCGGCTGCTGGCCTACGGACTGTCGGAGAATGGCAGCGAGCACAGCGTGCTGCAGCTGATGAGCGTGGACACCGGCGCGCCAATGGGCGACCGGATTCCCCACACCCGTGCCGCCAGCCTGGCCTGGCTGCCGGATGGCAGCGGATTCTACTACACCCGGTATCCAGGGCCGGGCTCCGTTCCCGAGGGTGAAGAGTCGTATCATCGCGCCGTCTTCTTCCATCAACTCGGCGCCGACCCGGCCGGCGATCAGCTGGTGTATCAACCCGCAGAAAAGGAGTTCTGGCCCGGGGTCGATCTGTCGCCGGATGGCCGCTGGCTGGTACTCCAGGTGGCGCGGACCTTCGATGCCACCGACCTGTACCTGCTCGACCGGGATGGACCCGATGAATTCGTGGCCGTTGCCCGGGACCTGCCTGCAACGTTCGACGGGCAGGTGGTCGAGGACACGCTGTATCTCCGGACCAATCACGAGACACCGAACTACCGGCTGTTCGCGGTGGACCCGGCCCCGCCGGCCCGGGCGGACTGGCGGGAGAAAGTCGCGACCCGCGCCGACGCCGTGCTCGACGGGGTGATGATCCTCAAGCACCGTATCGCGCTCAGCTATCTCGAGCAAGCCACCTCCCGGCTGCGGCTGGTCGAGCTGAGCGGGAAGTTCTTCCGGGACATCGACCTGCCGGCCCTCGGCAGCGTTTTCGGATGGGGCGGCGAGGACGATGGGGAAGAGCTGCTGTACGGCTTCTCCTCGTTCACCGTGCCGCCGTCGATCTACCGGCTCGACCTGGCCACCGATACCGCCACCCTCTGGCGTCGAGTCGAGGCGCCGGGAATCGATCCGGACCGGTTCATCGTCGAGCAGGTCAGGTACTCGTCCAGGGACGGCACCCTGGTCACCATGTTCGTGGTCCGGCGCCGAGAGCTGACGCCGGATGGCAACCGGCCGGTCTATCTCACCGGATATGGCGGCTTCAACATCAGCATGACGCCGTCGTTTTCACGGTCGATCCTGCTCTGGCTGGAGCACGGTGGCGTGATGGCCATGCCCAACATCCGGGGCGGCGGCGAGTACGGCGAGGACTGGCACCAGGGCGGGATGCTGGCCACCAAGCAGAACAGCTTCGATGATTTCATTGCCGCGGCGGAATGGCTAGTTTCGTCGGGCTGGACCCGGCCGGAGCGGCTGGCCATCGCCGGTGGCTCGAATGGCGGTCTGCTGATGGGGGCGGTGCTGACCCAGCGTCCCGAACTGTTCCGGGCGGTTGTCGTCCAGGTTCCGTTACTGGACATGCTGCGGTATCACCGATTCCTGATCGCGCGGTTGTGGATTCCGGAGTATGGTTCAGCCGACGATCCGCAGCAGTTTCAGTGGCTGAGGGCGTATTCACCCTACCATCACGTCCGGCCTGGTACGCACTTTCCGGCCGTGCTGCTGGCCACCGCGGAGAGCGACACCCGGGTGGATCCGCTCCATGCCCGGAAGATGGCCGCCATCCTGCAGGCCGGCTCGGGATCCGATCGACCGATTCTCCTGCGGCTCGAGGCGCAGGCGGGGCACGGGGCCGGGAAGCCGATAGCAAAAATCCTGGAAGAACTGACTGATACCTGGAGTTTCGTGTTCACCGAGCTCGGCGTCGACTGACCATTCGGTCGGCATCCTCTTGGAGGAAAACCGCTTGAATACCACGCAACCGATCGGCATGTCTCACCCGGGGCGCTGGCTGGCGCTGCTCCGGATCCTGGTTGGGCTCTACTTTGCCAAGGCATTGTGGTACAAGATGACCATCGGTCTGGCCGGCGGGTTCTTTCCGCTGCCGATGGCCTCAGACCGCTGGATCGCGAGCATGCCGATGATTGTCACCAAACAAGCCGCCGGCAATCCGATTGAGTGGTACAAGGCCTTTCTCGACAACACGGTGCTGACCAATGCGCCGCTCTTTGCCCAGATGACGGCGTGGGGAGAATCGGTGGCGGGCATCGGTCTGGTGCTCGGGCTGTGGAGTGGGGTGGCGGGGCTGGTGGCTCTTTCGCTGGCCATTAACTATGGATTGGCTACGGGCTGGATGTCTCCGGGCCAGGTCGGCTTTCACTATGTCCTAATTTCCTGCCTGGTGGTGTTCATTCTCGCGCGGAGTGGCCGGGAGTGGGGGCTGGATGGCTGGATGGCGTGGCGCTGGGGGGACAAGTGGTTTACCAGAAGGCCGTTTGCGTGAAACGGAAGTGGTGACGAGGGGAAGGCCAGGAATCGTTTGAGCGATCCCCTCTTTTCACCTGTGGCGGAAATGTGTGCTTCCTTCAGCTTCCCCCCTGCCAGACTCCAGTATCTTTTGAACAATCCGCCTCCCCCGGGAGTTCCATTTGCCAGCCGAACCGAGCACACCCGTCTCCCCGTTGGCCGATCTCGCCCGCCGACCGGACGGCCCGACCGTCGATCAGATCTGGGCGGCCCTCCTGCCTGGCGAGCGGCAGCAGGCCCTTCAGCAATATCTCGCCAGTGACAAGCCCAACCGTCAGATGCTGGATGCCGCGGCCGCCACGTTGCCGGCGCTCCGGACCTTCCGCAGGCAGACCATTCAGCAGATGCCGGATGGGAAACTGGTGGAGGTCGTGGCCAAGGCGACCAGGCTACCGGCGGGCATCCTGCCCGACCTCCTGCTCGCGATGCATTTGAAGGGCCGCGCCGCCATGCTGGAATCGTTTCTTGATACCCTCGGCGTACCGCACGAGCAGGGGGTGATCAACGACGTAGACGCAGTGGGCCAGGCGGTCCAGGGCGAACGGCTCTCGAACGCGGCGGCCAAGCTGCGTGAACAGTATCCGGCGCGTGACGTGCTGATCTACCTGCTGACGCTCCTGGCGATGGATCCGGAGTCGTGGGGTGGATTGCGGGCGGTGGTGGCGCAGCAAGCAGAGTAGCCCGGTTGCTCGACAACCCAGCTGAAGGTCGGAGAAACAAAGGGCCCGTCACTTGCCCGGGGCCCCCCAATGGTACAATTCAACGATTCGTCAATCAGTTGGCTCTGCCCACCGCCACCCCCCACGGAATCTTCCCCACCGGCACCGTCGCGATGACCTTGAGCGAATCGGTGTCGATCACCGAGACGTCATTCGACGGTCCGTTGGCGGCGAACAGCCGCTTGCCGTCCGGTGTCAGCGCAATGCCCCATGGACGCCGACCAACACTAATGACGCTCACGATCGAATCGGTCTTGGCATCCAGCACCACGACCGTACCGCCCCGGCCGGTCGAGACGTAGACCCGGCCTCCATCCGGCGCCATCGCGATTCCCATTGGGTGGGCATCCTTGGGGAACGTGATCGTGTGGATGACCTTGGCGCTCTTCGGATCGAATACCGACACATCGCCGCCGACTTCGTTGGTCACATATCCGCGTGAGCCATCGGGCAGGAACGCGATCCCGCGCGGCCGCTCCCCCACCTTGATGGTGCCGGTGATCTTGCCAGTGGTAATATCGATGCTGGTCAGATTGTTGGCGGTTTCCCCCGTCACATAGACGCTCTGGCCGTCCGGCGAGACCCCAACCCCTTCGGGCTCGGTGCCGGTCTTGAGCGTCGCCTCGATCTTGCCATTGGCCAGGTCGACGATTGACGCCGTGCCGGCATCCTCGTTTGACACGAACAGCCGGGCCCCGTCGCTGCTGATATCGAATGTTTCCGGGTCGCTACCACCGGGGATGACTTTCACGGTCTGGCGGGTGGCCACATCCACCACCGCAATGCCATCCTTCGACTTGTCGGCCACCAGCTTCTCGCACTCGGCGTCCGGCATGGTTGGCGGACAGCGCGGGCTGCCCGACAGCGCCACGTAGACCGTCTTGCCGTCGGGGCTGACCTTCACCCCGCGTGGACGGCTTCCGACCGGCACCGTCGCGATCACCGCGAAGCTGGTGGCGTCGAGGATGGTCAGATCCCTGGAGTCTTCGTTGGTCACGAAGGCCAGCAGGGTCGGCGCCGACGCTGCAGGTGTGGCGGCTGGGGTGGCGCTTTCGGCGGCCGGCTTCTGGTCCGCCGGCTTGGTGCAGCCAGCCGCGATCACCGCGATCGCCAGTGCAGTACGGCTATTCCATATGCTCATCGAATTGGGCCTTGTCTCGGTTGCGGGCCTGCTCGAGCCCCTTGATGGTGCGGACGCCTGCAGCGCCGGTGAACACTGCCTGGGCCAGGTTGGCCCCGCCGAACTGGGACTCGGTGAGATCGGCGCCAGTGAAATCGGCCCCGACCAGTTCGGCACTCTCGAGCCGGGCGTGCGCCAGCCTGGCCCGGACGAGCGTGGCATAGCTGAGATCCACCTTGTACATGTTGGCGCCGGTCAGGTCCGCGCCGGTCAGGTCGGCCGCGGTGAATGTGGCCCGCATCAGCCCCATCGACTGGTTGCTGGGGTCGACCCCGATGTTGGCGTTGTGAAGGATGGTGCCGACCAGCTTGGCATGCTTGAGATATCCGATAATCCGGGTCTCGGTCATGTTGGCGCCAGAAAAGTCGGTATCCTCGTCGATGGTGGCATACAAGGAAGCGCCGGTGAGGTCGGCCCGTCTCAGATCGGCTTTCCGGAGGGTGGCGCCGTCGAGATTGGTCTTGATCAGTTTGGCGTCGGTGAGGACCGAGCCGGTCAGGTCACAGGAAAAGAGATTGGCGCCGGACAGGATGGCCCGGTCGAGCTTGATCCCGACCATCCGGGCCGACCTGAAATCCACTCCGCTGAAATCGAGGCCGGTCAGGTCGACTCCTGACAAGTCGGGCTCGGCACCGGCGGCAAGTCTTGTCTTGACCTGATCGACCGTGAGTGGTCCCATCGAGCCGGGCACCGGGACGGAAACCGGCCCGGCAGTCTTCGGCGGCATCACCGGCATGCCCTGGCCAACGGCCGGCACTACGGCCATCAGCGTCATCGGAACCACCAGCCAGAAAACTGAGCGCATCAGATCCAATCGATTGGAGATCCGCACAATCAGCGGATCCGAAATGACAACGGGACCGCCTGGAGCGGTCCCGTCGGTCAGGCGATCACCTGATCAGTTGGCGGGCTTGGCCGCGGCAGCCTTGGCAGCCGAGTCTGCCGCGTCCGACATCGGCACCGGCCGTCCAGGTCCCATCTTGGCATCGCTCCGGCGCTTCACGTACGAGTAGATATTGAGCATTGTCGGCACTTCGAGCCCGATCGCGCACCAGGACGGCATGCCCTTGGTGGGCCGGCCCTGGCAGACCGTGGAGACGAAGATGGCCTGGCTGCTGATGGCGCCGTCGGGGCCGACCGAGTGGAGCAGGTTGGGGGCAAAGCTGGTGCCCGTCGCTTCTTCGCCGTGACAGCGGGCGCAATTCAGCTGGAAATTCTTCCATCCCGCGTAGACACCCTGCGGTACGGTGTCCCGGGGGGCGGGATGATAAATGTCATGGACTTCCTGGGCTGCCAGCCTCGCCGGACGGGCCATGGCAAGGACCAGCGTGACCAGCCCGAGTTTGGCAACGGTAGTAATCCAACTGAAGCGGTGGCGCATCTGGTTCGTCATTCCTTTCACGGGGTGTCCCCGGGGATCAGCGGCTGGGTGGCCGATTGCCGGAAGTCGAATCGACCGGCAGCGCCTCGAGCGGGAAGCCGTACTGCTCGAGCAGCGCCTGGATCTCAGCGTGCTTGGTGGTCAGGAAATTCTGCAGGCTGTCGCGGAGGGCCCGCTCCTGCCGCCGCGTGGCCACCGAAATATTGAAGTTCATGGGAAGCCCTGTCAGGGTATCGTCTTCCATCATGCGCATGTCGAGGGGTGTCTTGCTCTGCTTGACGAAATATCCGGCCAGCGGGCCCCAGACCATTGCCACGTCGATCTTCTTGTCGACCACGGCGTTGATGATGTCTTCGGGGCGGGCCAGATCGCTGTAGAAAGTGGGAAAGCCGACCAGGTTGCCGACGACGCCGTGAGACGAGAGCGCCATGGCGGGCGGGGTATTCTCGGAGTCCGAATTGAGCAGGTTGATCCCGATTCTGAGCGTTTTCAGCCGCGGGTCATCCAGCGACTTGATGTCGAGCCCGGAATCCTTGCGGGTGACAATGACGTAGCCGGTCCGGAAGTAGGCCTTGGTGGTGGCCACCATGTCGATCTTCTCGGGTGCCGTCATGGCCATGTCGCAGTACTTGCCGTTGAGGCCCCGGGCAAAGAAGCCGCGGCGGACCGGCCACCAGGCAAACTCGACCCTCGAGCCCCAGGCGGCGCCGAGCATCTCGGCCAGCTTGTTCTCGAAGCCTTCGCCGGCCTGATTGGAGAAGGGCAGGTTATCGGGGTCGGCACAGACCCGGATGACGCCAGCGGTGACCTGGCTGGGCCGTAGCTGGGCATCCTGGGAGTGGAGAGACGCCGGAAGCGCGAGGACGGCAGCGCTGGCCAGCCAGCGGAGGGAACGGGTTCGTGACATGAATCAGTATACCCCAAAAGAGGAGCGCCGGTGCCCGGAGTATCTGGCCACCGGCGCTCTTTAAAAGATACGACGCCAGCTGATCCGGCGGAACGTCCGCCGGGCCGGCCGGTCTTGCTTCTTACATGCCGAAGACGGTCAGCACGCCACCCTGGGTGGTGAACTGGCCGGCATCGCCGAAGGCGCCAAGGGCGCCCAGGCCTGCGGTCGGATCTTCGGCACCGATGCCAGCCGCGACACCGATACCAGCCCAGCCACCGACGCCCGAGAGGACGGCGATGTACTGCTTGCCATCGGGACCCTTGTAGGTCATCGGGTTGCCGATGATGCCGGACGGGGTCTTGAACTTCCACAGCAGCTTGCCGGTCTTCTGGTCAAGCGCCTTGAGCCAGCCTTCCATGGTGCCGTAGAAGACCAGGCCGCCGGCGGTGGTCAGAGCGCCACCGTACGCTGCCAGGTTTTCCTTGGCTTCCCACACCACCTTGCCCGCCATCGGATCCCAGGCGATGAAACGCCCGCGATGGCCACCGGGGCCCGGGAACATCCGGACGATGGCGCCGACGTAGAGCTGACCCATGGTGTACTTGCTCTCCACACCTTCGTAGTCCATGCAGATGTTGTTGGTCGGCACGTAGAACAGGCCGGTCATCGGCGAGTAGGCCGACGGCTGCTGGTCCTTGAAGCCGATCGCCGCGGGGCAGATGCCCTCGGTGTTGTGCTTGGACGTGGTGCCGTACCGCGGATCCTTGACCGGAACGCCGGTGGCCAGGATGCCCTCGACCGGGGTACCCGTGCCGCCGCTCTTGGCCCAGTTGATCGGGCCGTAGGCATTGGCGACGACCACCTTGCCGTTGGTCCGGTCGAGGGTGTAGCCGATGCCGTTGCGGTCGAAGTGGGCCAGGAGCTTCTGACCACCCTTCTCGAACAGCACGTTCTCGTTGACGCCGTCATAGTCCCACTCGTCGTGCGGGGTCATCTGGTAGACCCAGTTGACGTTTCCGTTGTCGGCGTTGCGGGAGAAGATGCTCATTGACCACTTGTTGTCGCCGGGGCGCTGGTCGGGGTTCCAGGTGCCCGGGTTGCCGACGCTGTAGAAGAACGCGTTGGTCTCGGGATCGTAGGAATACCAGCCCCACGTGGTGCCGCCGCCGTGCTTCCACTCGTCGCCCTGCCAGGTGGTGACGCCGAGGTCCTTACCCTTGTGCGACGGATAGTTGACGTTGCCGACGCCGTTCTGAATACCGACTTCATCGTCCGGACCGGTGGAGTACTTGGTCCAGACCTGAGCGCCGGTGTTGGCATCGAACGCGGTCACGCGGCCACGGACGCCGAACTCACCGCCGGAAATGCCGGCGAACACGAGTTCCTTGCCGCCTGCGGTCTTGGCATACAGCGGGGCGTTGGTCATCGTGGCGCCCTGCTTGTAGCCGATCGCCTCAACGCCAGCGTTGGAGTGATCGGGGTGCTTCGACTTCCACAGTTCCTTGCCGGTCTTGGCATCGAGGGCGATCAGTTCACCCTGAAGCGCCTGGATGTAGATCTTGCCGCTCGGGCTGTAGGCCGTGCCCCGGTCGACGAGGTCGCAACAGGCGATCGGAATCGCATCCGCATTCTGGTTGGGGACATACTTCCAGATCTGCGGGGCGCCTTCCTTGGCCAGGTCCAACGCGTACACGATGTTCGGGAACGAGGTGTGTACGTACATCACATTGCCCACCACGAGGGGGTTGCCCTCATGGCCGCGCAGCGTGCCGGTCGAGAACGACCAGGCCGCCTTGAGGCCGCCCACGTTGGCGGTGGTGATCTGGTTGAGCGGGCTGAAGCGCTGGAGACTGTAGTCCCGGCCCGTCATGTACCAGTCGCCTTCAGGCGCATTCAGGGTCCAAGCCCCCGAGCGCGCCTGGGCGTTGGCGGAGGCAACGGTGAGCCCGACGGCTACCGCGCCCAGCCAAATCCTCTGCGAAAAACGATTCATAGCTGACCTCTGGTTGAAGAGTGATGCACCTGCATGAACGCCTGAACTTCCCCGCCCTCGGAGAGGCTCGCTACCGGGCCGCAAGGCACCGATAGAGATCCAACTCCTCGCGCGGGTCGAACAGATCGAGCACAACAGCCAGTCCCCGAGATACGAACTGCTGCTGCTGTTTCACGCTGGAACAATTGATTGGATTGGGAGAACCATCGCGGCGAGCAACGAAAACTTCCTGCAGGGCATGTCCAGACACGCAAAGATTGAGATTGAGATTGGGATTCACCCAATTCCAATTCCATGAATGCGCCCGCCAACAGGCGGTGGCAGCCTGGGAAAAAGACCCCACAGCGACCTCCTGAGATGCCTCAGTTGCCCCGGGAGACCGGGACCGGAGTGGTGCGAACAGTTTTGAGAGAGAAGAACCAGGCTTGTTATCGGTCGGGGCGGGGAGCCTCGACTGTTGCGGCCTCTTCAGTCCTGCTTGTGATACCGTTCAGCGCTGGCAAAGTTCCAATGCTGAACCCCGGTTCCTGAATGAGGGTGCCAAGTTACCGGCCGCCCGGGGACCTGTCAATGTGCCGTTTGGGAACGGCCATCCACCATGACCCGGGCCCCCTGATTGTCGAATGGGGAGCAGAATACTGCCCCTCCCGGCCCCACAGCTTCCCTGGCCCTGGCCGCCAGGCGCTCCCCCGCCTCCTGGCTCCCGACGATTCCGTATACCGCCGGCCCCCACGAGCTCTGGCCAACTCCGCCTACCGCTCCCCAATCGGCCAGCTGATCCACCAGCCGAGCCGATGCGCCTGGCGCAAAGGCGCCACCCTGGGCCGTCGTGAACCAGTTGCCGGTGATCCGCTGGATTTCACTCAGCGCCGGGCCGAAGGTATCCAGGTCGCCATCGGCCAGCGCTGGCAGCAGCTGCAGCAGGACGATATGGGCCACCCGCTCCACCTCGCTCTGGGGTGGCGGAGGCAGCATTGAAAATGCGGCGGCCTCCGCCTCACCACTCAATCCCGGCTGGCCCTCGGGGACCACCACCACGCAGTGCCACTCCGGAGGAATCGGCAGCCTGGCCAGCAAAGGCGCCACGGCATCGGTCCCCGGCCGCCTGCCGCCCTCCAGGATGAAGCCACCCTGCGCAAAGGTCCATGTCCCGATGGCCGACCGCCGACCCCTGCCTACCGCTCTCGACAGCTGCTGGATTTCAGCGGGTTGCTGGTACAGTTCCGCCAGCGCCCGTGCCACGGCCAACCCAAGTTGGGTGCCTGACCCGAGGCCGGTGTGCGGCGGAATGGCGGCGACCATCGTTATCCGTGCTCCGCCCCTGATTCCGCACGCTGCCAGGTAACGCTCGGCGTACTCCCTGGCCCTGTCCGCGTCGGGACCGGTGGCCGTCACCGAATCACTCCGCTCCGCCTCAAGCTCGACTCCGGGTTCCGGAATGGCGGCCCCGATGCCGCCGAACCGGCGGCCCAGGTGGCCGCGCAGATCCAGGACCCCGAAGTGCAATCGGGCCGGAGCGCGGATTGATACCAGTGTAGGCGGCGTCATCGCGTGCCCGCCTCGCCCGCCTCGCCATTCCTACCCGTCCCACCCGTCCTACAAGTCTCACCCGTCCTCTCAACCACCCACCTGGCCAGATATTCCATCGCCTCCTGCTCGCGGGGCCCCGCCGTCTTGTCCACGATGATCTGCAGCCGCTCGAACTCGGCCCTGATCGTCTCGGCCGGTATGAGGTGGAGCCGAGTAGCGAAGATGGCAGCCTCCAGCACGGCGTGGCGGGCGCGGTTGAAGCCGAGGAATTCGCGGCGGAAACCGTGGTGGACGATGCGGGTGACGATGCTCGAGCGGGGCGGGGTGGCATCGATGCTGACCACCTCCAGCTCCCGCCAGCTGCAGGCCGCCTCCAACACCACGCCGTTCACCTTGACCGCCGGTCCAGTGGGGAAGACGGCGGTGGACGTGGCGCCCACCGCAAACAGCATGACATCATCGGTGAGATTGATGACCGCTGATCCTGTGGCTGAGAGATTTCGGAATGTGGTCGTCTCGAGGAACGGCTTGACCACGATTTCGGTCTCGCCCCACTCGACCCCCATCGGCGCGCAGTTGACCTGGCTGTCGGTGGCGCGGGTGGTGATGATGGTTTCGATGATCATTGAGCGACAGGTTCCACGTTCCGCGTACCGCGTACGGGCCGGGACCCACCGCGGAACGCGGTACGCGGCACCTGTTCCACCTCAGTTCGAATCGACAACGGAGACGATGACGTGCGACGGATACTTCGCCGTCCGATAGATCGAATGCGTCTGCGCCTTGAAATCCGCCGGCCCCGCCTTGAAGATGTTGGCCACCCAGGTCTGGGGGTTGAGGTCGTAGGCCGGAAACCAGCTGCTCTGGACCTGCACCATGATTCGGTGGCCCTTGCGGAATGAATAGCTCTGCTGCCGCAGGGAGTACTTGTACTCCAGCACCGCATTGGGCGTGATCGGCGCCGGGTGCTCGAAGCTGGTACGGTAGCGGCCCCGGAAGATCTCATCCGACACCATCAGCTGGTAGCCAGCCATCTTCATCACGTCGCTGACCGAATCGGGATAGACATCGATCAGCTTGACGATCCAGTCGGCGTCCCGGCCCGTGGTGGCGGCGAACAGATCCGCCACCACGTCACCGGCGATGATAACATCATGATCGAGTGGCCCGGTCTGCCAGCTCAGCACATCGGGGCGGAGCTGGACCAGTCGCTGGTCCTCGGTGAGCCAGGTGTACCAGTTGGAGCCCCGTGAGTCGTAGGCCCACTGGGTGGGGCGCTGGCGGTACGGCACCGGGTGGGCCGGGTCGGCGATGAAGTGATCGTTGGCGGTGGCGGGCATCGCCGCCGGCGCATCGAATGAAAGTTTGCCGTCGGCATGGAAATAGAGATTGGTGGCCCTGGCTTCCTTGGGCGGCCAGTGATCGAACTGGCGCCAGCGGCCAGAGCCGGATTCGTACACGATCGCCTTCTTGAATGGCAGTGGCCCCCGGCCTTTGAGCCAGTAGGCAAACCAGGGTGCCTGGATTTTCTGGCGGAAATACTCGCTGGTGGCACTGCCGAAATCGATGTTGCCGAGGCTGCGGCCATCACCACGGGCCCAGCCGCCATGATTCCACGGCCCGCCCACGAAGAAGTTGAGTCCGCCAGTATCGCGCGGCTCCATGGCCGCAAACAGCATCTCCGGCCCGGACATGTCCTCCTGGTCCCAGAATCCCGCCACATCCATCGTCGGCACGGTCGGGGTCCGCAGGGTGTTCTCCAGTCCGCGCGAGCGCCAGAATTCATCGTACGCCGGGTGGGCCACGAAATTCTTCCAGCTTGGCACCTTGCCCTTGAAGATCGAATCGTTGACCCAGCGGAGTCCACCGAGGTGGAGGTACCACTCGAAGCTGTCGTAGCTGGGGATCGGCGGCGGCACCGAGTTGTCGTTGGACAACTCCATGAAAGCGCTGTACTCGAAGCCGTAGCCCAGCCGGAAGGCACCGTGATGGAAGAAGTCGTCGCCCATCCAGGTGTCGGTCATCGGCGCCTGTGGCGAAATGGCCTTGAGCGCCGGATGCGGATGGATGGCGGCCTCGCCGGCCAGCCAGCCCGGATACGAAATGCCGAGCACCCCGACCTTGCCGTTGTTGCCCGGGATGTGCTTGATCAGCCAGTCGATGGTGTCCCAGGTATCGGTGGTTTCGTCGACCCCCTTCTCGTTCTTGGGATTGTGCAGCGGCCGGTTCATGATGAACTCACCCTGCGAACCGTTACGGCCCCGAATGTCCTGGAACACGAAGATGTAGCCGTCCGCGGCCATGTCACGGAGGTACAGCCGGAAATTGCTCTCGGCGTGCGCGATGCCGTACGGCGTCCGCATCATGATGATCGGCAGCGGGCCGTCATGTGATTTCGGAATGAAGATCCGGGTGTTGAGTGCCACGCCATCGCGGAGCGGCAGCATCAGCGTGGTGTCCGACATCGGGGGCAGTGAGTCGAGTGGCGAGGACGGGGCCTGAGCCTGAACCCGGCCACCCAGCATGGCAACTGCGATGATGGTCGAACCAGCCTGCGACACGACACGAAAAAGGCGCACGGGTATTCCTCGAAGCGGGGTGGGCTGGACGGTGGTCAGGGCAGTGGCCGGACCATGTAGACATCGCTGCGGACGTAGTCGCTGGTGGCCGGCATGGCACGGTGCTCGAATCCCAGTTTTTCATACAGCGTGATGGCCGGAGCCAGCGAACTGTTGGTCAGGAGTTCAATCTGGCGGGCGCCCCGCTCCGCGGCAAAGGCGATCGCCGCCTGGCCGATCAGGCGGCCCAGCCCGCGGCCCTGCGCGGCGGGCGAGACTCCCATCTTGGCCAGCTCGTAGCGATCGGCGTCGATCCGGATCGCCGCGCCGGTGCCCAGCACGACGCCGGCCTCGATGGCAAAGAAGATCATCCCACCCTGGGCAATGATCGCGGTCTCAGGGTCGTCGAGCAGCTTGCGGTCGGCCGCTTCCATCACGAACAGCCGGTCGATCCATTCCCGGTTGAGCCGGGAAAAATCGGCCGCGAGTTCGCGGCGGAACGACACGATCTCGACGGTCGTCGTCCCGGCCGGCTTTGACGGCGGCGTGACCATCAGCGGACCAGCTCCACCGGCGGCGGAACCGTGGCCAGGTCTGGTGGTGGTGGCGGCGGAGGTTCTGGGGCGCTGGCGCGGTCGGCTCGATCAGGCACCGCGGTGCCCACGCCGCCGGTCAGGAAATTGTCCAGCATCCGGTAACCGAACTGGGTCAGCACCGACTCGGGATGGAATTGAACCCCGAACACCGGATCGGTACGGTGGCGGACCGCCATGATCTCGTGGTCTTCCGATCGGGCGTTAACCACCAGTTCGTCCGGCAGCGACGCCGGCTCGATCACCAGCGAGTGATACCGGGTCGCGAGCAGTGGAGATGGAATGCCCTCGAACACCCCGGTGCCGTCATGCGTGATCGTTGAGGTCTTGCCGTGCATCGGGCGTCCCGCCCGCACGATCCGGCCGCCATACGCCTCGCCGATGCACTGATGGCCGAGGCAGACGCCCAGGATCGGGATCCGCGAGCCGAGCTGGCGGATGATCTCGGTCGAGATCCCCGCTGCCATCGGCGAGCACGGCCCCGGCGAAATGATGATCCGGTCGGGCGCCATGGCGGCCACCTGTGCGACGGTCATCGTGTCATTGCGGTGGACCTCGGGCTCGGCCCCCAGCTCGCGGACATAGCGGGCCAGGTTATAGACGAACGAATCGTAGTTGTCGATCAGCAGGATCATCCCAGCGCATCCATCAGGCCGCGGGCCTTGTCGAGCGTTTCCTGGTACTCGGCGGCCGGCTCGGAGTCAGCCACGATCCCACCGCCGGCCTGGAAAAATACTGTACCGCGGCGGATCAGATAGGTGCGGATGACAATGCTGGTATCGAGGGCGCCATCCAATCCGAGATACCCGATCGAGCCGCAGTAGACCGCCCGGCGCGTCGGCTCCAGCTCGGCGATGATTTCCATGGCCCGGACCTTTGGGGCCCCGGTGATCGAGCCGCCGGGAAAGGCGGCGTGCAGCAGATCCACCGCGTCCCTGCCCTCCTCCAGTTCGCCGACCACGGTGGAGACCAGGTGGTGAACGGTGGGATGGTGCTCCAGCGCGAACAGCTCCGGGGCCCGGACAGTACCGGGCTTGCACACCCGCGACAGGTCGTTCCGCAGCAGGTCGACGATCATCAGGTTCTCGGCCCGGTCCTTCTCGCTCTCGATCAGGGCCTGGCCCAGCGCCGCGTCGTGCATCGGGCCGGTGCCGCGGGGACTGGTGCCCTTGATGGGACGAGTCTCAACCATGCGGGTGGCGGCCTCGACGCGGAGGAATCGTTCCGGGGAAGCGGAGAGGATCTGGACCCCGCCCAAGTCCAGGTACGCCGCAAAGGCGGCGGGATTCACTCGACGGAGCCTGGCATAGAGGTGGGCCGCTGATTCATTCAGCGTGGCCTGAAACCGCTGGGAGAGATTGGCCTGGAAGATGTCACCAGCCAGGATATACTCGCGGACCCGGGCCACCGCATCGAGGTACTGCGGGCGACTGAAGGTCGATCGGACTGCGTGCCGAGTGGCGGTTTCCGAGCCAAGGACGGGGTAGGTCTCCGGGCTGGCCAGCGGTGACGGCACAGTGTCAGCCACGGGCGGATCAGCGTCCGCCGGACCCGCTGCCAGCCATCGCTTGACCTGCCTCAACCGATCGGCGGCACGCTGCTCCGGCAAGCCGCGGCCCGCCCCTCCTCCCGTGGAAATGAGCCAGGCTCGCTTCGCGGCATGATCCCATGCCAGGGTCCAGTCGTACAGTCCGAGCACAACATCGGGGACGTCGAGGTCCTCATATCTCGGCGAGGGCAGCCGCTCGAGTACCCGTCCCCAGTCGTACCCGATGTAGCCCGCTGCCCCACCCTGAAATGGGGGCAGCCCTGGAATCGTGGCGTGCCGCCACGGAGCCAGCGCCCGCCGGGTGGCGGTCAAGGCATCGCCCTCGACTGGTGCAAAGGCGCAGCCACCGACCGACTGCATCGTGACGGTGCCGGTGCTCCGAATCATTGCCCATGGATCGGCGGTCAGAAAGGAATATCGTCCCAGTGTCGCCGGCTCGACCGCGCTGTCGAGCCAGATGAGGCCGGGCTGACCGAGCAGCGAGCGCCACGCGGCTTCAGGGTCAGGCGCGGGATTCACGTCCTCGACCAGAGGCAGAGCGGTTCCAGTCGTCATTCCTTGCTTTGCTTTGCGACTGTGCCTGTCTTTGCATTCGTCGGGTGATTGCTGTTCTGCTGGTTTCCGAGGCGCGCCGATCGCTGGGTGAGGCGCACGTGGTCGCTCTTCACATCATCCGCCGGCGTGAGGTACCCCCAGGTGAGCGCCCCTTCCTGGCGGAACGTCTTGCCCAGGGTGATGGCGGTCCGCGCCTTCATCAATTCCCGGCCCAGGTAAAAGGCGTGGGTCGCTTCGTCGACGCCGAGCTGGGCAAAGATCTCCATCGGGTCGGTGCCGCGGACGAACAGGGTGTTGTTGAAGACGGTGATCGTCTCGCGGTCGGTGAAGATCCGGAAGTTCGGGTCAGTAATCTGACTCTGGAGGACGCGCAACTCCGATTCGGTGTAGGCCAGGATCCGGGGATCCTTGAGGGTGACCAGCCGGTCGTCGATCCGCTTGGGCAGCTCCCGGTTTTTGATGGCGTAGTACATCAGGCGCCGGGCGACGTCGACCTCGCGGACACTGCCACGGGCCCACGGAATGACTTCGGTGGTGAGCACCGCCGTGACCCCGACTTCCTGGCAGATCGCGATCAGGATGGCATTGACCCCGGTCGAATCGGCGGCGGTGAGCTCGGTGATGTTGCCGATGCCCATCATCAGCGGCGCTTCCGGCCAGCGCCGCCGTGCGTCGGCATAGCGCATCAGCGAAGTGAAAAAACCGTACCCGATCGGTTCGACGATCGGATCGATCAGGTATCGGACCCCGTGACGGTCGAGCTCGGCGATCGTCGGCTCGAGCGTATCGAGCCCCTCGCCGAAATCGGGGATGGCGATGACCCGCACGTCACGTTCGGCCAGTTCGGGGATCAACTCCCGGTTCGAGCCGTTGATGCTGAGCACCATCTCCGCTCCCGCCGCCACCGCCATCCGGATCTCGGCGGGGATGAACGAGTCGACACTCACCCGCATCCCGCGTCCGACCAGCTCGGCCACCACCGCACCCAGTTCGGGAAATTTGATCCCAGGAGTGCACCCGATATCGATGATGTCGGCGCCGCTGCTCCGGAAATATTCGGCCTGGGCCATCAGCTCGGCGCGGTCGAGCTTTACCGCGTTGTTGATCTCGGCCAGAATTTCGATGTCCCAGGCGCCGTAGTCGATAGTCAGCGCCTGGCGACCAAAGAACTGCGGGATTTCTCTCAGGTCCTTCGGCCCGCGCGCCACTGGCACCCCGTAGTGCGCGGTGAGCGTGGCCGCATCTGCTTCGCAGAGACCGGGGAGCATCACCAGGTCGGTGCCGGGAGGAACGTCGAGCAGGCGGGTCACGAAATCGGTCGTCATCAGGGCGGCTACCGTGATCCGCAGGACCGCCACCTCAAAGCTGAACGACGGCTTCATTTCGCCGAGCACCCGCCGCAAGGCCGGCTCCGCCAGCTTCCCGGTGACGAAGAGAACATGCGAAGGCATCCCCGAAGCCGGTGAACTGGAATCAGGCTTTTCCTGGCCCGCTGCCCCCCCGCCCCCCCTCGTCACTACTTGGGGTCCCCTCCGCGCACCCACTTGTTCGGCGTGCCCTCCAGTGAGCCGCCCGTGGGGCGCCACAGCACCGACTGCTCGATCCTGGTGGCCAGCTCGAGATCCTTGTCGGTGATGCCGCCGGCCGAATGGGTCTGCAGCTTGACCCAGATCTTGCCCCAGGTCACGGTCAGATCAGGATGATGGTACGCGGCCTCGGCCAGGAAGCCGATCGTGTTGACCAATGCCAACGTGGTGAGCCATCCATCGGTCTTGTACTGACGGCGGATCCAGCCGTCCTCGTAGTACCAGCCTTCGATGGCCTTGAGCTTCTCGGCGATCTGGGCCTCGGTATAGGTCGGTTCCTTGCCAGCCATGGGTACGCTCCTCGTGCGGTCATGCCGCAACTGGTCTACATGAAATCGCCGCCGTTGACGGCAATGACCTGGCCGGTCATGTACCGGGCAGCATTCGAAGCCAGAAAGATCGTCGCGCCCGCCACGTCCGCGGGTGTTCCCCAGCGCCCGAGCGGAATTTGCCTGGTCACCCGTTCCTTGAATCCCGACGGCGCCCCCTCGCCGAAGGCGGTCTCGATCCAGCCCGGCGCGACGACGTTGACCCGGACCTTGGGCGCCACCGATCGCGCCAGCGAACGGCTGAAGCTCAGGATGGCGCCCTTGGTGGCGGCGAACAACTCGGGATTCTTGCCGGCCAATCCGCGCAGCGCTCCGTCCCACGAGGTGTTGATGATGACCCCACCCTCCGGCTGCCGCGCCATCAATTCTGCGGCCTGCCACGAGGCCAGCATGGTGCCCCGCACGTCCACCGCGAGCAGCAAATCGAGTTTCTCGATCCGGGACAGCTTTGCACCTGGACCCGTGAGGATGTCGGCTCCGGCGTTGTTGACCCAGGCATCGATTCGTCCGAATTCGCCGATGGCGGCATCGGAGAGCCGGCGGATATCCTCGGCTGTTGAAACGTCGGCTTGCACGATCACGGCGCGCCGGCCGAGCGGCCGGACCTGACTGGCGACTTCGTCCGCCCCGGCCTGGTTGTGCTGATAGCTGAGCACCAGGTCGGCCCCCTCGCGCGCCGCGGCCAGCGCAGTGGCCCGTCCGATTCCGCTCGATGCCCCCGTGACCAGCACGATTTGGTCGGCCAGCAGCGGCGTAACATTCGCAGTCGCGATACCTTGAGGCATGGTGAACGGTAAGCTATCGGGGGTGACCCCACCCACAAGGGAGATCGGTGCCGCGCAGCTGTTGATCAGCGTGCGCGATGCGGCCGAGGCGCGGGTTGCAGTGATGGGCGGGGCGGAGATCATCGATGCCAAGGATCCGCTGGCGGGGGCCCTCGGCCCGGTCAGCCCGGAAGTGCTGGCCGACATCCGCCGCGCAGTACCTCCGGAGCTCGCGGTGTCCGCCGCGCTCGGAGATGCTCCTGGCGCAGCAGAGATCAAGCGGCTCACTTCGCTCCTGAAGCCGGCAGAACTCTGGTTCGGCAAGGTGGGACTGGCAGGTCATCACGGAGATTCGGCGTCGAGGGCGGTCGCGGTCGCCGCCGAGACATTGGCCCCGACTCGCCTGGTGCTGGTGGCCTATGCTGATTGGCAATCGGTCGATGCGCCGGCTCCCGACGAAATCAGGCAGCTGGCCGTCCGTTTCGGTGCGGCGGGAATCCTGCTCGATACAGCATCCAAAGCTGCGGGCACCCTCGTGCAGCTCTGGTCCTCAGACGCCCTCTCGGTCTTCGTAAGCCAATCACGCGCGGTCGGCCTGCTCGTGGCTCTCGGTGGCAGCTTGAGTGCACCTGACTTCAGGGCGGCAATTCATGCCGGGGCCGACATCATCGGTGTCCGGGGGTCGGCATGCAGTGGGGGACGGAACGGAAGGATCGAGCTCCCGCTCGTGCGGTCACTGCGCGAGTCGGTCGATGCTGCCCAATCTCAGGCACCCTCGTCTTCGCGCAGCCAGTCGCCGATCGAAGCCAGTCCGCGTGGTCCTACCACGCGCCACGTGATACCGGCCGGCAGCACCCGCCTGAAATAGGGATCGACCAGCTCCTCCCCATCCGCCTCGACCGATTTAACCAACACCAGGCGCTCAGCGCCGAGCAGGGTCGCCAGATAGGCGGCCAGGCTGTCGCTGGTGACATCCCAGCTGTGCGGTACCTCGTCCGCCGCCGCCAGCCACTGCGATGGTGCCAGGACCGGCACCCCTCCACTTTGTCTCACTGCCGCGATACCGCCCTGGTCATTCACCACCGCGCCGCCGGGAATCAGTGCGGCCAGCAGGTGGGCATACTGATCCATGCCGAGTATGGCCATCCAGTGAGCTGAAGAGGCGGGCAGGGAATACTGGTCGTCGACCTCTCGAACCGTATCGGCAAATGGGCCGCCCCCCGGAACGATCAGGATCGGGGTTTCGGCGGCAAGAGTGGCCAGCCTGGCGGCCACCATCCTGAGTGTTGCCGGTTCGGCGGCCAGGCTGCCGCCGACCTTGATGACGACTGGTGCGGTCACCCTGCGGCGCCGAGCAGCAGGGCGACGGCTGCGGCCGCAGCGGCGCGGGAGGCCTCGGGCCCCAGTTGACTCGCCAGTTCGGAAACCTCAAGGCCCTCCTGCTGCGCAGCCTCAGCCGCCAGAAAGGCGCCCTGTCCCGTGACCACCGCGGTCTTCAATCGAGGCCAGCGTCCCATGACTCGCTTGAGCCCGGCCCGCACCCGATCGGTCTGCGCCTGGGCAAGCGCCCGGGCGATCGACGTGATGGCGCCCTCATCGAGCATTTCCAGGTCGGCGCAAACCGCCCGGGCCAGACGTTCGCGGGCAAACACCGCCGTGCGGGGGCGGCCATCGGGCGTCGGGGCCCCGTAGTCTCCTTCGCGCATCTGGCCCAGCGCAATCCAGACATCGCCCGAGAGGGCAAACCCTTCGGCCGACAGGAATGCCTGCCCGCCATCGAGTGGAACGGTGGTGGCATACGATTCGATCGGTGAGCGAACCACCCCGGTATAAATCAGCTCGCCGCTCCGGAGCCTGGCCGGGTCGGTGGCGCCACTGGCAACGACCGTGCCGACGGAAATCGGAATGATGTCGGTGGTGGTGCTGCCGATATCGATCAGGATGGCGTCGGGGGCAATGCGGCTCACCAGTCGAGCGGTGGCGGCCCAGTTGGATGCGGCGACCAGCAGGGGAAGGTGCCGCGCTTCGTCGACCGTGAGGAATCGTCCATCAGTCGCAAAAACGCGAACCAGGGATGCCTCGGCCGCCTGAACGACAGAATCCAGGATCCGATTGATTCCTTCACGCTTGGATCGGAACAGCTGCGACAGCTCCGCGGTCATCGTGACGGCGTGCCGGTCGCCCGGTTCGGTGCCGATCTTCCGTGCCAGTTCCTCGAGGCGGTTGGGCAGCTCGTTGGGGGCCAGCTGGATCTCGAACGGCGCCGACCGGCTCACCAGGCGGCCTCCTTCGGCCACCCGCACCGCCTTGAGATTGACCCCTCCGATGTCCCAGCCGATGATCCCGGCCTTGTACCTTTGCGTGATGGAACTCATTCCCGTCCTCGATCTCTCGGAGGGCATTGCGGTCCACGCCCGCGGCGGTGACCGGGCATCCTACAGACCGGTGCATTCACGGCTGAGCCCGGGGCATGATGGCGATGCGCTCTATCTTGCCCGGCAATATCGGGAACAGCTGTCAGCCACCCAATGCTATGTCGCGGACCTCGATGCCCTGACCGGCGGGCGGCGCCAGCTGGAACTGCTGGCCCGCCTGGCGAAATCGGCGGAGGGGTTCGGAGACGGGCTGATGGTCGACAGCGCCGTATCCGAACTCAGTGGTGCCAGGTCAGTGCTGGCCACCGGCGCCCGGACCCTTGTCGTGGCGCTCGAGACGCTGGCCGACCGGCCGGCCCTGGTCGAGTTGCTTGCCGAACTCGGATCCGAACGCCTGCTGGTGAGTCTGGATCTCAGGGCCGGCCGGCTCATCGTGCCGGCCAACGGCGAATGGACTCGCTATCCCGATCCGGTCGAGCTGGCCGCGCAGTTGGTCGCGCTGGGAGTCACCAGGCTGCTGGTGCTCGACCTGGCGCTGGTCGGGCAGGACGCAGGCCCCCCGTTCGATGTCATCCACGATATTCGGGCCAGACTGCCAGACATCGAACTGCTTGCCGGCGGCGGCGTTCGAAGCCTTCCGGATCTCGAACGGCTCGATTCGCTCGGGGTCCGGGGTGCCCTGGTGGCGACCGCACTGCACGATGGCCGCCTCCACCACTACATCGCCAGGCGGTAGGTCGCCGACTGGCCAAAGCTCTCCTCGACCTCGAGCTCCAGCCGGGTCAACGTGGTAATCCCGCTGGCCAGCAGTTCCCGTTTGACCCCCTCCGCCAGATACTGGGCCATCATCTCCGCCGTGGTGTTCTGGATCGGCAGCAGGGCGCAGTCACTGCGCGGCAGCAGATAGGTCAGCACCCCGAAATAGTGCACCGAGACCGTGGTCTCGGTGATCTCCAGCTTGATCTTGGGATTGTCCGTCGGCAGCAGCACCTTGTGGTCGATGGCGTCGACCAGGCGCCGGACAATCTGCTTCAGGATCGAAAAGTCGATCACGAACAGACACTCCTCGTCGATCCCGCCTTCGACCTCAATCCCGACCCGGTAATTGTGGCCGTGCAGTGGCTCGCACTGGTGGCCGCGAAAGGTGATGAAGTGGGCGGACGAGAAGACCAGGTAGTCCTTGCTGACCGACACCTTGAATGCACTCTGCACGAGCGGGCCCTTCGGGTTAGTTGAGACCGTCCGCCAGCAGCAGGGCGAGAATCCCCGCGGCGACGAGATCGGCGGTAGTGCCGGGATTGCGTGAATTGTGCGGGTCCGAGAGGCTCGCGTCAAACGCGGCGATCATGGCCCTGCCATTTTCGGACCGGACCCCGCCGGCCAGCTGCACGGCCAGCGCCTGCTCGCGCACGGCGGCCGCGGCCGCATTGCCCAGCTT
>JBEPVA010000018.1:0-29390 GCA_041691295.1 Gemmatimonadota bacterium
AGGTGTTGCACGTTTCATTCTTCCCAAATTCATTCTGTTGATCGTGCACCGTGAACCTCGACCGTCTGTCGGTCTACCGGATCCCATTCAAGGCATTCCCGAACAGCTTCGAATGCTCGCGCGGCAGGGCCCTCCAGTACTGCGGTGGCGCGTCAACTGTTGCATCGAGGGCGGCGGCGGCGTGCCAGCCCCAGCGCGGGTCGTACAGCATTCCGCGGGCGATGGCCACCAAGTCCGCCTTGCCGCTGCTCACGATTTCCTCGGCCTGCCGGGGCTCGGTGATCAATCCCACTGCTACGGTGGTCGCGCCAGTCTCCCGCTTGATCCGCTCGGCGAAGGGAACCTGGTACCCCGGACCGACCGGGATCTTCTGCAACGGTGACAATCCCCCCGATGACACATCGATCCAATCGGCGCCCCGCGCCGTGAGTGCCCGGGCCAGGACGATGGTCTGCTCCAGATCCCAGCCGCCCTCCACCCAGTCAGTCGCCGAGAGGCGGACACCGACGGGCTTGCCAGCTGGAAAGGCGGCCCGAATAGCGTCGAAGACCTCGAGCGGAAAGCGGATCCGGTTTTCCAGCGATCCGCCATAGCGGTCGGTGCGCTGATTGGACAGTGGCGACATGAACTGATGCAGCAGATAACCGTGAGCGCCGTGAATCTCGATGGCGTCGATGCCCAGCCGGTCGGCGCGCCGGGCCGCCATCGCGAATGAGTCGCAGATCCGCACCATCCCCGCTTCATCGAGGGGAATGGGTGCCGGTTCACCGTCCTTGTATGGCACGGTCGATGGCGCCACCGGCCGCCAGCCCCGGTCCGAGGCTGGCCGGAACTGACCGCCCTCCCATGGAGTGTAGCTCGACGCCTTGCGGCCGGCGTGGGCCAGCTGGATGACCACGGCGCTCTGGCCGTAGCGATGGACCGAGTCGATTACCGGCTTGAGCGCCGCCTCGGTCGCCTCATCGTACAACCCGAGGTCCTCGTGGGTAATCCGGCCAGCGGCCTCGACCGCGGTGGCCTCGATCCCCAGCAGGCCAGCGCCGGAAATGGCGAGATTCGGCAGATGCATCATGTGCCAGGCCGTGGCCTTTCCGTGCTCGGCCGAGTACTGGCACATCGGGGAGACCATGATCCGGTTTGGAAGGGTCAATTCCCGGAAGGAGATCGGCGAAAACAGACTGCTCATCGACTAACGGCCTTCATGCCGGTGAAACCAGCGGGCTCTGCTTGTCCGCGAAGATCATCGCCAGCAGGCGGCAGGGCCTGGTGGCGCTGGCATTGCCGGAGATCCGGTGGACTCCGCCAGGTGCTTCGTAGAACATCTGGCCGGCGTGATAGATGGTTTCCTTGCCGCCGTCGACCTGGAACTTCAGCTCCCCCTCAATGACGTAGCCGAAGACGAACCCTGGGTGGCGGTGAGCCTGGTCCATCTCGCCGGGTTTGTAGCCGACCTCGATTGCCGTCATCTGCCACCCGTGCATCGTGAGGTCAGGCAGCGCCTGCTGGAATATCGTGTTGTCGCCGCTGGCGGCAGGCCGCCCTTCCGCGGCCAAGGTGCCGGTCATCAGCAGTGCGGCACTGGCCTTCAACGCGCATCCCAGCGCTTGACGGCGGGTGGGCAGTGAACGGCGGGCCGCCGGAGTGGAATCGAAGAGTGGAGGCATGAGCTTGAACTCCGGAAATAGGTTGGACAATTGCAGCGGATTGTGAATTATCGGGCGCCGCCGGTCAACGGCACGCCATCCGAGCCGGCAGCAGAATCGGGCTCGGCCCTCGTATAGGTGCTGATCCGATCGACCAGGTTCTGCCGGCCCACCCGGCGCTGCTGGCCGGGATGGCCCCGCCACCACGCCTCGGCCCGTTCACGAAAGGCTGCCTCACGGAGCTCCAGCGGAGGGTGCGACGAAAAGTAATCGCGGAAGGGATCCGCACCCCGGGCACGCTGCCCGGACTCAAGGCGCTTCTCGTATTGCAATAGCGAACGAAAGGCTCTGCCCGAGCCCCTGGGATCGAACGGACTGTTGACCAGCAGCGTGTAACCAAACTGGTCGGCTTCATCTTCCTGGTTCTTCGAAAAACTGTGGGACGTGAGGATCCGGAGCCCGAAATCCGCAATTTCGCCGAACGGACGAGCCCCGATCTTCCGGGCCAGCAGTTCGAAGCGGACAGCGTCGACGCAGTGCCCCTGCTCCACATGTCCCATCTCATGCCCGAGCACCGACACCAGCTCGGCCTCCGAACCGAGGTTGCGAAGCAGGCCGCGGGTGACCAGCAGCACGCCACCCGGCAGCGCCATCGCGTTGGGCTCGTCTCCATCGACCGGAAAGGCCCGGTAGGGGAACGGCTTCCGGGCGTACTCGGACAGGTGCTTCATGAGGTCGTCGAGATAGACCAGGTCCGGGTCATCGGCCGGCACTTCCACCTGGTAATGCGCCCGGTACACGTCGCCATAGTCCTTCTCGTCGATATCATCGATTGGAATGACCTTGGTCACCAGATGATTGAGCGACTTGAGCGGGGTACCGATGACCTCGAAGGCCGGCACCAGCGATGAGGAGAGCGGCGTGCCGATCCGCTTGAGCGAGACCGCCACCACCAGCCCGACCCCGGCGATGGTGAGGCCGGCCAGCGCCGCCAGCCGGACGCGGTCACTCATGCGAACCGGCTCTTGTAGCGGTTGTACAACGAATGCATCCCCAGCATCAGTCCGCCGACACCCACGAAGACCAATCCGCGCATCCCGAGATTGGCCTCCGCCATGTCGAACACGATCAGCCGGATCATGCAGGCGCCCAGCCCCGCCAATGCCATGTAGCGGAAGTGGCTTTCACGCAGCGCCAGGCTCAGGGCAAAGACCACAAACGCCTCCATGACCCAGAGCAGGGTGAGCACCGCCGACGAGAAGCGCCAATAGAGGAACAGCGCGACCCCGATGAAGAATGGATAGTAGAGCCAGAGCGCCTGGCGGTGGCCGATTCGGGTGGCCAGCCGGCTCAGCCCGCTGAGTCCCGGCGGAAATTTTATTTCGGCGAGCTGCAGCCGGGGAGAACCGAACGCGAGGAAGGCGACCTGCAACAGGATGGTGAGCCCACCGCTGAACCCGGGGCGCTGGTACCAATCGCGCGTGGGAACGGCCAGGGTACTGGTCACCGCAACCAGATCGCCGATGCTGGCCCAGAAGAAGACCAGCGAGTAAAACCGGAAGCGTGGGTCGAGCGCTACGTCGAGCGGGCCGGCAATGCAGATCAGTGCCAGGGCGGCCCAGGCCAGCGGGCGCCATTGGGCCGGCATTTCAACCGCGATGACCACGGCCAGAAAGGCCAGCGCCAGTTCCAGGAAGAGCGGATGAACCACGCGCCAGCTCCGCACCTCAGCCAGCGACTCGGAAGGCCGATACACCCACCAGTAGGCGCCCACCCCAAGTGCCAGGGCTTCAATCAACAGGCGGACCGGCACCGGTCCCAGGTAGGCCTGGGCCTGCAGCACGACCAGGGTGTAGCCGGCGCCGAAGCAGAGCAGCGCCAGGAACCCAAGGTGCAGGACTGCGCCGGCGTACGGGCGGCGCACCCGCCCGGCCAGCTCCAGCGCCACCAGCGACAGGACGAGCCATGCCACACTCGGCGCCAGCGAGGATATCGGCTGCAGCAGGGTGTACGCCGCCGCCGCGATGCTCAGCCCTCCGAGGTAGATCGCGGTCTGCCGGAGGACGCGGGCGGCACCATCCCCGAGCACCAGGCCGATGGCCACCGTGTCGGCAAGCAGCAGCGGCCCGAGATGCCAGCGGAGCTGTTCCAGAACCGGCAGCGGATGCTGGTCGAACAGGATAAACCACGACCAGAAATGGGCCAGCAGCAGCACCAGAACGGTTGCGACCGCCAGGCCAGCGCTCGGCCCGATGCGGGAGAGCAGGACCAAAATGGTGGCGGCACCGAATGCCACCGGAATCATTGAACGAAGGCCATCGAGGTTGGCCAGCCCGACGACGCTGATCAACCCCGCCAGCACGCCGAGCAGCGAGGCAGGATGGACGGAAGCAGCACCACCGTACAGCTCAACCGAGTCGAACCGCTCACCTCGGCGGTTGGCCAGGAAGAGGTGGATCACGGCGGCGAGCGCCCCGCCCCCGAGCAGAATAGCGGCGGCCTCGGTTGGCTGATTGCCTTCCGACTGGTAGGCGATCACTCCGCAGACCCCGAGTGCCAGCGCCGCAAGGTGGACCAGGTAGGCGCCGACCTTGATCAGGAACTCTTCGTTTTCGTCCAGCACCACCCGGAGGTACAGGCCACACTGCAACAGGACCAGAAAGGGGATCAGCAGCCAATTGGAAACGAATGGGTAGAATGAAATCACCCCGACGGTGACCAGCGCCTGTCCGACGAGGGTATCGGTGAGGTAGAGCCAGCGGATTCCGAGGGCCCTGCCCCTCCGGGCCAGCAGGAATACCGTGACTCCGGCCCCGATAAGCGCGACGCCGCGGAACGGCGTGTTCCCGACGTGATACAGGGCCAGGCCGGCACCCAGCAGACTCCAGCTGGCCAGGTGAGTGATCCAGGGCAACGGCTTCAGGCGCTCCCCGCTGTGGCTCGCGCGATAGTGCGTCAGGGCGGCAAGTGTTCCGATAACCAGGGTGGTCAGGATGCCGAGCAGCCGGCCTTGCATCGTCGGGGCGGGCTCGAACACCCGGGTGTACCAGGCCGCCTGAAAGACGATGAAGCAGCCCAGGGTGACGAGGGTGTGGACGTCCCAGCGTTCGCGGAAAGAGAGTGACACTCCGGCAGCGGCGACCAGGGTGGCCAGAACCAGCGTCAGCTCCGACTGAGGAATGAGGGCCAGAGGCACCAGACTGAGCACCACGTGCAGCGAGGCAAACGGCTCGCTCCTGGCCCGGAAGGCAACGATGAGGTTCACCGCCACGCCGACCAGCAGCACGGCGAGCGCCATGGTCAGGTCCCGGATCCAGCTCAATCCGGGCACGGCACTGGCCCCGAAGCAGGCGAACAGAAAGACCGCCGCGCCACTGCTCTTGAGCCATTGGGCCAGCAGTTTCCATTCGACCCGTCGATCGAGAAGAACTCCGCCACCGGCCAGCACGGCGGCAGCGGCCACAATCATCAGGGTACGATAGAATGGCGAGAGCCGGAGGCCGGTGTAGCCGCCGATGAAGGTGATGCCCGCCACCAGTACCGCACTGCCGAGGATGCCGGTCCAGTTCTCTACCAGCTGGCGCTGGAGCTGGGTCCAGCGCTGGTTGGGAATCTTCGGCGCCGCCGCCGGCCGGGCGGCGGCGGGTCGAGCCGCCGACAGGCGGTCGGTCCAGGGGCGAGCCGTCGCGGAAGCCGGGGCCGCCACAGCTGGCTCGGTTGGTTCGGCGCTGGCGACCGAGCGAACGGTCAGGATGGGAGGGTCGAGTGGCCGGCGGGCGGTCGCCAGCGGCGGCCGGGGCCTTGGCGCGGCGGGGGCGGTTCTCTCCTCGGCGGGTTCCGACCCTGCGGTCGTTCCGCTCAGCTGATCCCGCAGATCCCTGACCTGCTGCTCGAGGGCCTCGAGGCGCTGGCTCGGGTCGGCTGTCTTCAATTCCAGTTGCCGCAGCCGGTCACTATGCCGGCGGTGCAGCCAGGCGATCAGGACGACGAGGACGAGGAAGGTGAATTCCATTGAGCGGCTCCGCTGAGGTTCCCGGCACCGGGTTCAGGGTTCAGGGTTCACGGTTCACGGTTCACGGTCCAAGAGGTTCCGGGTTCCGGGTTCCGCGGAGGCTCCGATCATATCTCTCGACCCTCGACCCTCGACTCTCGTCTCTCGTCTCTCGTCTCTCGTCCCTCGACTCTCTACGGTTCAGGCGGCGCCCGCCTCGGCCCCCGGCGGTACCACGTCGTCGAGTCGGGGCCCTCCAGCCGCAGCCGGCCATCCGGCTCTAAGGCGAACCGGGTGCTGCGCTCCTCAGGCGCGCTCAGCTGGTCGGCGATGATGGTATCGCCCTCGATCCGGTAGACCAGGCGGCTCAGCTGCCAGCGCGCGCCGGTCTGGATCGAATGAAACAGGCGGCCATCGCCGCGGAAATCGATCTCGATGCCGAGGTCCACCGACTCGACCCCGGCCATGTCGACCAGGTGCCAGCAGCCCACCAGGGGGTTGTGCATGTGATATTCGACGGGGGAATGGGGCGGGCGATTCCCGATTCGGATCGCTGCTAGCCGAGAATTTAAGTCGAAGGCATCTTTTCGAGAACTGTGGGTTTCCGCACCCGGAACGCTCCATGCCTGCCATAGGTGAGCACGCCGGGGTCTCAGTGCATGCCGAGGATGAGGACTATGCGGGATGGGCCGGGAACACTGACCGCGGCTTCATGAAGTATGCGGTCTGCGATGAACAGGGGCCGCGCAGCGTCCAGTGCGAGGCACTGCTGCCAGGTGTCAACCGCGGCTAAGGAGACTTACCCTGAGCAAACGGTCGGTCCAGCGGGGACGGTCCCATCCACGGCCGGCACCCGGGTGCGGGGTCCTTCGGCAGCTCCCCGATAGGAAAACTGGCCGCGCTGGCTGAACGCCAGCGTGTGGAGTCGCTGAGATCGTAGAGGTCGAGACTGGATGATCCCCAGGTCAGAGACGGGAACACCAGCGAGTCCTGCAGCGTACCGATGGTGGCTAGATACTGCCGCATCACCCCCCTCACCATCCGGAACGGCCTTGGCCCGGCCGAGATCAGCCACAGCCGCTTGACCCCCCGATACCGATCGAGGTCGCGAAGGTAGGCCCGGCTGTCGGTCCGTTCGCAGATCCCGGTGGTCCATTGGTCACTGGGCACTCCGAACCGGGGGCCGTAGAACAGGGCTCCGATCCGCTGGAGAGGCATGATGTAGATCGAATCGCCCGGAAGGCGGCGGGATTGCAGGTACGCAAAGGCCCCGGGAATGTCCTCGATAGAGTAGGGCGGCGGTGCCGAGACCAGCGCGCTGATCGGAGGGAAGGCCGCCGCCGCCATCACGGCGGCGCCGAGAACTGGCTGGTATCCGCTCGCGGCTGCCCGGGCCCATTCGACCCCAGCCGCAATGGCCAGAATCAGACCGGGTATCAGATAGAACATCAGACGGCCGCCGAAAGGATAGAGGTGCGCTGAGGCCGCCAGCAGTGCCATCGCGACCGGGCCCAGAATCATCAGGGCGACCGCCCTCCGGGTACGCCAGAAGACCACGCTCCCCACCAGCACGGCGACCACAAACACGAGCGGCCAGCGATAGCGCAGCATCGTCGGGTCCGAAAAGGCCGTCTGCACCTGCCCGGAAAACCAGCTCAACCCCGAGCTCAACTGGACCGGCCACGGAAGAAAGGCGCGCCGCCAGAAATCATCCATGAAGGCAGCGGTGGAGATCGACATGCTGTGCCGGCCGGCCACCACCGCCGCAACTGAGGCCAGTCCCCACAGTGGCATCGTGAACAGGAGCACCCTGCCCGACCGCCGATCGCGACTGAATATCCAGGAGCATCCCAGGCCAAGCCCGATCCCGCCCATGATCAGAACCGAGGCTTGGGAAAACCAGACCAGCACGACGCCGATCAGTCCGGCTCCAACCAGACGCCGAGTCGACGCGTCGCGACCGAGCAGGTCGACCGCCACCAGCATCAGGAGCGTGGCGCCCGTCGCATCCAGCGAATACTGCTTGACCTCGGCGCCAAATCTCAGAAACGGAATACCGACCGCGTACAGTCCCACCGCAAATGGCACCGCCAGCCCGGTCAGCACCCGGACTGCCAGCCGTCGAAACAACATCAGCCCGGCGATCCCGGAGAGAAAGGGACAGAACCTGAGCACCGTTTCGTTGCCGCCGAACAGGACGACTGCGAGTTTCTCGACCAGCAGAAATCCCCGAGGAGCTACCTGATCGAGCCAAAGCGGACGGGTCAGCAGTTCGCCGAGAGGCAATTCCAGGATATTGCGGGAGAGCAGGATCTCGTCCAGCCAGAGCGGCTCCCGGGCAAAATAGGCCCAGGAGCGGAGCAGCACGCCCAGGAGTACCAGCATCGAAAGAAACCGGGAGCTTGCCAGGAAGGACTCGAGGCGGTGCTGACCGGGCCGGAGGCCGTTGCTCTCGCCGCCAATCATCTCAGCCACCGCCGACCACCCGATTGATCTTTGCCGTTTCGAGAATCGGACTGGGGTAACCATTGCAGCCGACGTCGATGAGCGCCCGGCCGAGAACCACGGTCGTGGTACCAAGCTTCCTGATCAGCGGCTGAATCAGCGAAACGATCGGCGCCAGCAGGTTGTAGGCCGCCTGGTAGAGCCGGGTCTTGCTGCGCACACCGCGCATCGGCTGGATGAAGCCGGGCCGGAACATGTAGGCGGCCCGCATCGGCAGGGCCAGCAGCGCATTTTCGGTCCGGCCCTTGACCCTGGCCCACATCAGCCGGCTGGTGCCACTGCTGTCGGTTCCCTGCCCTGAGACAAAGCAAAAAACCAGAGCTGGACTGACCGACAGGATGGCGTTGGCGGCGGCCATCGTCAGATCGTAGGTGTTCCTGCTGTTCTCCGGCTCCGACAGACCATTTGATGAGACTCCGAGGCAGAACAGGCAGGCATCGGTGTCGGCCAGCTGGGCCTGGATCGGTGCGTAGTCGAAGAAGTCGCGGTGGAGCAGCTCGCGGAACTTGGGGTGGCTCACTCCGCTCGGACTGCGGGCCACGCTGACCACTTCGGTCACCCCGGCATCATCCAGGCACTCGAGCAGAGCGCCGGACCCAACCATTCCCGAGGCACCGAACAGCAGGAATTTCATCGGGGCTCCACGGTACGGCGTGCGCCGCCACGATCGGGATCGGCCAGCAGCCGTTCGGCGAAGTCCACCCGTTCCGCCAGCTCGGACACCTCCTGGCGCAGCGCGGCGATCTCCTCCTGCAGTTCGGTGGAGTGGCCCAGCTGGCGGACTGGCGCCACCTCCCAATCGTAGACCAGGCGGCCCTCCTCATCGCGATAGGCCCCGGCGGCAATCACAATAATGTCGTACAGCGCCCAGAGCCCGAGTCCGCCAATCGTGCAGGCCATCAGGATTCCTGATCTGATCTTGCCAGTGTAGAACCGGTGTCCGCCGAAGACGCCGAGGACCACGGCCAGGATCAGGGCGACCAGTCTCGACTTGTCGGACACTTCATCGCCGGCGTACTGCTCTGGCTGGTTCATCAGGGGTCTTTCTCCGCAAGAATTTCCCGCGCGGCCCGCTCGCCGGAGGTAATGGCGCCGGCCACGGTCCCGGCCTCACTGCTGTTCTCGGTCGCTTCTCCACCAAAGAACAGCGTCCCGGCCAACGGACTGGCCAGCGCCGAGCGGGCCTGCTGCCCGCCAACCGTGACGTAGCTGTAGGCCCCCAGCGAACGGGGGTCTGCCTGCCAGTTATGGAACCGGGTCTCGATCAACTGCCCCGTCAGGTCAACCAGTCCGTGGAACACCGCCTGAACGCTCTCGGCAGCGCGAAGTGCGATCACGTCGTCCGGCTGCTGAGACAGCTCCGCCGCCTTGGGCCCGCCCAGCCACGCGGTGAGCCATGTCGTCCTGCGAGGCAGCGCAGTCCAGACGGTCCGGAACGGAGCGTCATCATCGTGAAAGAAGGCGACGTCCCGGCAGTCCACCGCGTCGAGCGATTCCCAGAACCGATCCCGATAGCGCAACAGCACCTTGAGCGCGGGCCCCATGGCCAGGCCGGCCAGGGCGTCGGCCTTGCCGCTGAGCGGCGGATCGAACTGGATGGCGGCCGGGTGTCCGGCATCGGCGGCGAGGACGCCGAGCGGCACCGTGAGAATCGCGTAGCGGGCGCTGACCTGCTGGCGGTGGCCACGATGCTCGATTGATGCCTCGACTCCACTACCGGACCACTTCACCGTCCTCACCACCGCCTCCAAACGGAGTTTTACCCGGTCGTGATCGAGCGAGGCCACCATCAGATCCAGCAGCGGCGCATATCCGCCCTCCGGCCGGCCCTGAGGGGCCTCCACTGCCGCCTCGCTACTCCACTCTTCCGAGATGGATTTGATGCTGGCCCGGGCCGGATCGGCGGCGTCAAACTGTTCGGCCAGCCGGCAGATGGTTCCGGCCGCGGTACTGAACCCCGGGTTGAGCGCGACGGCACGATCGAGCCAGTGGCGGACCGACTCGTCGGTGGCCAGGTCGCCGGCGGGATCGAGCAACCGATGGATCTCGCCCATCCGGTCCTCCATCGGTCCGAGCATCTGCCCGTTCCGCTCCCAGTGCTCCCCTCCGACTGTCAGGTTCCTGATCCCGGCCTCACGCAGCAGGCTCAGGGTGGCAAAGGGGCGGCCGTGAATGAACTCGGCGCCGAGCTCGGCCGGCCCATCGAGGGTCCAGATCCGCCCGCCGACCCGGTCACGGGCCTCCAGCAGCAGCACGGTGAGCCCGGCCTCGGCCAGCCGGCGGCTGGCGGTGAGCCCCGCGGCACCCGCCCCCACGACGATCACATCGAATGCGATATTATTGGACATGAATCTCACTGGAATCCATCACCTGACCGCGGTGTCCGCCGATATTCAGGGCAACTACCGGTTCTATACCCGGACCCTCGGCATGCGGCTGGTCAAGCGCAGCGTGAATCAGGACGACGTCAGCGCCTACCATCTGTTTTATGCCGATGCCGTGGGTACACCGGGCACCGACCTTACCTTCTTCGACTGGCAGATGGCCCGCGAACAGCGCGGCACCAACGGCGTCAGCCGGACCCATCTCAGGGTCAATGGTGGCCAGGCACTGGCCTGGTGGGAAGCCCGGTTTCGCGAACTTGCCGTGCCGATGAGCGGCGTCAGGGAGCGGGACGGCCGGCTGGTGATCGACTTCGAGGATCCGGAGGGCCAGCGCCTGGCCCTGATCGACGATGGCGGAACCGGGACACCACCGGTGGCCTGGGCGGCCGGCCCGGTCCCGGCCGAATTCCAGATCCGCGGACTGGGGCCACTGGTGCTAAGTGTTCCGGTCCTGGCACCCACCGACGCCCTGCTCACCGACGCGCTCAATATGCGGCGGGTACGGGAATACACCGAATCGGGAGACAGCCGCTCGGTGGTCCAGGTCTACGAGATGGGCGATGGCGGCCCGCACGCGGAACTCCACGTGGCTGTCCAGCCGCACCTGCCACGCTCCCGGCTGGGCGCCGGCGGCGTCCATCACCTGGCGCTGCGGACTCCGTCGATCGAGCAGTATCACGCCTGGACCGCCCGGCTCAACAGCCTGCACATCGGCAACAGCGGAGAGGTCGACCGGTTCTACTTCCGGAGTCTCTACTTCCGCGAACCCAACGGCATCCTGTTCGAGATTGCCACTGACGGACCGGGGTTCTCGGTGGACGAAAAATCCGAGACTCTGGGCCAGACCATCGCGCTGCCACCGTTTCTCGAAGGCCGGCGAGCCTCGATCATGGCCAACCTGAAATCGCTTGAATGAGCGGATGATCAACGGGCTGGGGACTGCTTCGAGATCCAGGACCAGGCGTCACGGTTGATCCAGTCGGCCACCGGGGAGTAGAAATGGCTCCGGCCCTCGAGTTCGCGGTAGTGCACGCTGAAGCCCTTCCGAACCAGAAAGTCATGGGTCCGGCGCTCACCGGCAATCGGGTAGGTCTGGTCCTGATCGCCGCCGTAGAGTGCAATCGGCACTTTCCGCACCGCCCGGTCCACGATGCCGTAATACTCCTCCTCGATCCCGTTGGCGTAGACCATGGCCCCGGCGAAGTACTCCGACTGCAACATCGCCGCGTCGAAGGCCAGGTACCCTCCCATCGAGTAGCCAAACAGGTAGATCCGGCTCGAATCGATCCGGACCACTCCGCGCGCGTCTTCCACCAGGCAACGGAAAATGGCCGGGGCCACCGCTTCGTAGCTCCGCAGCCGCGGCAACTCCGGGGCAATCAGCACGATTCCCTGCTTCCGGGCCAGCTTCCGCCACGGCTCCATCAGGTCGTTCGGCTCACCGCCCGCCCCGTGCAGCAGGACGATCGCCGGCAGCGCCCTGGAGGTATCGGGTGAATAGAGCTGGTAATTGCCATTTCGATTTTCGCAGGTCACGGCCCGGGTGAGCACCCCGGGCTGGACCTGCTGGCCGCCGACCAGTGCCGGCGCCAGGATGAGCGCGATGACCATCGTGCGCCAGGGTACCGCAGGTGGCATCTGATCCTCTCCAGATTACGAAACCCGTCACTCCCGAATATGCCACGACCGCCGAAGCAGACGCTTCGGCGGCCGTGGTCCTGCACACTCCGGGAATCAGTTCAGCTTTGCGCCGCGGCCAGATCCCGAATCGACTTCGACAGCATCTTCACCTTGCCGCCATCGGTGGAGCCGGCGCCATCGGCATCGACCGTACCGGCCAGCGCGTTCAGGGCGTCCTTGCGAGCCGAGCCCGACAGCTTCTCGGCGGATTCAAGTCCCTTGCGGACGGCGGAGAGCTTGCCGCCGGACAGCCCCTTCGACCGCTCCAGCTGGTCGGCGTAGGCGCGGGACAGGGCAAAGGTGGCGGGCCACAGGATCTTGGGCTGGCCCTGGACGTTGAGGTAATCCAGATGCACCGACTTGGCCGCATCCAGCTCGTTCTGCGAAATGAAGCCGCTCGGCGTCAGGCTGAAGATGTCGAGCCCGCGGGAAATCTCGGAGCTGACGATCACGCCGTTATACCAGTAGGCCGACCAGGACCCGCCGTTGCCCATCTTGGTGGAATCGACCGGGCCGCGGTCAAAAAAGGCGATTTCCTTCGGGTGCGCCGCATCGGTCCAGTCGAACACCGAGATACCGCCCTGGTACCAGGCCTGGACCATAACGTCCCGGCCCGGAATCGGAATCAGCGAGCCGTTGTGGGCCACGCAGTTCTCGAACTGGGTCTGGGGCGCCGACATCTTGTAGTAGCTCTGCATCGTCAGCTTGTTGTTGGCCAGGGTGAAGATCGCGTCCGCACCCCACTCGTGCTTGTCGGTGGCCCGGCACTTGGGCTGGCCACCGCCACCCCACTCGTCCGAGAACAGCAGCTTGGTGCCATCGTTATTGAACGTGGCCGAATGCCAGAACGAGAAATTGGAGTCCGCCACCGCGCCGATCCGCTTTGGATTGGCCACGTCGTGGATGTCGAGCAGCAGGCCGTAACCACCGCAGGCGCCGCCCGCGAGGCCGATGGCCGGGTACACCGTGATGTCATGGCACTGGGTCGGGCCGGGGCGCTGGCCGTTGGGGCCGGCCGCCGGCGGCGGGCCGACCAGCTTGGCGACGATCCCGGGAATGGCCTCGCGCAGAGCCGCGCTGTCCGCCTTGGTCGGAGCACCGCTGCCGCCGCGCGCCTTGACCACGCTGTCGAGCATCGGATTGATGAAGCCGTCCGGAATGACCATTTCGGAGCCATCGATCGTGGCAGTGAAGCCGCCCTTGGCCCGGGCATCCGCGGCGGCCTTCTTGGACCGCTCGACGTCCTCGGGGGCCTCGCCGTGACGGGGCGGCGCCACCAGGTCGTTGAAGATCCGGGGCGAGCTCACCACCGCGGCCTGCTCGGGATGGGCCAGCGGCACCTTGATGACTTCGATCCGGAACAGGGCGGAGTTGGGATCCTGGTCCGGCGCCAGCCGCGAGCAACCGGCCAGCTCGTTGGGCGAACGCACCCCGGCCGAGCCGGAGATGTAGACGTACACGTTGTCCTTGTCGTTTGGATCCTCAACGACCGTGTGGGTGTGGGAGCCGCGGCAGGTCTGGACGTTGGCGATGTACTTGGGATTGCTGATATCGGTGGCATCGAAGATCCGGAGCCCGCGGACCCGGTCGGTGCTGACGGTGTCATGCACACCCTCCGTGCCACAGTCGAGTCGGCCGGAGTTTCCTTCGCTGGACACGAACAGCAGGTTCTTGTAGACCGAGACGTCGCTCTGCGAAGCCGGGCAGACGTAGGCGGTCTTGAGGGTCGGGGCCGACGGGTTGGTGATGTCCCAGACCTGGTAGCCGTCGTAGCTGCCCTGGATGGCGTAGCTGCCACGGAACGAGAGGTCGGAGTTGGTGATGCCGACGAACTTTTCCGAGGGCGGCGTCTTGGACAGCACCATGAGATTCCATGAGGCCTCCTGGGCATTCATCAGCCCGGCCTTGAGGCCGACCCGGGGATCGGGGCTCGGCGCCACGGTCGACATGTTGCTGCCGGCAGCCGAGCCGGCGTGGGAACCGCAGCCGCCGAGGGCCAGCAGCCCGAGCAGCAACGAAGTGGGCCGCAGCGAGGCGGCGAGCGATCGACTTCCCTGACGAGTAACGAGTGGCATTGCCAATTCCTGTGAGTGGAGGGAAGGCGGGAAAACGCGGAAGTACGGGGGTTGGATCACTGGCCATGCCCCTGCGGGGGGAGGGCGGCCAGCATCTTGGTCATCCGGTCGATTTCGGTGGTCTGATCGGCGTAGATGTCGGACGCCACCTTGTACATCCGTTCCTCTTCGCCGCCACCAGGGGTGCCAAAGAGGGTGTTGACCATGGCGACGGCGCCGTTGTGATGCTTGATCATGTCGGTGAGGAACAGTCGGTCGAACTCGGTGCCGCGGGTCTGATCGAGGGCGTGCAGTTCCTCGTAGCTGAGCATGCCCGGCATCAGGCCGGACTCGTCCATCCCGGGCATGTTGCCCATTTCGGGGTCCACGTCGGGGACGGGCTCGTGGTGGTCCTTGAGCCACGTTTGCATGGTGAGGATCTCGTCTCGCTGGCCGACCACGATCCGCTCGCACAACGCCTGGAGGGATTTGCTGGCGCCATGGGTGGGGGCCCATCCACCGATCAGGACCGCCTGCGCATGATGGCCGATCATCCCGGTCATGAAGGCCACATCCGCCGGTACGTAGGCAAGGCGGCCATCAGCTTTGGTGGCCGCGGCGGCCTGGGCGGTGGCGGTGCCCGGAAAGCTCAGCAGCGCGGCAATCGTGACGAATGATCCCGCGAGGGATCGCGGCAGGTATCGGGTCATGTTCGATCGCTCCAGAAGACTGATCGGCCAAGCCAGACAAGCTAAGGGGCCGAATCTGCTTCGCCAGTACCGGAATGATTATGCATCACGGTGCATGGAAAACCGAAGCTGTCATTCCTGCCCCATTGACTCGTTGATCTCGGCGTAGGACACCGCATGGCCCAGGGCGGTAAAGGTGCCCTGATCCGCAATTTCACGGGCCGCGGCCAGCAAGCCGCCCAATGCCGCCCGGGCCAGCGCCCCGCCGACACTGATCCGGCGGACCCCAAGGCCAGCCAGCTCAGCGACCGTGGCCATGTCGCTGCCGACCAGGATGTTGACTGGCCTTGGGGCGACCGCCTGTACTACCTCCGCGATGTCTGTCTTGTTCCGGAGACCGGGGGCGTAGAGGCATTCTGCTCCGGCCTGCGCGTACGCCGTGAGCCGCCGGATGGTTTCCGCCAGGTCCGGCCGGCCGACCAGAAACCCTTCAGAACGGCCGGTGAGCAGGACGCCGGTGCCGCTGGTGTCGATTGCCCGCCGGGCCGCCCGAATCCGTTCGACTGCCAGATCGAAATCGAACAAGGGGCTGGCGGCGTCACCGGTCGAGTCCTCAATCGATATTCCGGCGATGCCGGTGGCCAGGGCAGTAGTAACATTGGCGGCGACCGCGTCGGGCGCGATGGCAAAGCCGCCCTCGAAGTCAGCATTCACCGGGATGTCGACCGCGGCCACGATGCTCCCGATATGGGCGACCGCATCGGCCAGCGGACCCCCATTGTCCTGCCGCCCCATCGACCAGGCCATGCCGGCGCTGGTGGTGGCCAGTGCCGGGAAGCCGAGCTGGGCCAGGAGTCGAGCGCTGCCAGGGTCCCACGGGTTGGGAATGACGAAGCAACCGGACTGGTGGAGCTGGCGGAATATTTGGGCTGCGGATGTAGGCATGGAGACGAGAGACGAGAGACGAACAGCGAACAGCGAACAGCAAACAGCAAACAGCAAACAGCAAACAGCAAACCGGAAGATCGCACTACTCCTCATCCTGACGGCGCGAAGCGACCGAAGGACCTGCACTCAAGAAACGGCTGCTTCGGGCCGACGCCATCCGGATGTGGAATCACCCATTACCCGTCCTACCCGCCTCACCCGTCCTACTCGCCTCACCCGTCCTACCAGTCCTACCCGTCTTAACCGTCCTACCGTGCATCCAACTTCCGCCCGCTACCGAGATTGTCAAAATTCAGCATGGTGTTGAATACCAGGGCATACGCCCCAATGGTCGAGCCACGGTAGATCGGATTGAAGGCGAACAGCACCACATGGCCCTTGCCCAGCGGTGAATCGATCAGCACCGGCTTGTCGGCAATATCGCCACCTCCATCCAGCAGTCCTGAGACCAGCAGGTCCTTCTTCTCGCTGAAACGCAGAAGGACTCTTGGACGGTCGGCCGGCGGGATGACGTAGGTCGGATTGCGCACGTCCTCATCGGTCAGCGGTGTGGCCTGCCAATCCTCGACCTTGGCGGTCAGCGGCGCTTCGAATCGCTCCTCCAGCACCGGGCGCCCCTGGACCACGTCAGCGTCTCCAGCGCGGCCCCGACCGGTCGGCCGGCCGGGCTCTTCTTCCTTGCCTCCCCGGCCGCCAGCGTAGTTGCTGACCCGGTAGCTGCTGCCGTCATCACTCAGGATGGCCAGCGAGTCGATGACGCCATAGGTGATCGGGCTGGCAGATTCGACCAGCCGGCTTCGGAGCAGGGTGCCCGTCACCCGCGAGGAACCGCCGCTGCTGGACACACCGGTGCTGAGACCGGATCGAATGGCCAGCTCGGCAGTGTTGCTCACGCCGATCAGCACCCCCCCCTGGCGCACGAACTCCTCGAGGTGAGCCAATCCATTCCAGCCGAGTCCAGGGCGCACGTCATCGGTTTGGGCCCAGTCGCCGATGTTGGGAGTTTCGGCGGTTTTCTTCCACGGCATCGGATTCCGGTAGCCCGGGAGGCCGCTGATGATGCTCTGTGGGCTGCCGCCGGCCGGCGGGAACAGGATGACATCGTATTTGCCCCGGAGGTTGGCGTCGGCCGCCGCGTCCTGCACACTGATATAGGTGTACGGCAGTCCGAGGCCATCAAAGGCCAGCCGCCACCACCCTTCGGTCTGGGTGCTGATCCAGTTGTGCATGATCGCGACCCGCGCCGCCCGCACCGGATGCGATGAGACCGAAGGCGCCTCTGCCAGCCCAAAGGCCGCGAGACCCACCGCGCGGGTGGCCTTGTCGAGATCGGCGGCGCTGATCTTCCGGACCAGGAACGAGCCACGATTGAAATGCTGCCCCGCCATGGAGAATGAATCCTCGGCCGCCTGGATGTCGGCATCCTTGAGCCGATAGCGCAGCACCGTGAGCCCGTTGTCGCCATTGGCGTTGATCGCGAACAGTGTCCCCGTGCCGGTCACGCCACCGGGCGCCTTGATCTCGCCGGTGACCTTTTCGACCGGGACTTCCAGGATTTTCGGATCGACGGCGCGGACGGCGCGGACCGCAAAGTTCTCGGGAAAGGTCCAGCCGGTATCGTCATAGACGTTCTTCTGGGGATCTTCCGGCGCCCAGTACTGATAGTCGAGCAGCGCATCGGCAATCCGCGAATACGGCTGATCCATCCGGATCAGGTAGCTGCCGGCGGGGAAACTCTTCGTCTCGGGCGGTTTGACTGCGGTGGTGTCATCCGGCCGGCGGCGCTTGACCGGCAGAGTGACGGAAAACGGCTGAGTGGCCCTGACGATCTCGACATGCTGCTTCTGCATGATTCGCAGCAGTTCGGCCTGGGCCCCGGGACGCGGATCGTCGGCCGGCAGCACATACGCCGCCGGCCCCTCGGTCGTCGCCTTGAGGATCGAGCGCTTGCTCTTCTGATAGAAGTTGCCGAGGAAGAGCTGGCGGTTGCTGGCGAAATAGCCCAGCGAGACCAGCACCCCTGTCTGTTCGTAGTTGTTGTTGTTCCGGAGCGACCAGCGGACCCGCGGCAGCGGTGGGTCCTGGCGGTACCAGGTCTTGCTGGTCTCGTCCGGGGACAGGGTCCGCTCAACCGTCTCCGCGGTTCCGCCATTGCCAAACGTCTCATACAGCCGGCTGATCCCGTTGTGGGTGGCGGCCATGAACATCAGGTAGCCCGGCGACCAGGTGTCGAAGCCGCCGTGGGCAAAGACTCCCGGCATTCCCATCCGGGTCATCTCCTGCACATTGTGCCAGCCGATCATCTGCCACTCGTTGGTCAGCAGCGGATCGAGCCAGGCGTTGTACGGGCCGTCCCCGATGGTGTTGTCGTACAGGTAGGGCACCGACTCGTGGAGGTCGTGGATGACCTGGGCGTTCCAGCCGAGGTAGGTGTCGAGGACGTTGGTCGAGAGCTTGAGGGTGAGGCCCATCGCGTCGCGATTGTTGTCGTGCGCCACGTAATGGCCCCAGTAGAGCAGGTTGGGCCAGGTCTGATCAGGGTGGGCCATGTGCCACTTGAACAGATCCACCATCCGGTCGCGACCATCGACTTCGACGATCGGCGTGATCAGGGTGATCAGGTTGTCCCTGATATTCCTGATATACGGGCTCTCGTCCACCGCCAGCCGGTAGGCCATTTCCATCATGGCGGTTGGCGCCCCGGACTCGGTGCTGTGGATGGTACCGGTGATGTAATAGACCGGAATGGCGGTACTCGCGATGGCCGCAGCCTTAGCATCGTCCATCCCGATGGTGCGCGGATCGGCCAGCTGGGCCAGCAGCGCCTTGTTGGCGTCGAGCCCAGCCATGATCTTCTCGGAGGCAATTGCCACCGCGATCATTTCCCGCCCCTCCTCCGTCTTGCCGATCGAATAGACCCGGACCCTCGGCGTGGCCTTGGCCAGCAGCCGCATGTACTGATAGACCTCGGTCGAGTACGGCAGCTTGGTCGGCGCGCCGGCGATATCCCCGAGGACCACCGCCGGAGTCGGCACCGTCTTGGATGCCGGCAGGTAGTCCACCAGCGGCGAGAGGAAGAACTTCTCGGTGGTGTACTCCAGGATCTTGTCGGTGTACTGCTGGTCGATCGGCTGGCTGGGATCCCTGCCCATCGGAATCACGGGCGTGCGCTCGGCCGGTGCCTGCTGGGCGGCGAGCGCCAACAATGGAGTTACGGCCAGGATCAATGCGACGCGCAGGTGACGTTTCATGAAGGAATCTCTGTCGGGTTGTGGTCTGGGTGAGGTGCGCAGTGAAGGTAGCCGAGCCGCGTGTGCAGGTGAATCAGTCGATCGAGGCGGGAGTTGCGCCGCCGACCTGCCGCCACGCCGACGGCGGAGCACCGGTCACCCGCTTCACCCATCGGGTCATGTGTGACTGATCGGCAAAGCCGCACCGGGCCGCGACCAGGGACAGTCGTTCGGCGCTCCGCGTAGTGTGAAGCCACGCGGCCCGGGCCCGAAGCTCGGCGCGGTATTCGACCGGTGTGACGCCGAAAGCGGCCCGGAATCCGCGCGAGACCGTTGCCGGTGCCAGGCCGTTTGCTCCTGCCCAGTCCACGAGTTGAAAGGTGGTACCACCGGCAAGATTGGCCGCCAGGATGTCGGGCCAGTCGTGGTGGACCCCAGGCGCAGGGACTGAATCGGAGGCCAGCCGCTCGGCCAGAAAAATCGCGGCGTCCTCAGGATCTCGTTCCGCAATACGCGCGAGTTGATCGACTTCGTCGAATCGGTAGTTGCCTGCCCGGCCCCATTCGTCGGGCCAGGACAGCCGGAGCAGCCTCACCCCGTCGGTGACCATCTGATTGGCATGGCAGTCCATGGCCGGATGAATCAGCACGTCCCCGGCGGTGGCCCTGACCCGGCCAACACATCCTGACTCCTCGAAACTGCCCGACAGGACCACCGTGACGTAGGCCCGAAGGTGCCGATGCCGCGGCAGATTGAAGCGCCCCGGCAGATACTCGAAGCCAGGCCGGGTGGGGCGGAACGAGACGCGATCAAGCCCAGCGGTCATGTTACACCTTGAAGCGAACGTCAAATCGGTTCAAGACACCTCAGACTACTCGAGAGATCATCGACGCCATGAATCGTCGAGACTTCCTTGCCCAGGCCGCCGCTCTCGGGGCTACCGCCGCCTGGCGCACCTCAAGCCCAGCAGCGTCCTCAGTCCCGTGGCGGGAACGACGGGATCTCTTCCCCGAAGGTGTCGCCTCCGGCGATCCGGACAGCAGTAGCGTGCTGCTCTGGACTCGTCGCCCGCCGAGCGGCTCGAAACCGAGGACCAGGCTGACGGTCGAGGTGGCGGAGGATCCGGGGTTCAGCCGGGTGATTGCCAGGACCGGTGTCACTCTTTCGGAGGCGGCCGATTGGACCTGCCGAGTGCTGGTCGGCGGGCTCAAGCCCTCGCGGATCTATTACTACCGGTTCAGCGGGGCGGACGGAATGGGGAGCCGGATCGGCCGGACCCGGACGGCGCCAGCCGACGACGATGGCCGGCCGGTGCGATTTGCCTTCGTGAGTTGCCAGAACGTCAACTACGGAGCTCAGAACGCCTACCGCCGGATGATCTATGAGGATGCCGCCGCCAGCGAGGACGACCAGCTGGGCTTCGTCCTCCACCTCGGCGACTTCATCTACGAACTGGTCTGGTATCCCGAGGACCGGCCGCGGGGAATGTACGATCGCCGGATCCGCGAGATCCTGCGCTACCCCGATGGTGAAAAAATAGACGACTTCCACATCCCGACCAGCGTGGCCGGCTACCGCGCGGTGTACCGGGCCTACCTGCATGACCCCGATATCCAGGATGCCCGGGCGCGATTCCCCTTCGTGACGATGTGGGACAACCACGAGTTCAGCTGGCTCGGCTGGCAGGGCATTCAGCTTTTCGATGGCAAGACCCGGCCGGCACAGACTCGGAAGGTTGCCGCCAACCAGGCCTTTTTCGAGTTCCAGCCCGCCCGCCTGATCAAGCCGAACGGTGGCGGCCATGAGACCTTCAACCCGCCAAAGGTGCAGGACGTACCGGTCACTACTTTTGACGGCAGCGGACTCGGCACCGAGCCCAATAATCTCGCCGCGATCCGGAGTCTCCAGGGGTACCGGGCGCTCCAGTGGGGCAGGCACGTCGACCTGATCATCACCGACCAGCACAGCTATCGCTCGGAGGACCCAGGTCTCCGTCCAGAGATCAACCCACTCTCGCTGGATGCATTCCCCGATCTGATCCCGGAACAGGCGCTGCAGATCCTGGATGGTGGACGGTACTACGCCGATGGCAATCCACCGAAGGCCATTCACTTCGGCGACATCACGGTTCCCAACTTTCGACGTGATCAGCCGCCGCAGACCATCCTTGGTGCCGAGCAGAAGCGCTGGTTCCTGGCCAGGCTGGGTGCTTCCAAGGCGACCTGGAAGATCTGGGGCAACAGCCAGGGCAGTCTCGACATGCGGGCCGACCCACAGAACTTGCCGACCGGCCTGACTCAGCCGTGGCCAGGCGGATTTGCCAGCTTCGGCGGTGGTGACTGGAGCAGCGCCTTTGCCGAGCGCCGGGAGATCTACGATTTCGTGAAGAGCCGGGGCATCGCCGGATTTGCAACGGTGGCCGGTGACCGCCACAGCTTCTGGGCCGGTCTGGCGGCGGCCGGACTGCCACCGCAGCGGTTCGAGCCGATCGGTATCGCGTTCATCACCGGGTCACTCTCGGCCCCCGGTATGGTCGAAGCGATCGAGCACGGATTCCCCAAGCAGCATCCGCTGCGTTCACTCTTCCTTGGCCAGGCCGCAGCGGACCCCGGCCCCCAGCCCACGGTCAACATGCTGATCCGTCACGGGGTGAGGTCCTGCCTCGAGTACGCGGCCTCGGGTGATGTGCAGAAGTCCCGGGCGCTCAGCAATCCCGACCTGTCGCCGCACCTCTCGTTCGTCGACATGGGTGGTCACGGATACGCGGTGGTCACGGCATCGGTCGAGGCGCTGGAGACCGAGTTCGTCGCGATTCCCAGGCCGATCGAGCGGAGCGAGGGCGCGGATGGCGGGCCGCTGACGTATCGGGTCCGGCATCGAGCGGCGCTCTGGAAGGCGGGCGAAACGCCGAAGCTGGTGCAGGAAATCGTGGAGGGGAATCCTCGGTTCTCAATCTGAGTTCATGGTGATGGAAACACTGAGACACGGAGGGCTCCGTGTTCATTCCATACCACTTTGCTATTCCGGGAATGATGGTTGGATGGCTAAAAAGGCACAGGGAATCCTCTGTGCTTCTGTGTTTCCTGTCACCGGCTCTGTTTCGCGATCACCTTTCGATACGCATGCTGGGTCTTGACCCGCTCGAACCCCATCGACTGATAGAACGGATGGGCCTCGACCCGCACGATATTGCTCCGGACTGACAGCTGGTCGATCCCCCGTGCGGCAGCCCACTCCCCGATTGCGCTGATCAACGCCCTCCCCGCTCCGAGTCCCCGGTGTTCCGCATCCACCACCAAACCCAGGATTTCGCAGCACCGGCCGGTCTCCAGCAACTCCTGCTCGGCGCCGTGCAGCCACCCGATGACCAGCCCCGGCTCCGACTCCGCCACCAGCACCACCTCGCCGCCACGGGCCAGCACCCGTTCCAGCGTCGCGGCCAGCCGTTCGGCCGGCTGCGGGTATCCGAGCACACCACTCAAGGCGGCGAGCCGCGGGGCGTCGGACAGCCGGGCGGATCGTAGGTTCAGAGCCGGGGCCATCGAGTCAGACGCCAGACAGTGATGCCGGGAAGCGGACCCGGAGCGTTTCACCGGCGCCGAGTCCCTGCCAGCGGGTCAGCAGGCGGCGGCGCAATCGTTCGATCACTTCCATGTCCCGATCGGTCAGTGCCGGCGCGCCGACTCTGAGTTCAGGGCTGAGGCTGGCGGTAAGGGCTTCGTTCAGACCGCGTGCGTCGGTCGCGACCTGCCGCTCGATCAGGCCGACGATATGTTCAGCCCAGAGCGCCTGGGGCGGAAGCCGAGCGGTGGCACCCGGGCTGGCAAAGTCATCGAGTTCCCAGCCACCGGCGACCAGCCCGAAGAACCCCCCAGTCATGCCGAGGGCACTTTCGACCGCGCAGTGGGTCAGGTCGTGGGTTGGCAGAAACGGATGGAGCTGTGCCCACGTCCGGCTACCATCCTCCCGTCGGCACGCCAGCGACGAGGGGCCGCCCCTGCCCTTCTTCAATTCAATGGTGATGACGTGCATGGTGTCCGGGTTCGAGGCGTCCTAATGGGGGATTGCTCCGAGCAAACTGAACCGCAGGTCGAGATCCGGCAAGCCAGACGTCCCAGAAACACCGCTACCCTTACCCGAGGACGACGCATGCGCTCACGTTTTGCCCTGCTTCCGCTGCTCTGCCTGCCCGCCGTACTCCACGCACAGGTCGGCAAGTTCCCGCCCGATTCGTTGGTCAACACCAAGGTCATTCCCCACTCGACGCCGGTGCTGCAAGTCATCGGCGCCATGCGGAACATCACCAACGGACTCGGCGTCCGCTGCCCATTCTGCCACGTCGGGGAGGAGGGCAAAGGACTCGAGACCTTCGATTTTCCGAGTGACAAGAAGCGGACCAAGCTGGTCGCCCGGCAGATGATGCGAATGGTGGCCGAGATCAACAGCCGGCTCGACACCATTCCGGAGCGGCCAACCGTCGGGGTCGAGGTCACCTGCCGGACCTGTCACCGCGGCGTGAGCCGTCCAATGCCGCTGTACCAGGTCATCCAGGAGGCCGCCAAGGCCGGCGGCGCCGATTCAGCGGTGCGGACCTATGGTGCGTTACGGGAGAAGTTCATGGGCCGGGATGCCTACGATTTCGGTGAGAGCAGCCTGAACATCGCGGCGTTCCGGCTGGCCCGGGAGGACAAGCACTTTGACGACGCCCTGATGCTGCTCGCCACCAACGAGAAGAACTTTCCAGGCTCCTCAGGCCTGTCGGTATTCCGCGGCAATGTCCTGCTGATGAAGGGCGATACCACCGGCGCGGCCAATGCCTTTCGCGAGGCCATCAAGCGCGACTCGACCAACGGCGAGGCTCGGGGGCGGCTGCGGGATCTTGGCCGGGGGTGAGATGCAGTTGGGAGTTGGGAGTTGGGAGTTCGGCAGCAGCTCCTCATTCCGAACGAAGTGAGGGACCTGGCCCGTCGAACTCTGGAATCTGCGTTCAAGAGAGTCCGGGGGCCTTGTATTGGGGTTCGGATCTTTTTTTGAACGCCGATTTCGCAGATGAGGCAGATGATCCGGTGCATTTGTCAGGAGCGGGCCACCACGATGAGAACCGCCTTCTGTATTGACTGCAACACCACTCTGACCTCAAGTCATGAGCGCCCATCTGCCCACTCCGGCCGAAACCCGTATTCAACAGAAACCGGAACCCTGATCTCGAGTTCCGAAAGCTATCGCTCGCCATCCGGATGGCACGCCATATCGATAATCACCGTGCTGGCCAGGATCAGGACCGGGTCCTCCCCATCGGCCACCTCGACCCCATAAGAATCGGTCCACGAAAACCATTGCTTCGATATGGTGGCCGCAGCGCGGTCACCGCGGAGAAAATGGTATTCGTGATCGGTGAAATCCCCCTTGGCCACCAGATCGTCGGGTCCGGGCACATCGATCGAAAAGGTGCAGTGGAACAGGGTGAACAGCTGCTTCTTGACCAGGGCGGCCAGCTGGCCGTCCCGGTACAGCTCGTAGGTCGGTCCCCAGGCCAACAGTTTCTGCTTGATGAAGGCCAGCTCCCTGCCCTGCATGTCCTGGAACAAAAGCTGGCTGCCCAGGCTCAGCGCCTTGCCGTCGACGAAATAGGCGTCCGTGCCGTCGGCGGTCTTGATGGTGAAGTCATCGCCCCAGGAAAACAGCTTCTGCCGCATCTGGTATTGCATCAATTGGCTCCCGTGAGAATGCCCGATCGCATCACGACGCCCCGATCGAGAGTGGGTGGTGGAAGATATTGAGAGGATCCCAGGCAGCCTTGACCCGATCCAGTCGCGGGTAGGTGGAGTTCGAGCGGGAAGTGGAGCGAGGCACTGGGCGGATCGGCCCCGCTGGTCCGTTCGCACCAACGGTCACGGCCAGCCTGGCGACGCCGATCCGGCCGCACAGGGTGCGCGAGGGTTCAGCAGGACGCCTCTCCCCCGGCCCTTGCGGGCCCTCGGCTGCGGCCAGGGTCCCGTCCGGTCCGGAGCTTAGCGCCCGCTCATCAGCTGGCGGTGGTACTCGACCTCATCGTAATGCCCCAGCGACTGCCCAATTTGCCCATCCGCACCGATGGTCCATTCCTCGTAACCACTGATCTTCACAGGGCGGCCGGTGCCTCCGGGACCGGTATTGGTGCCGGTGAGGGTCCAGTGAAAGACCGGGTGCGGGCCGCCAAGGTTGAGGCTGTCCATGGCAACGACCATGTCAGGAAAGGCGGTCATGAAACCCTGAGCCGAGGCGGTAATGGCCGCCCTGCCCACGGCCGCTTCACCGGTGTTGATCCTGAGCGATCCGTCTTCGGCGTAGAATGATGCCACCCGGGCCGCATTCTGGCTGCACCAGGCCGCGGTGTAGTTGGTGGCGAACTCCCTGATCTTTGCCGGATCCATGGTTGGCTTTCGGGGTGAGCAGCTGAGGGCTGCCAGCAGCAACAGCGCCGCGGTGGATCGTGGATGCATCGAGAGTCTCCTTCGGGGTTCACCGATTCTGCGATTCCCTCTCACCTCTTACCGCTGACCTGTCACCTGTTACCTCTTAGCTGTCACGCCGTTCCAGTCCCCGTCTCAGCTCCCCGAATATCCGGGCCAGATCAGGCAACTGGTGATTGGCATTGAGTCCGCTGGGATTGGGCAGCACCCAGACTTCGGCTCCGGCCAGCAGCGTCGACTGTCGACCGATCACGGCCTTGGGACTGCCAAACGCCATCCGATACGCCCCGATGCCAAGGATGGCCACCACCTGGGGTTGGTAGCGCCGGACCTTCCGCGCCAGCTGGATCCGGCCCGCCCGCAATTCATGCGGCTCGAGTTCCGCGGCGGTGGCGGTCGTGCGGGCGACAAGGTTGGTGATGCCGAGTTGATAGGTCAGCAATCGCTGCTCGTCCCAGGGGCTCACCAGGTCGTCGGTGAAGCCGGCGGCCCGGAGGGTGGGCCAGAACCGGTTGCCGGGTCGGGCGAAGTGATGCCCGGTGGCACCGGAATAGAGGCCGGGGTTGATCCCGCAGAACAGGACCCGGAGGTCGGGCGCAATCAGGTCAGGAATTGTTTTCCCGAACGCCGCCGCGACCTGCTCTTTGGTCGGTTTGATCACCGTCGGTTTCGATGCCGGACCGACCGCTGTGTCACGACCCACTAGCCCGCCGCTTCTTGCTGGCCTTCGGCCGAGGCACGGGCTTTTTCGTGAGGGGCTCCAGACCCTTGGGAGCCTGGCAGCGCCACGCCTCGGTCAGCCATGGCCGGAGCTCTCTCACCGTCACCGCCGGAAGGTGGACCAGGACTGCCGGAAAGCCGTTGTAATGCGGCTCGGTGAAGAATTTCTTGGGATTGAGCGAGAGGAGGAATTCCTTGTCATCCTGGCTGGCCACCCGGATGGCCAGGACGCGGGGCTGCGGCACCCGGGCCTTTTTCGGGACAATCCGCTCCATCCAGACCCAGGCAAAGCCCTTGAGCTTCCCCTTGTTCCGCACCGAGAAGGCAAAGTGACCCGTTGACTCCTCCGTCTCGGGGAGTGCACGGGCAATCCGGCGAACGTCGGCTTGAGTGGCCATGGGGGGAATATAGGAAGCCAAGCAAGGGGGCACCCTCACCCCGCGGGGGTACAAGGGGCCACGGAATAACGCGGATGGAGCGGACCCGCCACTCGACCATCCGACTGCAGGTTAGCCTTTGCCGTCACAATCGTCTGCGTGATTCCGATCTGTATGTATGAACCCAGGGTGCGAGGGCATCCCGAGAAGCCAACAATCACCGCGGAGGCTGTGATCATGAGGAGCAACACAGGCAAGAAACAGGTCAAGTCGAAAGCCAGGAAGTCGGCGCTCCAGGACCTCAAGCCGGCCAAGCCCGAAGAGGTCAAGGGCGGTGCCTTTGCCGTCAACACCTACCGGACCGATCCCTACAAGAATGCCAAGTTCCGCACCTAGCAGCGCCGAGAGTGAGATGTGACAGGCTAGAGGTGAGGGTGAGCGATTCGGGCGGGCCCGGTGGCCCGGCCCTCTCGGCCGCGGCGATCCGATGGCTGACTGGTGAGAGATCCGAGGGTCAGTTCGGCGCTTGGAATGGAGGCTGGCCGAAGACAAGAGGCAGTCCCCGCTGCCGTCGGCTGGGATTCGTCTGTACCTTGCCGGGTGAATTCCGTCTCACCGCTTTCCTCTCACGCTGTTGCAGTTCCCGCCGTATGGCCTGCTTACCAGTCACGGTCTTGCAGTTCCCGCCGTCAGGCCATGAGGCTTCGCCTCGGCTCGGCAACGGGCCGGTAAGACCGGCCAGGCCCCGCGCGCCAAGGGAGGTCACTGCGAGAGCAGGAATCCAGGCTCTGCTCGCCTTGCTCGCCCCGGGCACTGAGAACGCGGCGGATCACCGGGGTCACGGCCCCGAAGGGGCCGCCTTCATATTTGGCGAGGGGACAACTTCGTACTGTCTTCTCGCTGTGCTATTACGACCTTGCTGGTCCCCGTTCGCTGTTCTCTGGTCGCTGTTCCCTTTTCGCAGTCCTCCGCCCCCATCTCGTGACATTCCCGATGCCCACAATGCCGACACTTCGGGTTGCGTCGTCCCCCGAATTGCCAATATTTCGGATGCAGGCATTACTCAACGGAGGATGCAATCATGGCAGATAACGTCTCGCCAATTCCCAAGGGATTTCACACGCTGACGCCGGCTCTGACAATCGGTGGGGCTGCCGACGCGATCGAGTTCTACAAGAAGGCGTTCGGTGCGGTCGAGGTGATGCGCTTTCCGACCCCCGACGGCAAGGTCATGCACGCCCAGCTCCAGATCGGCAATTCCATGCTGATGCTCGGCGATGAGATGCCCGATATGGGCGGCAAGGGTCCCAAGACCCTCGGCGGATCGCCGGTGTCGTTGTTCTTCTACACCGACAACGTCGATGCCGCCTGGAAGCGGGCCATCGACGCGGGCGCCAAGCTGCTCCAGCCACTGACCGATCAGTTCTGGGGTGACCGCGCCGGCGGTCTCGATGACCCGTACGGCCATCACTGGTGGCTGGCCCAGCACATCAAGGACCCGACGCCGGCGGAATTGAAAGCCGGGGCCGAAGCCTCGATGGCCGGCGCCGGGAAGTAGGTCCTCTCCCCTGCCCCCTCCCCGGTTCCTGAGGAGGGGGACACCCGGGCCTATGGTCCCTTTCCCATTCACTCCGGATACAGCTTCTCCAGCGCGCGCCAGCTCACCCTTTGAAAATGCGGCCCTGAGGTCCACTCCGGCTCGAGCTTGAGGGTGCGAACGGTGCCGACCAGCTCCTCGGTGTAGAGCCCCGCCGTCGTTGTATCCTGCAGCCGGTCGCTGGCCCAGAGAAAATGGGCCGTGGTGACGTAACCGAGCAGCACCCCTTCGCTGGCGGTGCCCTCGACCGGGGCCAGGATCAGCCCGCCACGCGCCCGTGAACTCCGGCCGTTCACGACCTGCACCACCGGCGTCACGCCTCCTCGCCGGCGCTCCCAGCGGTCGGGATGGCCGGTCCACCGAGTGGCAAGGGCCTGTCTCACGAATCCAGCGCCGGCGGCATCGGTGACGATGGTGGCTCCACGCGAGGCCCAATAGCGGAGTCCGGCGACGTGAGGCCAGATCACCGTCTGAGCCACGAACACGAACGGATGGCGCCCCGGAAAGAGCCGCCCGATCCAGGCGGCGTCTTCCATGGCGCGGGCCTCACCCTGGGGCGCATCGAAAATGAAGACGGTGTCGGCCACCAGGGCCACGGCCGAGGTGAACCAGCGATTGACCAGCAGAAAGGCCGAGGGGGCAATTCGCACTGTATCCGGCACTTCATCCGACCAGACTGGTGGGGGTACGATCCGGCCAGGCAGCGGATTGCGGTTGCCGACCGGCTGCAGCACCGCAAAGACGTGAGAGGCGACCTCGAGCCCGTTCGGCTGGCTGAGGGTTCGCTCCCGGTCGGTCACTCCGGCGATCGACCGGACAATCGATTGCGGGTAGGCCACCCCGTTGGTTCGGTCCCAGGCTGAGTACAAGTAGGTGACTGGCTCAGCACCCTTGAAGTAGCTGAATTCCTGGCGCTGCAACGCCACCGGGATCCCATCGCTGGCCGAGAGGTAGAGCAGCTCGGCCGCGCCGGGCCCCCGCGCGAGCACCAGGCGCCAGGCGTCGCGAAAGCGGCAGCGACCCACCAGGCGCACGCTCGGGTCCAGACTCCAGTCATGGACCACCGCCCACGGATTGAACGCCCGTTCCCACTCCCCGAATGCCAGCGCACGACCAGTCG
>JBEPVA010000019.1:0-29137 GCA_041691295.1 Gemmatimonadota bacterium
CTGTCCGCCTGTCCGCCTGTCCGCCTGTCCGCCTGTCCGCCTGTCCGCCTGTCCGGCTAGAGATATCTCGCCCTGTCCTCCGGGGTCGGGATCGGGCAGCTGTCATATCGCCCAAACCACTGGTAGCGGTTCCGGGCCACGAAATCGTAGACCCGGTCACGAATGAACCGTGGCACGATCCGGGTCAGCCACAGCAGCCCCCAGGGGAAACCGAGGTAGGCCAGGGCCGAGAGGGCGGCGTCAGATTTTGCAGTTGCTGTTTCCTGCCCACCGGCCCCGCTGCCCACCGGCCCCCCCACCACCCACACCACCGAATCGACTCCCTTCAACTCCGGGTGCCGGGCAAGCACCTCGACGCCGATCGGTCCTTCGAGGGTGGCAAGGCGCAGGGTCTTCCGCTTATCTCGCTCAAGCAGAAACCGCACGAAGCCGTGGCAGAGGCCACAGGTACCGTCGAACAGCAGGACCGGAACACCGGGGGGCAGGTCGACGCTCACCGCGGAGCTCGCGCCTCGAGAACCAGGGCCTGCATTCGGACCGTCATCGGCGCACTGCCGCCGAGCTGGGCCAGGGCCTTGCCAACAGCGGCAACGACGAACTCCACGGTTGGTGTGCCCCGCTCCTGAACCTGGAGGAACAGCGGACTTCCCATCACCAGTCCGATGGCAAACCCCATCGCGGTCTCACTGGTGCCGGTCAGCGGCACGGCGGTCAGCGAGACATCGACGAATCCACCCGTGCGGCCGAGTGCCAGCAGCGTATCTCGATCGTGCATTCCGAATGGCAGCTTGAAAAAGGCTGGCGGGTCCTGGGCATACAGCTGGGCCACTGTCCGGTCCGTCGTGCCGGCGAACTGGTTCTGTTCCAGCGAATCCCACACATTCAGCAGCAGCTGCCCGCCGGGCTTCAGCACTCGGCGCGCTTCACGTAAGGCGAGCGCCTTGTCCGGCACGAACATGATGCCGAACGCCATCACGACGGCATCGAAGGCGGCATCAGGAAAGGGCAGGGCACAGGCATCGGCCTGGCGCCACTCGACACCCGGCAGCATGCCCGGTTTGGCGGCGGCGTAGTCGAGCATCGGCTGATTGAGGTCGGTGGCGAGAATCGTCACCGAAGCGGGCAGCACCCGACGCATCCGCCGGGTGACGATTCCGGTGCCGCAGGCGACCTCGAGCACTCGGCCACTGGCGGGGACCTTGAGCCGGCTGGCAATGTCGGCCGCGTACGGCTCGAACATCACCGGCCCCAGGTAGTGGTCATAGTTGTGCGGGATCGAGCCGACGAAGGAGGCGTTGGTGGACGTCATGAGTGCAATATACTGTTAGTCGTTGGTCGCTAGTCGTAGGTCGCTAGTGAGGGCCTGTACCTCTGATCTCGGGCGAGGCGCCTCAATCCCGATAGTGCCGTGCTACCTTCCGCCTACCTCGATCTCTCGACTCTCGACTCTCGACCCTCGACATTCGACTCATGCCTCTCGTCTCTCGTCTCTAGTCTCTCGTCTCAGATGCCCTATCCGCCCATCGAGGAGTCCTGCTACTGGCTCGCCACCCGCACCGCTCCCCCGCAGGAGCCGCTGACGGGTGCTCGGGAAACCGACTACGCCATCGTCGGCGCCGGGCTGACTGGCCTGTGGACGGCGCTGACGATCAAGCAACTCGACCCGTCGGCGGCGATCACGATCGTGGAGCAGGGCACTGCGGCGTACGGCGCCAGCGGCCGCAACGCCGGCATGCTGTCGGAAACAGTGGACCACGGACACGGCCTCGCCATCCAGCATTTCGGTGAGCCTGAGGCTCGGCGGCTTGCGACGCTGGGCGAGCGCAACATTGCGGGGATGTACCGGGATCTTGAGACTTGGCGGATCGATTGCGACCTGGAGCGGACCGGGCGGCTGATGGTGGCTCTGACCGAAGGGCAGCTCGAGGAGTGCCGGCGCACCATCGCGATAGCCGAGCAGCTGGGGCTGAACACCTTTTCGTACCTCGGGCAGGATGCGGTCCAGGCCGAGCTCCACTCGGTGCTGTATCGTGGCGGGGTAAAGGTCACCGGCGGCGGGATCCTCGATCCAGTCAAACTGGTCGATGGACTCGCCGCCGAGGCACAGCGCCAGGGAGTCACCATCTGCGAACAGAGCAAGGTGCTGAGCCTGGGTCCTGATGGGGGTGGCGTGCGGCTGCGCACCCGCGACGGATCGCTGCACGCCCGGAAGGCCATCCTGGCCACCAGTGCCTATACCCATCACCTGCTGCCGCAGGTCCTGACCCGCTTCATCCCTCTGTACGATTACGTCCTGGTGAGCGAGCCGCTGACCGCGGCCCAGCATGAATTGCTCGGCTGGAAGGGTCGGCAAGGTGTGACCGATCTCCGCACCTTCTTCAACTACTATCGTCCGACCGCAGACGGTCGGGTCCTGTGGGGTACCAGCGAGGCCGCCTACTACAGTGGCAACCGGGTCGACGCGTCCTGTGATCACTCCGCATCCCATTACCAGTCGCTCACGCAGAGCTGGCAGCGGCACTTTCCCCAGCTGTCGGAGCTGAAGTGGGAGTATCAGTGGGGTGGCGCCATCTGCTCGACGACCCGCATGACGCCGTACTTCAGTACAGCCGCACGCGGGAAGATTCTCTACGGACTTGGCTATACCGGTCACGGGGTTGGCACTACCAGGCTGGGTGGCCAGATCCTGGCGCATCTGGCGCTCGACCGGCCCAGTGACCTGCTCGATTTGCAGCTGGTGACCCGCAAGCCGTTTCCCTATCCACCGGAGCCGATTCGCGATCTCCTGGTATCGATGGTGACGCGAGGTCTGCGCCGGGTCGATGCAGGCGAAAAGCCGAATCTGCTGCTCAGGGTGATGGAGCGGATGGGGTTGGGGTTTTCGAGTTGACGAATGGCGCAATGGCATGGGGTGTGTCACCCCGATGGCCCTGAGCGCAGCGAAGGGGCGCGGGGGCTCATCCGGGTTGCCACTTCCCGATCTTACTCGCCGCGGAACGGGGCTCCTCCCTCCCGAGGCTAGCCGCTGACTCAAACCTGAGTATCTGTTTGACGATCGGTTGAGCCGGGCGCAGTACTCGGGTCCGAAACCGGCCTGGAGAACTGGTGCGCTCACTGTACGTCTATATTCTCGCCAGTCGGTCCAGAGTTCTCCATACCGGTGTCACCAACGACTAGCAGCGGCGAGTATGGCAACATCAGGGAAAGCGCCCTGGATCATTCACTGCTCGTTACCGTGTCACGCGCCTGATCTACTATGAAGTAGTGGAGGGGCCCATCAACGCGATCAGGAGGGAAAAGCAGATCAAGGATTGGAACCGGGCCAAGCGGGTGGCGCTGATCCAATTACAAAATCCGAAATGGCATGACCTAGCCAAGGACTGGTTGGCACCGTGAGCGGGGCAGGTCCCTCACTGCTCCCTCGTGCTACGAGGGGGCGCTCGGGACGACTCCGCTGCCCCTACAGCCCGCTCAATGCCCGGTCAAACGCATACAATGCAAAATCCACATCCTCCGCCGAGAGGCACATCGGGGGCTTGATCCGGAGCACGTTGCCGTCGAGGCCGCCCTTGCCGATCAGGATTCCCTGCTCGCGGACCTTCTCGAGAAACGCCAGCGTCTCTTCCTTGGCCGGCACCCGCGTCTTGCGATCCTTGACCAGCTCGACACCGAGCATCAGGCCCAGGCCGCGGATATCGCCGATCAGCTCGTGCTTCGATTGCAGCGCGCGCAGCCCCTGCTTGAACTTGCCGCCCACGATCTTCGAGTTCTGCTGGGTCTGGTCAGCGTCGATCGCCTCGAGGACACCGAGTCCGGCGGCCATCGAGACGGGATTGCCGCCGTAGGTGTTGAAGTGGATCCGGCCGGTCAGCGCCTCGGCGATCTCGCGCCGGGTCGTGACCGCGGCGAGTGGCGCGCCGTTGCCGATGCCCTTGGCCATCGTCACGATGTCAGGGGTGACTCCCCAGTTCTGGAACCCCCAGTAGTGCTCTCCGGTGCGGCCGAACCCGGTCTGCACCTCATCGGCAATGCAGAGCCCGCCGTTGTCCCGAGCTGCGGAGTAGGCCTCGCGGAGGTAGTTCGGCGCCCCCATCGTCACGCCGCCGACGCCGGCAATCGGCTCACAGATGAAGGCCGCGATCCTGCCCGGCGTAGTGTAGCGCACCATGTCACGGATATCATTGGCGCTCTGACTGGCAATCTGCTCTGGCGTGCCGCTGAACGGGCTGCGATACGGATCGGGATTGATGGCGTGGTGGATTCCGGCCGATTGCTGGGTCGGGAATTTCCAGGTGTTGTGCGAGGTCAGCCCCATCGTCGACGGCGAGCCGCCATGATACGAGTTGCGCACCGCGATCACGTCGTGGTGGCCGGTGAACAGCCGGGCCATTGTCACCGCGAGGTCGTTGGCCTCGCTGCCGCTGTTGACGAAATAAGTCACGTCCAGCCCTGGCGGCATCCGCTCGGCCAGTGCCTTCGCGAACAGCCCGATGTTGGGATGGAGATAGATCGTGGTGGTGTGCATCAGTCGGGCCACCTGCTCCTGGACCCGCTTGATCACCCGGGGATGCGAGTGCCCCACCGACACCGTCACGATGCCGGCGAACAGGTCGAGGTAGCGCTTGCCGGTCTCGTCGAACAAGTACTGCATGTGACCGTCGACGATCATGATCGGTTCTTTGTACAGATGAAACAGCGCCGGGTGGGTATACCGCTGGCGCATCGTCAGCACCTCGGCGCGCGAGGGCCCGCTATAGGGCGCGGGCGTGTAGGACGTTGGAGGCAGGGTGGGAACGGTGCCGATTGCGGTCATGGGACATGCCTTGTGGTTTGTGATGGCGAAGGGAGGAAGGAGGATGGAGGATGGGACAGCAGTTCCCTTCCTCCTTCCTCCTTCCTCCCTCCTCTTTCTACTCAGGACATCCAATTCGTTCCCGCGTCCCGATTCCACTTGGTGGTGGTCTTCTTGAGCTGGGTCCAGAACTCGATCGAGCTCTTCCCGGTCAGGTCCCCGACTCCGAACTTCGATTCGTTCCAGCCCCCGAATGAGAACGGCTCCCGCGGCACCGGCACCCCGACATTGATCCCGACCATCCCCGCGCTGGCCCGTTCGGTGGCGTACCGGGCCAGCCCGCCGTTCTCCGTATATATGGAAGCAGCGTTGCCGTAGGGTGACGCATTCTCGATCGCCAGGGCCTCGTCCAGCGTTTCGGCCCTGAGCACGGCCAGGACAGGACCGAACACTTCTTCCTTCGCGATCCGCATCTCCGGCGTGACGTCGACCACCACCGTCGGGCCTAGCCAGAAGCCCCCCTCCTTGCCGGCGACCGTCGCCTGCCGCCCGTCGACCACCACCGTGGCGCCCTCACGTTCAGCCTCGTCGATGTAGCCGACGATCCGGTCCCGCGCGGCTTGGCTGATCACCGGACCGAGCTGCTTGCCAGGCGTGATTTTCCTGGCCATGGCGGCGATGCGTTCGATGATATGATCGGTCTTCGAGACCGCCACCACTACCGACGCCGCCATGCAGCGCTGGCCGGCGCATCCCGTGGCAGAGGCGAGCACATTGCTGCTGGTCATCTCCAGATCGGCGTCGGGCAGCACGATCAGATGGTTCTTGGCCCCCCCCAGTGCCAGCACCCGCTTGAGCGCCGCACTGCCCCGGCGATAGACCGCCTTGGCCACCGCGGTCGATCCCACGAAGCTCACGGCCACGATGTCGGGGTGATCGCACAGCGCTTCGACCACCTCGCGGCCACCCTGCACCAGGCTGAGCACCCCGGCCGGCAGCCCCGCTTCGCGTAGCAACTCGGCAATCCGGCGGGCGCTCAGCGGCACCCGTTCCGACGGCTTGAGCACCAGGCAGTTGCCCAGCACCAGCGCATTGGGGATTGACCAGTGCGGCACCATCGACGGGAAGTTGAACGGGACGATCGCGGCGACCACGCCCAGCGGCACCCGCTCGATCCGGCACTCGACTCCGCGGCTGACCTCCAGCACTTGACCGGCGGCCAGTTGCGGCAGTGAGCAGGCAAATTCCACCAGCTCAATGGCCTTGGACACCTCGGCCTCGGCCTCGGAGTAGATCTTGCCGTGCTCCTCGACGATCAGCTCGGACAGTTCCTTCATGTGCTTCTCGAGCAGTGTCCGGTACCGATAGAAGACCTGGACCCGCTCCTTGATCGGGGTCCTGCCCCAGGTGGCAAAGGCCCGCCTGGCACCCTGCACTGCGGCATCGACTTCGCTGGCGCCGCCCATCGGTACCCGCGCGATCAGCTGCCCGGTCGACGGATCGTGCACATCACCGTAGGGTGGTGCGCCGTCGACAAAGGTGCCGCCGATGTAGTGCTGGACCGCGGGATACTTCATGGATGGGACCGGTGAGGGGGAACGACCATGGGGAGTCTGGCGGGGGAGATGGGGGGATGTCAACCGTCGCCAGCGGCGGCGGTCGAGGGTCGAGGTCGAGAGTCTACGGCCGGACGATACTGGGTGTCAGGTTCCAGGCGCCTCGAACCGTGGACTACAGTACCGCGGCTCGGCAATACGTCGCATGGACGGCGACTCGAGTCTGCAACGGGCATTCTGGAATTTGCCGAATTGTCTACCGTGAACCTTAAACCGTGAACCGAATCCACCGGGGAACGCGGAACGCGGAACCTTCTAGTTGGTCTGAACGCGGGACCTTTGTCTGGATCTGGAAGAATTTCCCAATCCTAGCTACTGTCTTGCCATGAAAGTCACGCTGACCCGAATGAATGACGCCGTCCATTTCGAGGCCCGGACCGAATCGGGCGGGATCCTCAACATCGATGGCGGGCCCACGGTCGGCGGACAGGGGCTCGGTGCCCGCCCGATGGAGGTGGTCTTGACTGCGCTCGGCGGCTGCAGCGGGATCGATGTCCTGGCCATTCTGGCCAAGCAGCGGCAGCCGGTGGCCGGCCTCGTTATCACGGTCGAAGGTGAGCGGGACCCCGACCAGACTCCGTCCCCGTTCAAGACGATCCATGTCCACTTCGGCCTCACGGGCGCGGCCGAAGCCGACAAGGTGGGCCGGGCCGTGGCGCTGTCGATGGAGAAGTACTGCTCGGTGGCCAGGATCCTCGAACGCACCGCCACTATTTCCTTCAGCCACTCCGTCGAGGCAGCCGGCCTGTGACCAGATCGCCAGACCGGCAATACCATCCGGAGACCCTCGCCATCCGCGCCCAGGTGCCGACCTCTCCGGAGCGCGAGCACAGCGTGCCGCTCTACCTGACCTCCAGCTTCATCTTCGATTCGGCCGAGCAGGCGCGGGCGCTGTTTGCGGACGAGGTGCCGGGCAACATCTACAGCCGTTACTCGAACCCGAATACCGACGAACTGGTGCGCAAGCTCTGCCTGCTCGAAGGGGCAGAGGATGGCATTGCCACGGCGTCGGGCATGGCTGCGGTGTTCGTCTCGATGGCGTCGCTGCTCAAGTCGGGCGATCATGTCCTCGCGGCCCGCTCGCTGTTTGGCTCGACCCACCAGATCCTGACCAGGCTGTTCCCCCGCTGGGGAATCGAGTGCAGCTACGCCGACATTTCCGATCCATCGAGTTTCGAGAAGCTGCTGCGACCGACCACCCGGCTCATCTTCATCGAGACACCGTCGAATCCCGGGCTTGACCTGATCGATATCGGCTGGCTTTCCGGACTGGCCCGGGCCCGGGGTATTCCGCTGATCGTGGACAACTGCTTTGCCACCCCGCTGCTGCAGCGACCGATCGATTTCGGCGCTGATGTGGTGGTCCATTCCACCACCAAGTTCATCGACGGCCAGGGACGCACCATCGGCGGCGCCATTGTGGGCCGCAGGGATTTGATCGCCGAGGCCCGGTTCTTTGCCCGCCACACCGGGCCGGCCATGTCGCCATTCAACGCCTGGATCCTGTCCAAGAGTCTGGAGACGCTGTCAGCCCGGATGGACCGGCACTGCGCCAGCGCCCTCAAGCTGGCCACGCTGTTCGAGGGCAATCCCGATCTCGAAGCGGTCCGCTATCCGTTCCTGCCCTCACACCCGCAGTATGATCTGGCCCGCCGCCAGATGAGCCAGGGCGGCGGCATCGTGGTGATCGTCGTCCAAGGCGGCCTCGAGCGGGCCCGCCGCTTCCTCGACTCGGTCGAGCTGCTGTCGCACAGCCCCAACCTGGGAGACACCCGGTCCATCGTCACCCACCCTGCGTCCACCACCCACTCCAAGCTCTCCGAAGCCGAGCGGCTGCAGGTCGGGATCACGCCTGGGTTGATCCGGATTTCGGTCGGGCTCGAGCATCCGGACGACCTGGTCGCCGATATCCAGGGGGCGCTCGACCGCTCCCGCTGATCCGCCGCCTCACCGGCCCGGTCCAGTGTAGATTTGTCCGCCATGGAACCACCAAAAAAGAAAAAAGTCACGGCGGAAGCGGCCTGGCGGGAAACCCGGGAACTGCTGTACGCCTATCGGTATCGCCTGGCGGTCGGCTTCGTCCTGATGATCATCAACCGGGTGGCGGGGCTGGCGCTTCCGGCCAGCTCCAAATGGCTGATCGATCATGCCCTCCAGCAGGGCAAGCAACAGCTCCTCCTGCCACTGGCCCTCGGCGTCCTCGGCGCCACCATCATCCAGGCTGCCACCGGATTTGCCCTCTCCCAGCTGCTCGGGGTCGCCGCCCAGCGCGCGGTCACCGACATGCGGCGCAAGGTGGCGCAGCATGTGCTCCGGCTGCCGATCCGCAGCTTTGATTCGACCCAGACCGGGGTCCTGATCTCGCGGATCATGAACGACGCTGACGGGGTCCGGAACCTGGTCGGGACCGGGCTGATCCAGCTGGTCGGCGGCGTGGTCACCGCGGTGATTGCCATCGTGGTGCTGTTCTATCTCAACTGGGCGCTGACCAGCATCATCGTGCTGCTGCTGGGGCTGTTCGGCGGCGGGATGGCGGTGGCGTTCACCCGGCTCCGGCCGCTGTTCCGGGAGCGTGGCAAGATCACCGCCGAAGTCACCGGCCGGCTGACCGAAACACTGGGCGGGATCCGGATCGTCAAGAGTTACGTGGCGGAGCGGCGGGAAGAACTGACCTTCACCCGCGGAGTTCACCGGCTGTTCCGCAACATTGCCGCGGCCATGACGGGGGTCTCGGCGGTGGGCTCGCTGACCACCGCCATCGTCGGCGTTGTGGGCGCCCTCATGATCGTGGTCGGGGGCCGGGCCATCATCGGCGGTCAGATGACCCTGGGCGATTTTATCATGTACATCTTCTTCGTCGGCCTGGTGGCGGCACCGCTGGTCCAGATCGCCGGCATCGGGACCCAGATCAGCGAGGCCTTTGCGGGACTGGACCGGATCCGCGAACTTACCTCCCAGCCCACCGAGGATGACGAAGACCGGACCCGCCAGTCGATCGACCAGATCCGGGGTCAGGTCAGCGCCGAGCATGTCTGGTACGAGTACAGCCCGGGGGTGCCGGTGCTGAAGGATGTGTCGTTCGAGGCGCCGGCCGGCACCACCACCGCGCTGGTCGGATCGAGCGGTTCGGGCAAGAGCACCATGCTGTCGCTGATCATGGCCTTCAACCGCCCCACCAGGGGCGTGATCCGGATCGACGGCCGCGATCTGTCGACCATCAAGATGCGCGAATACCGCGCCCACCTCGGCATCGTGCTGCAGGACAACTTTCTGTTCGATGGAACGATTGCCGACAATATCCGGTTTGCCCGCCCCGATGCCACGATGGACCAGGTCCGCGAGGTCAGCAAGCTGGCCAACTGCGACGAGTTCATCACGGGATTCAAGGACGGCTACGAGTCGATCGTTGGGGAGCGCGGCGTGAAGCTGTCCGGCGGCCAGCGGCAGCGGGTGGCCATTGCCCGCGCTATCCTGGCGGACCCGGCCATCCTGATTCTCGATGAAGCCACCAGCAGTCTCGACTCCGAATCCGAGGCCATGATCCAGGACGGGCTCCGGACTCTGCGACAGGGCCGGACCACTTTTGTCATTGCCCACCGGCTCAGTACCATCGTCAGCGCCGACCAGATCCTGGTACTCGAGGGCGGCATCGTGGTAGAGCGGGGCACCCACCGCGAACTGCTGGCCAAACGGGGCCGCTACACCCAGCTGTATGAAAAGCAGTACCAGATCGAAGTGGACCGGTTCATCAATCCGGGAGAGGACTTTACGCCGGAGCCGCCCAAAGTTGAGGTAAAGGCGGGTGCATAGAGGTTCACGGTACCAGGTTCACGGCAGCGCAGATCCGACCCGTCGAACCGTGAACCGCGAACCTTTGGGTGGTAGCTAAGTCACGGTCCCCAGCTATCTTATAGGCGTACCCTCCCCGCATTCGAGGTCAGTCGAGTGAGCCGAATTTCAGCCGCTCAAGGACGCCTGGTCCTGTCGCGCGAGCTGTCCGAGTTCCTCATGGACCTGCTCGGGGCTCACCAGCGGCACCAGATGTACCCGGAGGGCCACCCGCTGCTCGAACCGGCGGTGAGGAATGTGCTCCGGCGGCTCGAGGCCATCTTCCTCGAACGCGATACGCTGGCCATCGGCGTCTCCCCCAATCAGCTCCTGATCGCCGGCATCCCCACCGATCCCAATCATCCCGTCCTGCGCGACCTCGCGGCCCGACTGCACCGGGCCAATATCGGCGCGCTCAAGTTCTACCGCGGGGTGAATACTCTCGAAATCGTCGGCTTCCTGCGGGTGCTGGCGGCCGAAACCTCTCCCAACGCCGAGCCGGGGCATGATGAGCCGCGGGGGCAGTGGGCCAACATCCGGCTCTACCCCCTGAGCTACGACTACTTGTCGCTGCTGGAGGAGGAGCGGGAGGAAGAGTCCGACCCCAAGAAGGCTGAGGGCTGGGCTGGCCGGCTCTGGTTGAGCCTGGCCCGGGCCGCAATGGGTGAGCTGGCCCCCGATGCCGCGCTCGAGAACGCCGAGCCGGAGGCGCTGGCCGAGGCGTTCGACAAGGCGTCGCCGAGCGTGGCCCATGATGAACGGGTCATCCAATCGCTGGGTGAATTTCTGTCGGCGTTCCAGGGCCGGGGCCGGACCGAGGCGCTCGAGATGCAGCGCCAGCTGGCCCGGATGGTCGGGGCGCTCAAGGGGTCGACCCGCGAGCGGCTGCTCAAGATGGGTGGCGATTTCGACAAGCAGCGCCGCTTCCTCTTCGACGTCACCCAGGTCATGTCGGCGGACGTGGTGCTCTCGCTGGTCGAGGCCGCCTCGGTGGCCTCCGGCAAGACCATCTCACCGACCCTGCTCAAGCTGTTCGCCAAGCTGGCCACCCATGCCCAGCGCGGGCCGGCCCCCATGCGCGCCAAGGCCGACATGGTCTTCCGCCAGCGGGTCAAGCAGCTGATCGAGGGGTGGAGCGTCGATGAGGCCCCCGGCGAATCGCCGGCCTACGAAGACCTGCCCCGCCAGGCGCCGTCCAGCGACGATCCCACCCCGGTCTACGCCAGCGATCCCGACCGGATCATCCGGATGAGCATCGAGCTCGTGGTCGTGGAACTCGGCACCCGGCGCGCGGTGGACCGGATGATCGAAACTGACCGGATTGCCGAGCTGCTCGACCTGATCGAGGCGCTGCCGGTCAACGATCTGATCGCCCGGGACCTCCGCAAGCTGATTTACGCCCGGCACACCATCCGCAAGGTGCTCGGCAATGACCCGATCGACTACGAGCTGCTGACCCGGCTGGCGCCCGCCACCGGTCACGACGCAGTGGTGCTGCTGCTGGATGCGCTGGCCGAAGCCAAGGACCGGAAGGTCAGGGCCAAGCTGCTCGATCTGGTGGCCTCACTTGGCCCGATCATCGGCCCTGAGGTCGCGGCCCGGATCAACGGTGCCCCCTGGTTCGTCCAGCGCAACCTGCTCCGGCTGCTGGCCGCCCTCCCCTCGGTGCCGGAAGGGTTCTCGCTGGAGCAATGCCTGGCCCACCCCGATCCACGGGTGCGTCACGAAGGGCTCAAGATCCTGCTCAAGGATCCCAACCGCCGCGAAGAGGCGCTGCGGCGGACTCTGGCCGCGCCCGATCCGCCGACGCTGCGGCTCGGCATCCAGTCCGCACTGGAGGAGTGTCCGCCCAGCGCGGTGCCGCGGCTGATCGAGCTGCTGTCGATGAAGGATCTCGATTCGGGGCTGCGCTCCTCGGCGGTGCGCGCCATCGCGCCGGTCGAGGATGAGCAGGTGGTGACGGCGCTGCTCAAGCTGTGTCAGGCTCGCTCATTCCTGCCGTTCATGCGCCGGCTGGCGCCCCGCAGCCCCGAGATGATCGCCGCCCTGCAGGGACTGGCGGCCCATTGGGCCTATCATCCCAAGGCCATGCCCGTGCTGGCCAAGGCGGCCCGGAACAAGGACACCGAGGTCCGCAAAGCCACCGAGGTCCAGGCGTCCAGCATGGGCGGTGAAGCGGAATACAAGCCACCGATGCCCAAGGTGCTGATGTGAGCAGCGCACCGTTCGATTTTCTGCATGCCGCGGCGCATGCCCTGGCCACGCTGACGCTGTATGCGCCGGATCATCCGGCCTGCGCCGGCGTGGTCGATGGGGCCTGGGACCGGCTGGAGAACCTGCTGTCGGAAAATCCCGCTCCGCGGTTCTCGTTCCTGAAGGACGCCGTGGTCTACGGCAACCTGCCGCTGCATGATCTGAAGAACTGGACCTGGAGCCGCCGGCTGAGCGAGATCGGGGTTCAGCGGCTGGAGATCGATCCCGAGGTGGGCCGGGAAGGGCTGGTGGCCTTCCTGCAGGACGTGACCACCCGGCTGCCGGGCCAGCGCAAGATGGATGGGACTTCCACCGACCATCCCGGCATCCGCTGGGGCATCATCGGGGTCAAGGGCCAGGAGCTCGATCAGTGGGACAGCTCGTCCAGCGCCACCATCGCCTACAAACTCGGCGAAGAGGCCGATGTGGTGCGCTGGGTCTACGAACGGGCGGCGCGTGAGGGGGTGGTGGCGCGGGATGAGGTCGAGACCGTCATTGCCTCGCTGAGCGTGGCCATGCAGGCCGACTTGCCGTTCCTGATGCCGCTGCTGCAGCTCACCGACCAGGACGAATACCGCACTATGCATGCGCTCAATGTGGCGCTGCTGACCATGACCCTGGCCGAATCACTCGGCATGGGGAGCCAGGACATTCACGCCTTTGGCGTGGCGGGGCTGCTGCACGATATCGGGATTTCGCGGGTGCCAAAGGAACTGCTGCAGAAGCCGGCGCTCGATGCGTCCGACCGGACCATCCTGGAAAACCATCCGTCCGAAGGGGCCAGGATCCTGCTGGCCCGCAAAGGGGAATTCGACCTGGCAGCGGTGGTGGCCTACGAGCATCATATGCGCCCCGACGGCAAGGGATACCCCGCTATCAAGTACGACCGCGATTTGCACTATGCCAGCAAGATCGTCTCGGTCTGCGATGTCTACGATGCGCTGCGGACCACCCGGACCCACCGGCCGGCCTGGGCACCGGGACAGGCACTCGGGTTTGTGGAGGACGGGGCCGGAACGGTATTCGACGCCGGCGTGGCGCGAGCATTCGCGGCCATGCTGCGGCGACTGGATACCAGGCATGCGCTGACGCAGGGCGCGGGGAGTCCGATTCCGCCTACGGCCGAAGTGTGAGTCGTTGGTCGTTGGTCGTGAGCAAACTGCCCCAAGCCATATGCCGTAAGCCATAAGCCATAGGCTGAACCCAGTGATGGCCCGTCGGCCCGATGGAACGACGGAAGGATTTCTGATCTGGGCAGCGTGGCCCGTGGCCCGGGACACGGCAATCTTTCGCCGGCCGGCAGTTTTCGCTGTTCGCTTCTCCCTTCTCCCTTCCCCCTTATCCCTTCTCCCTTCTCCCCTCTTCCTTCTCCCCTCTTCCCTCTCCCACTTCCGCCGTAAGCCGGGCAGGCGGAACCTTTTGGTGGCGCCTCGCGTCAGACCTGAATCCGACCACCGGAGCCACGTCCATGCCGGATCGTGCTGCACCCCTCCGCCATTCGCTTCAGCAGATCCTCGGGTCCGTGTACTCGATCACCGGCGAATTGCCCGGCGGCGGAATGTCGTCCTTGTTCCTGGCCGACGACCCGGTCCTCAAACGCCAGGTCGTGATCAAGGTCCTGGCCCCCGATCTGGCCGGTGCGGAGGCCGTGGCCCGATTCCGCCAGGAGATCGCCATTGCGGTGGCACTGCAGCACCCGCAGATCGTCCCGATCCTCGCGTCCGGTGAGGTCGAAGGACTTCCCTACCTGATCATGCCGTTCGTGCCCGGCGAATCACTTCGCGGCCGACTGCGGCGCGGCCCGCTTTCGGTGCGTGAAACGGTCGAGGTGCTGCAGGATGTCCTCCGCGCCCTGGCCCATGCCCACGAGCACGGCGTGATCCATCGCGATATCAAGCCTGACAATATCCTGCTGACTGCCTCTTCCGCCGTCGTGGCGGACTTCGGCATCGCGCGCGCCTTGTCGCTCAGCGGCCGCCGGCGCTCATCCGGCCTGCAGTCCGGGGCCCCGGTCACCGCCGAAGGCACGACATCCGGCACGCTGGCCTATATGTCGCCCGAGCAGCTGGTGCAGGACCCTGCCCTCGATCATCGGTCCGACCTCTACGCGCTCGGCATCGTTGCCTACGAAATGCTGGCGGGCACCCCGCCATTCGTCGGACCCGCCCACCAGGTGGTGCGGGCCCAGGTGGCCGAGACGCCGCCGCCACTGGCCCGCCGGCGGGCCGAGATCCCGGCCGGCCTCGACGCCCTGATCCGCTGGTGCCTCGCGAAGGACCCGGCGGCCCGGCCCCCATCCGCCAAGGAACTCCTCCATCTGCTCCAGGATTCAGACTCGCTGGCCGAGCTGGGCCGACACGGTCCCCAGGCCGCCAACCGGCCGGCATCATCAAGTTCCGGTTCCGGCTCCACTCCAGTCGCGGCCCGGGCGGCAGCCTCGGTTGCGGCCGCGCTCGACTCGACTCGGCAGGATCTCCGCCTGGCGCTCCGGTCGCTGCGCCGGAGTCCCGGGCTCTCGTTGGCGGCCGCCCTGACCCTGGCCCTCGGGATCGGGGCCAACACCGCGATGTTCGGAGTGATCGACGCCCTCTTCTTCCGGCCACCCGCCCACGTGACCGATCCGTCGCGGGTGGTCCGGATCAGCGCCTCACCCGGCTCGGTGCGGACCTGGCCCCGCTACGCCGCCTTCCGCGACCATGCCAAGACCATGGCGGTGGCGGCATATATGGGACCGAGACCCGCGAGCTTCGGCCAGGGACAGTCGGCTCGCAGTATCCCGACGACCCTCGTCACCGCCGACTTCTTCCCACTGCTCGGCGTGCAGCCGAAGCTGGGCCGGACTTTCGCGATCGATGAAGACCGCCCGGGGAATGCAGCCGATGTCGCGATAGTCAGCGAGGAATTCTGGCGCCATGAGTTTGACGGAGCGCCAGCTGCATTGGGCAAGACGATCCTGGTTGGACAGCGCACCTACACGATCATCGGAGTGATGCCGGCCCGGTTCAACGGGATCGACCTGGGCCGAACCGACATCTGGCTGCCGATGAGTGCCGCCGCGCCGGGGATGCTCTGGAAGGATGTGCTGAGCTGCGAAGCCTGTTCGTGGCTCGAACCGATCGGCCGGTTGGCTCCGGGGATCACGCCGGCGGCTGCGGCCACCGAGGCGACGGCGCTGTTCCGGGGCCACAAGGTCCAGCGGATCGACACCGCCACGACCGTCACGATGGGCGGGATCAACCAGGTCCGGGGAGTGGATGGGGCCCGTGGCGTGAGGCTCTCGACCTGGCTGGCCGCCGCCTGTGCCATCGTGCTGCTGATCGCCTGCGTCAACGTGGCCAATCTGCTCCTGGCTCGCGCTGCGCGGCGGCAGCGCGAGATGGCGGTGCGGATGGCACTGGGCTCCCGCCGAAGCCAGCTGGTGCGCCAGCTCTATCTCGAGAGTGCGCTGCTGGCCGGGCTGGGTGGAGCAGGGGCGCTGCTCACGGCGCTCTGGACCGGCCCACTGCTCCGCACATTGCTCCTGCCGAACGCCGCGCCGATCCCGCTCGATTTCAGGGTCCTGGCCTTCACCACCGGGGTCGTGGGCCTGACCGTACTCCTCGCCGGCCTGGCGCCTGCGCTGTATACCACCTCACCTGATCTGACCTCCGCGCTCAAGACCGGAGCGCGCGAGGGGAACGTTTCCCGTTCGATGATCCAGCCGGTGCTGCTGGTCGGGCAGATCGCCCTCACCGTGGTGCTGTTGGCGGGAGCCGGCCTCTTCGTCCGCAGCCTCGGCAACGTGCGCGCCCTTCGGCTCGGGTTCGATCCGGACCAGGTGCTGATCGCCACCCCGCATCTGGACGGGGTCCGGCCGACCCGCGACGAGATCAACGCCGAACTGGTCCAGATGCAGCAACGGGTGCGAGCGGTCCCCGGCGTGACCTCGACCTCGTTGTCGATCGGGGTGCCGTTCCGATACAACATCGGCACAGCATTCACCGGGCCGGGTGTCGATTCAATGCCCGATATGGACGGCCCCTATCTGCACGCCGTGGCGCCCCAGTACTTCGCCACGCTCGGCACCCGGCTGCTCCGGGGCCGCAACTTCACCGAGGCGGATGGGCCTGGAGCCCGCCGAGTCCTCGTCGTGTCAGATACTTTTGCCAGGCTGGTCTGGCCCGGACGCGACCCGATTGGCCAGTGCCTCAGCATCGGGCCGCGCACCGCGCCGTGCCGAGAGGTCGTGGGTGTGGTCGAGAACGGCCGGCAGAACCGGGTGACCGATGTCTCCGCCCAGACCTTCGTGCCGCTGACCCAGGCCGACGATCCGAGTCTGGCGAGCATGCCGTACACCTCGCTGCTGATCCGTACCACGGATCATGCGGCCGATCTGCTCGGAGCGGTGCAGAAGGCGGTTCAAGGCACCGCGCCTGACTTGCCGTTCGTGCTGATCGAGCCGATCTCGAGCATCGTCGGCGAACAGATTCGCCCATGGCAGATCGGTGCTACCCTCTTCGCCCTGTTCGGCGGTCTCGCCTTGTTGCTCGGCGCGGTCGGGGTGTATGGGGTACTGAGCTACGCCATGTCTCAGCGGACCCACGAGCTCGGCGTGCGCTCCGCGCTCGGTGCCGGACGCCGGCATCTGTTGCGCCTGGTGATGGGTCGGGGGTTGCGGGTGGCCGTCATCGGAGTGGTCCTCGGCGCAGGCGGGGCGCTGCTGGCGGGGCGGGCGGTGGCGTCACTGGTCTACGGCATCTCGCCGTACGACCCGGTGGTGCTGGGGCTGGTGGCGCTGATTCTGCTGACCGTGTCCGCCGGGGCGAGCTTCGTCCCCGCCTGGCGGGCGACGCGAATCGACCCGATGGAAGCGCTGCGGGAGGAATGAGAATGGCAGCCGTTAGCGGTTAGCTATTGGCCGTTGGCAAGGCTATTGCATTGTTTCATTGCAAGGCAGATCCAAGCCGTTCGCCGTTCGCCGTTTGGTGTTCGCTGTTTCCGTCCTCCTTCCTCCTTCCTCATTCTCCCATTTTGTTGTCAGTCTTTTGCCTACGTACTTCCCACGGCTCGACCGGGGCAAGACGAACCGTTAGCGTGTGGACCAGTCCGGTGCGCTGGTCTTCCCGACGTTGCGCCATGCCGGTGCCGTCCACATCATCTGGTTTCCCGCCTCGAGGATTTTGCTATGACCCGTTCCCGCTTCAGTCTCCTGCTGGCCGTTCCTGCTGCGGTGCTGCTCGCCGCCTGTGGCAGTGCCACTCAGCCCAATGGCGGGATTATGGTCCCCCATGGCAATATCACCATCAGGAATGGCGCCGCCACAATGGGCGCCAACGCCTTTGCACCGCCCACGCTGACTGTCAGCCTGGCAACGGCGGCGCGAGTGGTCTGGTCCAATGGCGATGTGGGTAGCGGGGCCTACCCGACCGGGACGACTCATCATATCCTGTCGAACAACGGCACCTTTGAGTCATCCGACCTTGGACCGGGACGGACCTACGCCTTTACCTTCGCCGACACCGGGCACTTCGCCTATCACTGCGCCATTCATCAGTCGATGGTGGGGACGGTGGTTGTGACGCCGTGAATGGCTTGAGATCGGAGTGGGGTAAGAGGTGAGAGGTAAGAGGTAAGAGGTAAGAGGTAAGAGGTAAGCGGTGGCAGGTAAGCGGTGACAGGGACAACCGCTAGCGGGGGCAGCAAATCGAAGGGGCCTCGATTCCTGGATCGAAGCCCCTCTCACCTCTCACCACTTACCTGTCACGCCTCTAGCAGCTCGTCTGCCAGTCTACCGGACTGGTCCGATGGCAGCGACGGCATTCCAGGGTGCTGGGGTGGCTGTCGAAGAACTGGCGCTCGGAGCAGTGGGGGCACACGGCGTAGGTGGTATCTCCGGCGCTGTGGGGACCACTCCAAGTCGGACGCATGACGCCGGTACGGATGACAATGCTCCAATGCGTCGGTGCATCGACCCGAAGCAGCAGGTTGCCCTTCTGGACTTCGACCTGGGTCTGATCGACCTGGACGACCAACTTTTCGCCAGCCCGTTCCTCGACCACCGGATACCACGCGCCTCGGCGCAGCGCGTCGGCGAACTTATTGCTGCTTCTGGCCCAGCCTAGCTGCCCCATTCCGCCTCGCTCTCCAGCCCGTTATTCGGCGCCAATCGGCCGTCGGCCAACCCCGGCACAGCTCTATGATACAGCGTGGCAGGCACTTCCGCGATGGGGAGCCGCTCAGGCCGGGTCGCCTTGACTATCCGACTACCCGAGTCGTAATTATCTCTCCCCCGGGCAGTTGCCCCGGAAGTTCCTCCCAGACCCGCCAAGGACCGAGCCCATGACTGCCGTCCCGACCCCGGCCCCTCTCCCGATTGAACAGCGGGGCTATGCCCACCCTGAGGTTCTGGTCTCGACCGACTGGGTGGCTGCCCACCTCACCGATCCCAAGGTCCGGCTGATCGAGTCGAATGAAGACCTGCTGCTGTACGATACCGGCCACATCCCCGGGGCAGTCAAGATCGACTGGGTGACCGATCTCAACGACCCGTTCCAGCGCGATTACCTCGACCGCGAGCATTTCGAGCGCCTGCTTCGTGCCAAGGGAATCAATCAGGACACCACCCTGGTGCTGTATGGCGACAAGCACAACTGGTGGGCCACCTATGCCTTCTGGGTGTTCCGGCTGTTCGGCCTCGAAAATCTGAAGCTGGTCGATGGCGGCCGGGCTCGCTGGGCCGCGGAGGGCCGGCCGATGGAGACCACCGCGCCGAGCTACCCGGCCGGCAACATCACGGTCGGCGATCGGAAGGACAGCTCGATCCGGGCCTTCCGGGACGAGGTGCTGGCGCATCAGAAAAAGAAGGGCGCCATGGTCGATGTCCGGAGCCCCGAGGAATACCGCGGCGAGCGGCTCCACATGCCCGACTACCCCAACGAGGGGGCGGTCCGCGGCGGCCACATTCCGGGAGCCAGGAACATTCCCTGGGCCAAGGCCGTGACCGTCGAGACCAGCACCTTCAAGCCGGCCGCCGAGCTCAAGGCGCTGTACCAGGTAGAGCAGGGGATCAAGCCGGAGGATGACGTCATTGCGTATTGCCGGATCGGCGAGCGGTCGAGCCACAGCTGGTTCGTGCTGACCTACCTGCTGGGCTATCCCAAGGTCCGCAACTACGACGGCAGCTGGACGGAGTGGGGGAATTCGGTACGGATGCCGATTGAAAGACCATAGACGAGAGACAAGAGACGAGAGTCAGGCATGCCGGACTCTCGTCTCTCGTCTCTAGTCTCTCGACTGCTCCTTCACCATCCGCTTGATCCTCCCCAGCACCGCCGTCAGCCCCTGCATCCGAGTCATGCCGAGTATTTCGGTGAGGCCCAGCCGGTCGAGCAGGTCGTCAGGGATGGCGGCAACCTCGGCTGGGCGGGCGCCGTCGATCACGGTGCCCAGCATCGAGACGAACCCGCGCACGGTGGGCGCCTCGGGCGGGGCGTCGGCGTACAGGTGGGCCCTGCCATCTTCCATTTCGGTATACAGGAATACGGGTGATTGGCACTCGTGGACCTTGTTCTCGCCCCGGTCCCGGGCCTCGACGAAGCGGGCCGGCAGGGCCGGCAGCTTCCGGGAGTAATGCAGCAGCTGCTGCAACCGGGTTTCGCGGTCGGTGGCGGCAAATTTCCTGATGACGCCTTCGAGTTCCGAGGTCATGACGGAATATAGTCTGGGCTCACCTATTGACATTCGATATGAAGCCAGGCACGTTCATATCGACCGTCGATAGGAGGAATGGTGAGTTCCATTGATCTGCTGCAGGGCACGCTCGACCTCCTCATCCTCAAGGCATTGCAGGAGGGCGCGCTCCATGGCCTGGGCGTGGCCCGCCGGGTGGAGCAGATCACCGGCGGCACCTTCCAGGTCGGCGCCGGATCGCTGTTCCCCGCGCTGCATCGACTGGAGGAGCGAGGCTGGCTCACCTCCGAGTGGGGCCTTTCCGAAAACAATCGTCGGGCCCGGTTCTACACGCTGACCCGCGCCGGCCGGAATCAGTTCAAGACGGCGGTGGAGCAGTGGTGGCGGATCTCCGGAGCGATCAGTCTCTCGCTCCAGAAGGGTTGACGCCATGTTCAGGCGCCTCGCGCGTACCCTCAGAAATCTCCTGCACCGCCAGACCCAGGACGCCGATCTCGATGCCGAGCTGGCGTCGTTCGAAACTATGCTGGTCGATCAGCACCTGGCCGACGGCGCCTCGAACACCGACGCACACCGCCGGGCGCACTTGCGAGTCGGCAGTCGGGACGCGGTGAAGGAGGCGGTCCGGGACGTCCGCGCCGGCGCCATGCTCGAGCAGGCCTGGCGCGATTTCCGTCAGGCCCTGCGGACGCTCCGTCGAAGCCCCGTCTTTGCCACGTTCACCCTGCTGACCTTTGCCCTGGCCACTGGCGGTGTGACGCTGATCGTCACCCTGATCAACGCGGTGTTGCTGGCCCCGTTGCCCTATCCCGGCAACGACCGCCTGGTGACCCTGTCGGAAAAAGGGGTGCACGAGCAGGGCAGGGGATCCCTCACCGCGGCGCCCAACTTCCAGGATTGGGAGCGGCAGGACACCCTGTTTCAGCGAATGGCCCTCTACGAATACCAGGGATTCAACCTGTCGGGTGACGGTGATCCGGAACAGGTCGACGGGCTGCGCACCACCAGTGGCCTCTTCGAGGTCCTGGGTATCCCGCCGGCGTTGGGACGCCCGCTTCTCAAGGGCGACGACTCGCTCGCCAGCGGGAAAGTCGTCGTCCTGGGATACCGCCTCTGGCAGAAGCGGTTCGCCGGCGATCCGGGGCTCATCGGGCGTTCCATCAGACTCAATGGTGAACCCTGGACCGTGGTCGGGGTCATGCCCGAGGCCTTTCTCTTCCCGAGCCGGAGCCAGCAGGTCTTCGTGCCCATTCAGCTCAACGCGCAAGACGGCAGCCGTGGGTCTCACTCTTTCCTGGCCGTGGCGCGGCTCAAGAATGGGGTGCCGGTCGCCGAGGCAGATGCCGAAATGCATCTGATCGGCGATCGCCTGCGGGGCGAGTACCCAGGGCCCGATGCCGACGAGACGGCCACGGCCTATCCGATGCGGGAACAGTGGGTCGATGACACCGCCGACATGCTCGGCGCCCTGTTGATCGCCGTCATCCTCGTGCTGCTGATCGCGGCGGCCAACGTGGGCGGCCTCATGGTGGCCCGGGGCCAGGCCCGGCAGCGCGAGATGGCGGCCCGCCTGGCCCTGGGCGGAAGCCGCACCAGGGTCCTCGCCCAGTTTGCCGGGGAAGCTCTGATCCTCGCCCTGGGTGGCGCCCTGGCAGGACTGGCGGTGGCGTCTCTACTGGTTCGACAATTGTTCAAGGTGTTTCCCGAGAATCTGCTCAACCTTCCCTTCCGTGACGTGACCGGCATTTCGGTCGATGGATTGGTCGTCGTCATTGTGCTGGGAGCGGCCCTGATCGCGGGAGTGCTATCGGGCTTGTCCGCCGCGGTGGCCGTGCTCCCGCGCGACCTGGCTTCGGCGCTCCGCGATGGTGCGGCGCACGGAGGGAGTTCCGGACGCGGGCACCGGCTGCGGAGTATCCTGGTCGGAATGGAGATTGCCCTGGCGGTCGTGGTGCTCTCCGCGGCGGGACTGCTGGTCAACAGCATGCACCGGCTGCATCGCGTTGCTCCCGGTCTCGACCCCGCCAATGTGACGTTGCTGCGGGTCGCCTTGCCGCAGTCGGACTACTATGGGCCCGCCGAGCGAACCAGCTTCTGCACCGACCTCAAGCGCGAAGTCAGTGGCGTGCCCGGCGTGCAGTCGGTGAGCGCCGTGAGTCACCTGCCGTATTCAGGCTCGAACGCCGGGCGAGGTTTCGCGATCGAAGGCCAGCCCGATCCCGGCACCTCCCATCGACCCTCCGCGTCCTGGGGCATTGCCTGTCCCGGATATTTCGGCACCATGAAGATCCCGCTGCTGGCCGGGCGCGACTTTTCCGACGCCGATCAGCCCGGGTCCGCCATGGTCGTGGTCTTCAACCATCGTGCGGTGGAGCAATACTTTGCCGGTCAGGACCCCGTGGGAAAGCGGGTCAAGCTGGACGGATTGGATTCGGACGCCCCGTGGATGACCGTGATCGGCGTGGTGGGAGATGTCCACCACAACGGGCTGCAGGAGAGCGTGGTTCCCTACATGTATGCCGTCTACCCGCAGAATGCCTGGCCCCAGATGTCCGTGACGGTTCGGTCGACCCCCGGAGCCGGGAGCATCGAGCAGGGGGCACGGGCGGCGCTCCGGCGGGTCGCCCCCGAGCAGCCGGTCTCGAGTGTCCGGCAGATGGATGAGGTGATGGAACAATCCCTCGGGGATATCCGGTTTCCGCTCTTCCTGTTCAGCGCCTTTGCCGTGGTCGCCTTGCTGCTCGCCGCGCTGGGTGTGTTCGGGGTGGCGGCCCAGGCGGTGCTGCAGCGGCGCCGGGAACTCGGGATCCGGATGGCATTGGGCGCGAGAGCGGGAGCGGTCCACCGGCTGATCCTCGGCCAGGCGCTCTTGCCGGTAGGGCTGGGGATGCTGATAGGCCTGGGGGGGACGATCGCGGCGGGAAGGGTGATTCGTGGACTCCTGTTCGGAGTTTCTGCCACCGATCCCCTCACCATTCTGGCGGGAGCCGGCCTGCTCGGCACCGTCGCGCTGCTGGCGAGTCTCTGGCCTGCCAGGCACGCCACGAGGGTCGATCCGGCCCTCGTTCTCCGGAGTGATGGCTGACTATTGAGCCGTTCGCTGCTAGCCGACAGCTAGCCGTTTCCGTGCTCCCACAAGCCGGAGTGCACTCGTCCAGTTCGCTGACGGCTGAGGCCACTGACTCGCGGCTGGTTACATATTGCCGATCATTGCCGTCGCAAACTCACTGCATTTGAGCAGCGTCGCACCCTCCATCAGTCGGGCAAAGTCGTAGGTCACCCGCTTCTGCCCGATGGTCTTCTCCAGCGACGACACGATCAGGTCCGCCGCGCTGTCCCAGCCGAGGTGGCGGAACATCATCTCGCCCGAGAGGATGACCGAGCCCGGGTTGACCTTGTCCTGGTCGGCGTATTTGGGAGCCGTGCCGTGCGTGGCCTCGAAGATGGCGTGCCCGGTCAGGTAGTTGATGTTGGCCCCCGGCGCGATCCCGATCCCGCCGACCTGCGCGGCCAGCGCATCGGAGACATAGTCGCCATTGAGGTTCATCGTGGCGATCACATCGTACTCCGCCGGCCGGGTCAGGATCTGCTGCAGGAAGGCATCGGCGATCACATCCTTGATCACGATCCCGCTGGGCAGCTTGCACCATGGCCCGCCATCGATCTCAACCGCGCCGTATTCCTGCCGAGCCAATTCGTAGCCCCAGTCACGGAATCCGCCCTCAGTGTACTTCATGATGTTGCCCTTGTGCACCAGGGTCACGCTCTTCTTCTGCTGCTTGATGGCGTAATCGAACGCCGCGCGGATCAGTCGCTTGCTGCCTTCCTCGGAGATCGGCTTGATCCCGATGGCGCTCGAGTCGGGGAAGCGGATGGTGCTGACGCCCATTTCCTTCTGCAGAAACGCGATCAGCTTTTTGGCCTGGTCGGAGCGCGCCTTGTACTCGATGCCGGCGTAGATGTCCTCGGTATTTTCCCGGAAGATGATCATGTCGACCAGCTCGGGCTGCTTCACCGGGCTCGGCACCCCGGTGAACCACCGCACCGGCCGGACACAAGCGTAGAGATCGAGCTTCTGGCGCAGCGCCACGTTGAGCGACCGGAAACCACCGCCCACCGGGGTGGTCAGCGGCCCCTTGATGGCGACGAGATGGTGGTTGATGGCCGCGATGGTGTCATCGGGCAGCCAGTTGTCGAGCTGGTTCTTGGCCTTTTCACCGGCCAGGACCTCGAACCAGACGATTGTCTTCTTGCCGCCGTACGCCTTGGCCACCGCGGCGTCGAAGACCCGCTGCGAGGCCCGCCAGATATCGGGGCCGGTGCCGTCTCCCTCGATGAACGGGAGGATCGGATGATCGCCGACGACGAGTTTGCCGGCGGACATCGTGATCGTATCGCCGGCGGGAGGCTTCAGTGAGGTGTAGTTTGGCATTTGTTTAGGAGCCTTAAGCTGTAAGCCGTAAGCCATAAGCTAGAAACCAAGACCAAAGCTTATGGCTTATGGCTGATGGCTGATAGCTTGTTGAATGGTCTCCAATATAGCCCCTGAACTCGCTGCCCTGGTCCACGCCGGATTCGAGTCATACCAGGCTCAGTTCGGCCTGATCACCCGCCGGGCGCAGGCCCGATTTGAAACGCGAGACTGGGCCGGCGGGCAGAAGGACGCCCGCGAGCGGCTGGACCTGTACCGGCAGTTCAGCGACTGGGTGGTCCGCGAGCTGGGCCGGAAGATGGCGGGGCATGAGGCCGATCCCGAGCTCTGGGCGGCGGCGCGCCAGACCTTCCTCAAACTGGCGCTGCAACGGGACGACGCTGACCTGGCCCTGAGCTTCTTCAACAGCTCGGCCCGCCGGATCCTCAAGAGTATCGGTCTGGACACCGCGTCCCACTTCCTGCCAACGGATTTTGCCGCCATCCCGGCGCAAGCTCCATCCCGGGCCGTCCGGAAGTATGCCGGCGGAGCGCCGCTGGTCCAGCTCATCCAGCAGCTGTTTGCCGACTTGCCATTCGCCGGTGCATTCGCCGATCTCGAGGCTCAGGCCAGGCTGGCTACCGACGCCATCGAGCGGGACCTGCCAGCCCGGGGCCAGGTTCCGTCACTGCTCGAGGTGGTGCCGTCGCCATTCTACCGGAACAAGGGCGCCTACCTGGTGGGCCGGCTGACCGTCGGGGAGCTCCAGTACCCGCTGGTGCTGGCGCTGGTCCACCCGGAGGGTGGCGTCGTACTCGACGCAGTCCTCACGACCGCCGGTGAGGCCAGCGTGGTGTTCAGCTTTACCCGCTCCTATTTCCATGTCGAGGCCGGGTCACCGACGGCGCTGGTGGCCTTTCTCCAGGAACTCATGCCGTCCAAGCCGAAGGGCGAGCTCTACACCGCCATCGGCTATCACAAGCATGGCAAGACTCTGCTGTATCACACCCTGACCACCGAACTGGCGGCGCCGGGCGCCCGGTTCGAGATCGCCGAGGGGGAGCCCGGGCTGGTCATGGTGGTCTTTGCGCTGCCCTCATTCAATGTGGTCTTCAAGATCATTCGCGACCGGTTCGGCGCCCCCAAGACGACCACCCGGGCCACCGTCATCGAGAAGTACAAGCTGGTGTTTGCGCACGACCGGGTTGGCCGGCTGGCCGATGCCCAGGATTTCGAGAACCTGAGCTTTCCGCGGGCTCGTTTTGCCCCGGAGCTGGTCACCGAACTCGAACGCGAGGCGGCCGGCACCGTGCGGTTCGAGCCTCAGCAGATCACCGTTCGGCACCTCTACACCGAGCGACGAGTGGTGCCGCTCAACCTCTACCTCAAGCAGGCCACCGCCGAACAGGCCCGCGATGCCATCCTGGGGTATGGCCAGTGCATCAAGGACCTGGCCGCCGCCAACATCTTCACCGGGGACATGCTGCTCAAGAACTTCGGCGTGACCCGGAACGGCCGGGTCATCTTCTACGACTACGACGAGCTCTGCCTGCTCACCGAGTGCCGGTTCCGGGCCCTGCCCGAACCCCGCGATGAGGCCGATGAGATGGCCGCCGAGCCCTGGTTCTCGGTGGCGGAGGGGGATGTTTTTCCGGAAGAGTTCCGCCACTTCCTGGTGCTCCCGGGCGAGATGGGACGGGTGTTCATGGCCGCCCACGCCGAGCTGCTGACGGTGGAGTACTGGCGGCGGATGCAGCGGCAGGCGGAGCAGGGGGAGATGGGGGATGTGTATCCGTATCGGGAGGAAAGGCGGCTTTCCAGGGGTCATTAGTCATTGGTCGTTAGTCGTTCGTGACTGCCCCGCACCTCACCAACGAGTCAGTTAGATTGGCCCCCGCGTTTCCTAATGACTAACGACTAACGACCAACGACCCGGCACCGTGCCCGTCCAGGTATTCGGAACCAAGAAATCTCCTGGCACTCGAGCCGCGCTCCGGTTTTTTGCCGAGCGCCGGATCAAGGTCCATTTCGTGGACCTGAATGAGCGAGCGGCGTCGGTCGGGGAGTTGCGGCGGTTTGCCCAGAAGTTCGGGGTCGAGGCGCTGCTCGACCGGGACGGCAGGCGGTTCGAGGAACTCGGGCTCCGGGCCGCGCGCTACGGCGAGGTCGCCTGGCTCACCAGACTGGCCGACGATCCGATGCTGCTCAAGACGCCGCTGGTCAGGAACGACAACAAGCTCACCATCGGTGAGCAGCAGGATACCTGGAAGGAGTGGTTGGCTTCGTGACCGGATCGTGCCTCGGGGGATTGCCACGTCGGGCGCGTTGCGCCCTCCTCGCAATGACAGAAGGCTCTCGTCTCTCGTCTCTCGACTCTCGTCTCTCGTCGCTTGCCTCATGAGCGAGCTTGCGGTTGCCGGCGTGGCGGTCGAATTCGGCCGCACGGTGCTGTTCCAGGACGTGACCTTCACGGTCGAGCGCGGCGAGCGCTGGGGAATTATCGGCCGCAACGGCAGCGGCAAGACGACGCTGATCAACATTCTGGCTGGCACCTCCCAGCCGAGCAAAGGGGTGGTGAGTCGGACGGTCGGGCTCCGGGTGGCCGTGCTCGACCAGCATCGCGACTTCGGCGATGCCCGGACGGTCTGGCAGGCGGCCGCCAGCGCCTTTGCCGACCTCACAGCCCTCGAAGCCTCCCTGAGCGACCAGTCAATGCGCCTCGGCGAACTCGGCGATGCCGCCACCGAAGCCGATCTCGACCGCTACTCCCATGATCTCGAAAAGTTCGAACGCGATGGCGGCTACACCTTCACCGCCCGGATCGATGCGGTTCTTCACGGACTCGGCTTCGATCCCGAAAAGGCCCATACCCAGGAGCTGACCACACTGAGTGGTGGTGAACGGGGGCGCTTGGGCTTGGCCTGCCAGCTGGCGGCGCCGGCCGATGTCCTGGTCCTCGACGAGCCGACCAATCACCTCGATCTCGACACCTCACGCTGGCTGGAGGGGTATCTCCGCCAGGTTGACGAGACGGTACTGCTGATCAGCCATGACCGTGCCTTTCTCGAGGCGGTGGTTGATCATGTGCTGCATCTCGAAGCCAAGACCACCGTGGCTTATGTCGGCAGCTATGCCAGTTTCGTGCAGCAGCGCGAAGAACGCCGAATGGCGCAGGCCCGGGCCTTTTCCAAGCAATCGAAGGTCATTGCGGCCGAATCGGATTTCATTGCCAGGAACATCGCGGGGCAGAAGAGCACCCAGGCCCGCGGCCGCCGCCGCCGACTGACCCGTCTGCCTCGGCTCTCGCCGCCACCGAGCGAATCAGACGTGATGGCGCTGCAACTCGAGGGTAAGAGCCGGGGTGGAGACCAGGTGCTGGTCCTCGATAAGCTGGCGCTGGCGGTCGAGGGACGGGAACTGCTCAAGCCGTTCAGCTCGGTGCTCCGCCGCGGTGACGTGCTGGGATTGATCGGCCCCAACGGGGCGGGGAAGTCCACCCTGCTCAAGGCAGTGGCTGGGGAGCGTCACGCTGAGGGCGGCGAATCCCGGCTGGGCGATTCGATCGATATGGCCTGGTACCGCCAGGACATGCTGCAGATCCCGATGGGCAAGAGCATGTTCGACATCATCCACGATCTCCGGCCGAGCTGGACCCGGGGGCAGGTACAGGGGCACTTGGGCCGGTTCGACTTTTCCGGGGACACGGTGCTCCGCACCGCTGACTCGCTCTCCGGTGGCGAACGGGCCCGGCTGGCGCTGGCTCTGGTGATGCTGTCGGGCGCCAACTTCATGATCTTCGACGAGCCGACCAATCACCTCGACGTCGAATCGATCGAAGCGCTGGAAGACGCCATCGGCACCTTCGAGGGCACGGTCCTCCTGGTCAGCCACGACAGGGCACTGCTCGACACCCTCTGCACCCGACTCTGGATCTTCGAGGATGGCAGGATGTCGGATTATCCTGGCACCTTCGAAGAGTGGGAGGCTTCACGTGAGGCCCGCCAGAAGGCTGACCGTGAAGAGGCCAGCTCGGCACGAGCGAAGGAAAAGAGCGGCAAGAAGGAAGAGAAGCGACCCGACAACTATAAGCGGAACAAGCAGTCTGAGCTGCGCACCGCGCAGCGGGCCGCCGAGGAGATGGAAAAGAAGGTGGCCGACGCCGAGAAGAAGGTGGCCCGGCTCAAGCAGGCGCTGGAGGATCCGGCGCTGTACTCAGCGTCCGACGGCCGCAAAAAGGCCATCGACCTCACCGAGCAGCTCGAAGGGGCACGGGCGGACCTGGACCTGATGATGGACGGGTGGAGCCTGGCGACGGAGAGAGTCGAGAAGCTGAATTAAGGAGGCATGCAGAAAGAGGAGAGAGGAGGGAGGAAGGGAAAGCTGTTCCCCTCCTCCTTCCTCCCTCCTCGCTCTCCGCTGGTCAATTGTGCGCCTTGTCGGGATACTTCGGAGCTCCGGGCACCGGCATCGGCTGGTCCTTGATTTCCTGCTGCAGCAGCTTGATGGCGGCGGTGAGCTGGGCGTCCTGGCCGTCGATGGTTTATTTATTCAGATTGTCCACGGTAATGG
>JBEPVA010000020.1:0-28896 GCA_041691295.1 Gemmatimonadota bacterium
GCCGAATAACGTCTGGAAGACGTGCAGGAAATTGGCCTGGATGGCGTTGAAGGTGTCCACGAACATGGTACGGGCCGTGCCGTCAATTTCCCGGATGGCCTGAGTCAACGACTGTCGAGCGGCGACCAGGTCATCGCGCTGGGTGGTCAGGAAGGTCAGCCGCTTGTTCTCCTCGGCATGCTCTTCCACGGCCAGCGGATTGACCGGACCGATGGCTTCCAGGGAAGCAATCACCCGCGCCGTCTCGGCCTCCAGGGATTCGAGGTCGAGCTCAAGCTCGGGGGCATCAATCAGCAGCTCATCAATCGGCCGGCGCCATTCGGTTTCCACCCGCTCCACGATGCTCTGCTTGCGGGCCGACCCCTGAGTGAGTTCCAGTTCGAGCTGGTGATACTCCTCGTTGGAGGACTCCAGCAGGTGGCGGGAGGTGGTAAGCGCCCGCTCCATGTCGGCCAGGGCCGCATCGGCGCCGGACAGCTCCGTCTCGGCATCGTCGGCCGCGGCCTCGAGTTCGAGCACTGCGATCCGCTTCTCGCCCCGGGACTCGGTCCACTGCGACTGCTGGGCTGACAGGCCCGTGATATCCTCGGACAGACGCGCCAGTTCACCTGCCAGCGAGGCAGCGGCCGCCTCGGCATCGACCCCGGCCCGCTCTGCCTGCTGCAGCCGGGAGTTGGCGGCCTCGAGGCGGGCGGCCACGTAGCCCTCCTGAACCTGCCAGTGGACGCGGGCATCCCGGGCGGATTCCTGTTCGGTCTCGAGCTGAGCCAGCCGGGATCGCGCTTCGCCGAGATTCTCTTCGAGTCGGGCGCGGGCCAGTTCACCCTCGGTGAGCTGGACGTCGATCTGGGCCAGCCGGCGTTCGGCCCGGTCCATCCGCTCCGTGAGGCTGGCAACCATCTGTTCGGCTTCGGTTACTTCACGGCCCAGATTGCCGGCCTGGCGCAGCGCATCTTCCCTGGTGGCCACCGCCTGGCGCTCGGCTTCCCGGGCCTGGTCCGAAGCCAGATTGGCCTGCTCGAGCAGCTGCTCCGCCTGGGCCAGCTGGACGACGGTGGCTTCGAGCGCCGCGGTTGCCGTTGCCAGTCTGATGGTGGCCTGCGCGACATCGGCGGTGAGCACTTCAAGGTCGGCACGGCGGCGGAGCGGGCCAGCGGGGCCAGCCGCCGCACCCAGAAAAATCGCTCCATTGGCCCGGCGCACCGCGCGGCCGGTGGGATCGAGCACCTCGGCTCCGGAAAGAATGGCGCGAACCCAGGCTGCCGCGGGTCCTTCGGCACGAAGCTTCTCTTCGAGGGGATGAGTACCGCCGGTTACGCGTGGACCCGGGTCGGCCGGCAGCAGGAGAAGGGTGCCGGGATGAGCTTCCGCGTGCCAGGCCTGGATATCGGGAATCGCACTCTCATCCCGAACCACGACAGCGTGGACCCATTCGCCGAGCAGCCGTTCCGCCAGCTCGGCGTCGGTCTGACTGGTGCCGAGGAAATCGCTGAGTGGACCCAGGATGGCGCCGCCGAACCGGCTCCGGGCGGCTAGCAGTGCCGCTGCACCCGGGGCGAGGCCTACCCGATCGCGCTCCAGCTCCTCGAGTGCATGGCGCCTAGCGGTGAGCTGGGCCAGTGATTCCTCGGCGCTGCGGCGGGCGCCGCGATCGAGAGCCTCTCGCCGCTTGGCCTCGGCCACATCGTGCCGGCTGCGCTCCGACTGGGCCGCCGCACGGCGAGATTCGGCGATCATCCGCTCGGCCGCACTCACCCCTTCATCGCGGCGGCGCTCCGCCGCCTCGAGATCCGTCTGCAGCGCGGAGCGCCGCGCGGTGGCCTGGACCGATTGCTCCCGGACCGCGGCCAGGTCGCTTTCCAGGGCCGCGCGCTCACCCTCAAGGGCCCGTAGCGTCTGCGAGCGGCGCATCAGATCCTCCTCGAACTGGCGCACGGTGGTGCGCTGTTCGCCCAGGCGGAGACGGACTTCCTGTTCCGCCGCGGCATGGCTCGTCAGCTCGGCGCGAATCCGTTCCTCCTCGCCGAAGGCGCTGCGATGCTCATCGCCGGCACCGGCCCGCTCCCGCGCGGCATGCTGGATCCGGGCTTCGGTCAATGACCGCTCCTCAAGGACCTTCTCGCGTCGAGCGGCCGCGTTGGCCAACCGTTCCGCGGCCAGGGCCAGGTCACCGTCGAGCCGGCCGAGTTCGAGGCGGACCGCACTGAGCAACCTGGCAATCTCGGTGCGCTGCGCTTCGGCGGCACTGCGATTGCGATTGCAGTTCTCGCGGCGCTGTTCCTGATCGCCGACCGCATCACGTGAGGCGGGCAGCCCGGCGGCCAGGTCGCGATGCCGATTTTCGCCGGCGGCGAGCTTCTCGGCCAGCTGTTCGAGGTGGCGGCGGGCCAGGGTAAGCTGGAGGGCGAATTTTTCCTCCATCAGCTTGGAATGGCGCTCGGCCTTGCCCTTCTGCCGGGCCAGGCTGCGGAGCTGGGTCTGGACCTCGGCGATCAGGTCCTCGACCCGCTGGAGGTCGCCGCCGGTTTCCTCGAGCCGGCGCTCGGTAGTCTGGCGCCGATCGCGATACAGCCCGATGCCGGCTGCCTCCTCGAACAGCGAGCGGCGCTCGTCGGCCCGGTCGGAGAGCAGCAGGTCGATCATCTTGGCTTCGATGACGACACCCGCATCGCTGCCGAGTCCGGTACCACGCAGCAGATCCTGGATATCACGCAGCCGGACGGTGGACCCGTTCAGCAGGTAGTCGCTCTGGCCCGACCGGGAGAGCCGCCGGGTGACCTGGATTTCCTGGTAGGCCACTGGCAAGGCGCCATCGCTGTTGTCCAAGAAGAGCGAAACCTCGGTGACATTGACCGGTCGTCGCGCGGTTGAGCCCTGGAAGATCACGTCCTCCATCTTGCCGCCACGGAGCAGTCTGGCCGACTGTTCCCCGAGCACCCAGCGCACCGCATCCGACACATTCGATTTTCCGCAGCCGTTGGGCCCCACGATGGCGGTGACGCCGTCATTGAAGTTGAGCGTGACGGTATCCGCGAACGACTTGAAGCCGGAGAGCTCGAGCCGGGTCAACTTCATGGGTGTGGTCCGGAAACTGGTGGCGGGCGGCCAGGTACCGCCCGAAATCATTGCGCGGCGCGGGTGCCGGGCTGATAGATGAAGAAGGGCCGGCCGAGCTTGCGCCCCGCGGCTTCGGCCTCGTCGCGTGACGGATACGGTCCCAGGACCACCCGATATCCCTCATCAGGAGAACTTGGCTCGAGGACGGAGGCAGGCAGCCCGGCATCGCGCAGCTGCCCCGCGAGGTCCCGGGCCCAGGCCGGATTCTGCGAGCTGCTGACCTGGAGGTAGACCGTGGCTTTGACCGGCACCGTACCGGTGCTGTCCGGGGCCACTTCGGCCGTAGAGTCCGGGACCGAGGCCGATTCGGTGGCCGATTCGGGAGTCCAGGCCAGCGGGAGCCAGAGGTCGGCAGCCCCATCGGGAATCCTGCCGGCAACGGGCCACCCTTCGCGGGTCAGATCCGCCACCACCAGGTCTGCTCCCTGCTTGAGCAGGATCAATCCCTGGTTGGTCACGGTCGGGGCATCGAAGCTCCACGATGAGCGCAAGCGGCCGGCCACCTTGTTGGTGGCCACATCGATGAGCCAGACCGAATCGCCTTGCTCGGGGCGCACCATCAGCCAGCGGCCCCATGGATCGGGGCGGAGTTCAGCCGCCGGACCCGGCAGCTTGACCTTGTCGAGCTCCTCGCCGGTATACCGGTTGAGGACATGAATGCGATCTTCGCCGTCCGCGATCCAGAGTCGGTGACCGGACGGAGAAAAAGCTACCAGCCGGGCCTTCCCATTGACCTTGATGAATCGAGGACGCGCCCGGCTCTGGGGGTCGACGATGACCACTCCAGAATCGGCGGCGACCGCCAGCAGATCACCCCACGGACTGGCCGCCACCGGGCCATCCGGCAACGAGGCGACCGTATCCGGTGCATCCCCCCCGAGCACCAGCATGTTGTCGCGGGCGCCGGCGGTGACCGTGACGAGCTGGTCGTCCTTGCTTCCGGCCAATGCCCGGAGCGGACCAGCCAGCCGGGTCCGCATTCGCACGGGGGTCCGGCGGCTGGTCTGGGTGACCACGCTGCTGTCGTCGACAGTGAACAGGGTGCCGTTCGGGCCCATGGTCACCGACCGGACCCTTGGCAGGAAACTGCGGAAGCGGCCACTCTCGAGATCCAGCAGGACGATGGTACCCTTGGCATCGAGGGCATAGACCACCCGCTGGTCGAGATCGGCGCCGACGGCCCGTCGCAGCTCGGGGAGCTTGCCTTCAGAGTGCCATTCGGAGGCCAGCAGCGATGGGACGCGATAGACCAGCGCGTTACCACCACGGCTGGGGAGCCGGAGCAGGCTCGAGGGCGGTGGCTGGGTGGCGACAGAGAGCCCAGAGTGGGCCGGGGGTGAAGCGGGGCGGCAGGACAGCGCGAGCACTACCAGCGTGGCGCCGGCCAGAAAAGGGCGGCTCTGCACGGCGCAAAGATAGCCCGGCGCCGAGGGGGAACCAAGGGCCGGGCGGGCGCCCGGCCGGGATTACCAGGTCGGGCCGACGCTCAGGGTCCAGAGCCCCTTTATTCCGGGGCGCTGCTGCGGCACGGAGTAGTCGAGCCGGAGGATTACGAACCCGAACAGGTTCATCCTGACCGACGCGCCGATGGTCTGGCTCGGTGTCCGCACGTTGATCTGGTCATCGCCGGGGTGCCTGCTCCACTGGACCTTGCTGTTGGCGTCCCACGCCAGTCCGGCGTCGTAGAACAGCGCGCCCTCGATCGGGGGAAAGCCGATCGGCACAAATCCCAGGGAGGCGTTGAGCAGCGGGAACCGCAGCTCCGCACTGGCAATGCCGAGCTGGGTGCCGACCAGGCGGTAGAGCGGGGCGCAGACTCCGCCGGCCGTGAAGTTGGCCGCGTCCAGGCATTCGTTCCGCTGATAGGAACCGGAGGTGTTGCCGCGCAGCAGGTCGGTGCGGCCGAGAAAGACCTGGAACCGTTTGGCGCTGGCGCCGATCTCGCCGAAATACTGGCCGCGGACCGCGAGGGTCAGCGGCCCGAGCAGCCTGAAGTAATGCCGGTAGTCTGCGTTGATCGTGGTGAAGTTCCAGCCGCCGACCGTCTGGTTGAGGCTCAACCGCCAGCGCTCGCCCCAGGCCGGCCCGACCCAGCCGTTGAGGGTGTTGTCGTAGACCAGGGCCATGCCGGGCGCAGCGATGGCCACATTCTCGATCCCACCGACCGTACGGCTGGGGTTTCCGGTCAGGTTGCCGGAAACCGGGTCGTACGGATAGAAGGTCCGCTGGATGGCGTCGTCGATGTCGGCGAACTGGACCGTGCCCTCGAGGCGGGAAAACCGGCTGAAAGGGTAGTAGGCCGTCGCGGTGGCACCCCGAATGATCAGCCGCTCGATGTTCTCGACGTAATTGGTGTTGCCGTTGCCGTCGGTCGAGATCTCGTTGGCCAGCAGGTTGTAATACGGGGTCTGGCTCAGTTCAAAGGAATAGTTGAGCCGGTGAGCCCGGTTGATGTACCCGATCTCGACCTGCGATTCCCCCAGCCGCCCGTTGATGTATCCGGAGAAGACCAGATTGTGGTCGCCCAGCATGTCTCCGAGGACCACGGTCGAGCCGCCGTACAGGCCACCACCGAAATTGTCGCGGGTATACCCCAGGGTGGGCCGGCCGAGGTACTCCACCGAGTAGTGGACATGGTACGGCTTGTGGGTGAAGCCGCTGGTGTCGGGCGCCGCCACCGTCCTGGGGTCCATCAGGGTGGAGATCGACAGCGGCGGCGGCACCGCCGAATCCGCCCTGGTCGCCCCCGCGTTGGCGGCCCGGAACCCGTCCGGCGTCCGATACAGGGTGCCGCTCTCGACCAGCGTGGTGTCACGCGCGGGTGCGGTGACCGTCTGTCCCGGGGCGATGGCGGTGCTGGCGGGGGGCTTGACCGCCGTGGCCGTTGCCGCGCTCAGCGGTCCGATCGATGATGGCGTCACGATGGCGCCCTGGATCACGGTGCCATCCCGGGCCAGCGCCACGGTCGGCGGCTGCCAGGGCTGCCGGCGCAGCGCCCGCGGATTGTTCACCGCGTAAATATCGTAATCGCCCTTTTCATAGTAGATGAACGCCATCTTGTCGGCACCGGCCGCCCAGCTCAGCACCGGGGACTGATAGGTGATGCCCTGGACACCGGTGTAGAGATCGGTGAGCGGATAGACCTGGTGGTCGCCGAGATCGGCCAGGTAGATGTTGGACACCCCGTTGCGGTCCGAGGCAAACGCCAGGGTGGCACCGTCGGGCGCCCACTGCGGGCTGATGTTCTTGCCCAGCTCCATCTGGGGCAGGACTTCAATGCTGCCGGAATCGAGATGAAACAGCGCGATCCGCAGATTGCTGAAATTCAGGGCCGCGAAATCGGTTTCCGGACCCCGGTCAGTCGAAAAGGCGATGGTGTTTCCGTCAGGGGACCAGGCCGGCTCGAAGTCGGCGTACTTGTCGTCGGTCAGCTCCCGAAGGCCGGAGCCATCGACGTTGACCACGTACAGGTCAGAGAGCCCGCCGTGATAGCCGGTGAAGACCAGGCGATTGCCATCGGGACTGAATGACGGACTGGTGACCGCCTCGAGCGGCACCACGATCTCATGGGCCACCCGGTTCTTCTTGACGTCGATGACCAGGATCCGGTCGCGGGGGCCGCGCTTGGCCGCCACTGAAATAAACCTGCCGTCGGGTGACCAGGACACCGAGCTCTGGATGAACTGGAAACTCTCGTAGCTGCCGCTGTAGGTGGACTTGAGCAGCCGCTTCTCGACCCGGCCGGTGGTGGCATCGGCCAGGTAGAGATCGAACGAGACCCAGTGGCGCTCGGAGAAAAAGGCGATCTTGGTGCCGTCAGGCGAGAGTCCGGGCGCCAGGTGGTAATCGCCCTGCGATTTCTTCTCAGTCAGGACGGCCGAGGCAAACGCCCGAGCCTTCGACCGGTTGGCGATCTCGGGCAGATATTTCTTCTGGACGTAGTCGCGCCACTGATCAGAGAGTTCCGCCAGGGTAAGGCCAGTGGCGCGGCGAAAGGCGCCATTGAGCCCCCCGCCGCCAGCCAGGGTGGCCCGCATGATGGTCCCAATGACTTCATCGCCCCAGCGCTCGCCGACGTAGGTCAGGATGGCCTGGCCATATCGGTAGGGAAACACCCGGGGATCGTGCTCCAGCTGATCGATTGTCGGGAGATTGCCCTCCATCGCCGCATCCCTCAGCCACATGGCTGTGGTCGGGTCAAGCGGGCCGGTCGAGAGGTACTCCGCCATGCCTTCGACGAACCAGCCGGGCGGATTGAGCTGGATCAGGAAGCCGAGCCCCGCGCCAGGATTGCCCCGGCTCCAGATATCGTACTGGAACTGGTGGACCATCTCGTGCTGCATGACATGCTCGAGATAGGCGTACGACCCGAACAATGGCAGCACCATCCGGTGCTTGTAGAAGTCAGTGATTCCTTCGATCCCTTCGCTCGGCGTATTCACCGCATTGGTCTGTTCAAAGGCGGCGTGCGAGGCGTAGAGGATGATCGGCTTCCTGGCCTTGAACTGGTGGCCCAGCACCCTGGACAGCCGGGCATACGACCGCTCCGCCATTCGGGCCGCATCGAGGGCCGCGGTACGGGCTTCGTCGTAGTAGTGGACTTCGAAATGCTCGGTCTCGATGATCTTGAAATCAAAGGCGCCATACTGCACCCGGTTCTGGCCGAAGTACTGGGCGGCCAGCGGAGCAGGGGCCAGCGCGAGCAGGATGGCGGCCAGGGCCGCAAAGCGAGTCATCAGATTCCCAGCCTTGGTGCCCCGGTGTTCACCGCGGGGGCATCGCTCCAGAGCCGCTCCAGTTGATAGAAGGCGCGGGTGTCCGGATGGAACAGGTGAACCACGAAATCCACGAAGTCGAGCAGAACCCAGCGTCCTGTAGAGACGCCTTCGACGTGGTGGGCGTGCACGCCTCCCCGATCCAGCTTGTCCAGCACCGAGTTGGCCAGGCCCCGTACATGGGCGTCCGAGGTACCCGAGGCAATGATGAAGTAGTCGGTCGCGTCATTCAGCCCGCGCAGGTCGAGCACCACGATCCGCTCTCCCTTGAGATCTCCGATGGCTGCCACCACCTGCCGCAGCATGGCGGGAAGGGCGGCGCTCACCGCTCGGCCGGCCGCAATGGGGTGCCGTCCTCGACCTGGTAGAACACCGCCCAGGCGCCGAAGCCCACGTGGGTGCCGAGCACCCCGGTGGCCAGGGAAACGAAGCAGTCCTTCGGCTGGTAGGCCGCGACCAGCGCGGTCCGTACTCGCTCCGCCACCTCCGGCGCTTCAGCGTGCGCAATACCAAACCGCACGATGGCAGGCTTCGGAGTCAGCCGCTGGTCCAGCAGCGCCAGCACCCGGGGCACCAGGTTGTCGCGGCCCCGCACCTTATTGACCGGTACCAGGAGACCTTCCTCCGAGATGGTAAGAATCGGTTTGATGTCCAGCATGCCGCCCAGCCATGCCTTGCCGCGGCTGACCCGGCCGGACCTCAGCAAATTGTCATACTGGTCCACCGTAAGAAATACCCCTGACTGCCCGCGAAGTCGCCGCAGTTCGGCCACGATGTCCAGTGCCGCCCAGCCCGCCGCGGCCAGCTCGGCGGCCCGGAGCGCCATCATTCCTACGCCCAGCGAGGCTGAACCGGAATCGACCAGGTGCACTGAAGTCAGTCCAGCGGCCTTGAGGGCGGCTTGAGCCGACTGCATGGTGCCTGAGAGTCGAGCACCAAGCAGCACGGCAATGACCTCCTCCGCTCCGGCACGGGCATCGCGAAAGGTCCGGATGAATTCGGCTGGAGTTGGCTGCGAGGTGGTCGGCAGGGCACGGGAAGTCCGCATCTGCCGGTAGAACTCCTCCGGCCTGAGCTCGACCCGGTCCCGATAGGTGCGCCCGCCGATCATCACCTGCAGCGGCACCAGCGCGATGTGGTGACGATCGAGCACCGCGTCGGGCAGGTCGGCGGAGCTGTCGGCCACAATGGCCACCGGCCGGCGGCTTTCGTGGGCCAGCGCCTGGTGCTGGGCCCGCATATCCTCGGCCTTGGTACTTGCCACAGTGCCCCACCGGGCCGCCAGGGTGAAGACGGCCTCGGGCGTATCGGTGTGCACATGCAGCTTGAGCAGGTCGGTGGTGACCACGACCTGGATCGAGCCTCCGAAGCTGCGGAGGGCGGAGCGCACCTCGTTGGCGCTGGGCAGCTGTTCGCCGCGGACCAGGGCCTCGGTGCAGAACTGGAAGTCCCGTTCCGATGCGACTTCGGCAATTGCCGCCGGCGCCATGCTTTCGAGCTCGCTGGAGGGATCGATGGCCACGATCGGGTCGCCCTCGATCAGGCGGACCACGCCCTCGATCATCCGGACAAATCCCTTGCCGCCGGCATCGACGACGCCGGCTTCCTTGAGCACCGCCATCAGCTCGGGGGTCCGGGCCAGCGCCGCTTCTCCCTCGCGCAGCAGCCTCGTCATGAACAGGCTGACGTCAGGCGAGTCCGCCGCCGCCCGCTCGGCGGCAAGGGCCGCTTCCCGGGCCACCGTCAGTATGGTGCCTTCGCGGGGATCGTCAAGCGAGCTGTAGATCCGGTCGGCACCCACCCGGAGCGCAGCGGCAATGTCGCGGGTCGTCGCGGTCGGCCGGTCGCCCAGCGAATCGGCGAAGCCCAGGAGGAAATGGGCCAGCATCATGCCGCTGTTGCCGCGAGCGCCCAGCACCGCACCGCGCGCGGCGGTGCGGGCGGTGGCCGAAAGCGACGAATCGCCGAGCGCCCGAAGGGCGTCGGCGACGGATCGCAGCGTCAGGGAGAAGTTGGTACCGGTATCGCCGTCGGGGACCGGAAAGACGTTGATGCGGTTGATCTCATCTCGCCCCGCGGCGACCCAGTCGGACGCCGCGTAGAAACTGCGAGCCAGGCGGGGACCGTCCACATAGGCAATCCCCGGGGTGACTCCAGCCACGATTATTCAGCCACGACCGTGAGCTGCAGGTCGGCGTGGAGATCATGGTAGACCCGGACCGGGACGCTGTGGAAGCCGAGGGTCTTGATCGGGTGCTCGAGCTCGATCTTGCGCCGGTCGACCTGCTGCCCGGCTTCGGCCAGCGCATCAGCGAGGTCCTGCGCGGTGATCGAACCGAACAGCCGATTCTCTTCGCCGGCCTTGCGGGCGATGGTCAGCTTCACGGCGCCGAGCTTGGCGGCGAGCGCGGTGGCCTCGGCCCGCTCAGCCGTCTGCCGCGCGGTGCGCGACTTGCTCTCGGCTTCGATCCGCTTCTTGTTGCCGGGAGTGGCTTCGTAGGCCAGGCCGCGGGGCAGCAGGAAGTTGCGGCCGAACCCGTCCTTGACCTTCACCAGCTCACCGGCCTTGCCCAGGTTGGCCACATCTTCGCGCAGAATCAGTTCCATCGGGTCATCCCTCCACTGTGGGCGACGTAAACCGCCGCCGGAAATCGAGCCAGATGTCGGCCAGCCCGAGGGACAACAGTCCACCCACGGCGACCGGCGCAATGAACAGCAGGCTGAGCGCCATGAAGGCGACCAGGGGTCCGGGGGCCAGCTGCAGCCAGGTCCTGGTGATGGCCAGGCCGCGGACCGCAAACAGGCCGCCGAAGAAGAACAGCACGTTGCCACCGAGTTGCGACAGTGGGGGCGGCACCGGAAAGACCAGCGCGGCGAGCCCCAGCACCACGCCCCAGACCAGGTGGTCGCTGAAACGAAATTCGGTCAGCCGAGCCAGGGGCTGGCCGATTGGACGGAGCGAAATCCGCTGGTACCAGCTCCAGGCCAGTGCCATCCCAGCGAGCGAGAGTAGCGCCATGACGGCGGGAAAGATGGCCGCCATCGGCACGATCCTCTGGGCAAACTCCTCGGCGTAGGGCTGGAACGCCGAGGTCACGGTGGCGGAAGCGTCGCTGAACTCGGGATGCAGGATGAGCCGGACCTGCTCCCAGCCCTGCCGCACGAAGGCCAGTTCAACATCCCGCCAGCCGATGCCGAGCCAGAGTCCCCAGAACGCCAGACCGGCGACTCCGACAAACAGGGCCGCCAGTGCCACCGGAAAGAGCGGCCGAGGCCGGCGGGTCATCATCACGAAAAAGGCACCCGAGACCAGGATGCCGGCCGCCAGCAGCGTCTGCTCGAGCAGTCCGGCGTCGCGGGTGGCGGTAAAGGCCAGCCACAGCACACTGGCTGCGATCCACCACCACTCGCGCAGGGTCGACGGGCCGGAGCCAATCAGCATCAGCGCGAGCGGAGCCAGCACGAACACCGGCGGCGCGAAGAGCAGGTACGCCACCAGCCCCAGCGCCGCACTCACCGGCATGGGGCGCCGGCGAGCGGGATCAGGAAGTGCGGTCAGCCGCCCATGCCCTTGATGTAGGGCAGCAGGGCCAACTGGCGAGCCCGCTTGATGGCGGTGCTCAGCTGCCGCTGATGCCGGGCGCAGGTGCCCGACAGCCGGCTGGGCAGGATCTTGCCCCGCTCGGTCAAGAAGCGCTGCAGGGTCCGCTCATCCTTGTAGTCGACGACCCGGACGCCGGATTCGCAGATGGCGCAGGTCTTCTGGGGACGCCTCATTCGTCGTCCTCCTCATTCGACTTGCCAGCCGTGACCGGCACCGGCTGCTCGCCCTCGCTGACCACGATCAGGAACCGCAGGACGCTCTCATCAAGCTTCACCGCGCGCTCGTATTCCGGCAGCGTATCGGCGGCCGTCTCGAACTTGGCGACGACGTAGTAGCCGGTCTGGTGCTTCTTGATGGGATAGGCCAGGGAGCGCTTGCCCCAGAGATTGATCTGGGGAGCCTCACCGCCGGGCTGGGCAATCAGGGCGTGGTAGCGGGTGAGGCGCTCGGAGATTGCGGCTTCTTCGAGGGCACTATCGAAGATATAGACCGCTTCATACAGACGGGTCATGACACCTTCCTTTGGACTGTTCGCCCCGGCCCTGGTGTGGGGCGCGAGGAGGAGATATGTGAGCGGCAAATTATAAGCGGGAGAAGGAGTTAGCGGTAGTCGGGGAGGCGGACGAGACGGGTGAGGCGGACGAGGCGGTCGCTGGCAAAGATCTAATGATCGGCAAGGTAGGGGCGATCCGTGTGATCGCCCGACCCCTCATTCCTGTCGTCCGGGGGGCGGGTGCGGCTGGTGCGGCGGGCGAGGCGGGCGGACAGATAGATCGCGGCAGGCCGAGTCCACAAAAAAACGAGGCCCGGAGAACTGCTCCGGGCCCCGCCAATATCCAATCACGGCCTAGTTGCGGCGGTTGCCCATGAATCGGAGCAGGAACAGGAACAGGTTCACGAATGCCAGATACAGGCCCAGGGCGCCCACGATGGAGTAGGTAGCCAGCTGTCCGTCCGGCAGCGACAGCGCCATGGCCTTGAGCTGCTGGGCCCGCCAGGCCGTGAGGCAGGTAAAGACGAGCACGCCGACGATCGAGATCACGAACTGCAGCGTGTCACTATGCCAGAAGAATCCCACCAGCATGGCGATCAGCACCCCGAACAGCCCCATGATCGCGAACTGCCCCACTCCGGCGAGGCTGCGCTTGGTCACGGTGCCGTACAGCGCCAGTGCACCAAAGGCGCCCGACGCGGTGAAGAACGTCGAGGCAATCGAGGCCCCGGTATACGCCAGCAGGATGAACGAGAAGGTGACTCCGTTCAGCGCGGCATAGGTGGCGAACAGCGCGGCCGCCTGGCGCGGCGACAGCGAATCGATCTTGGCCTGGATCAGGATCACGAATCCGAGCGGGGCCAGCAGCACCACGAAGAACAGGATCTGGTTGCTGATCAACGCCTGCACCAGTGATGGCGTGCTGGCCACGGCGTACGAGACCGTGGCAGTGAGCGCCAAGCCGACGAACATCCAGCCATACACCTTGGTCAGGAACGAACTGATTCGAGCCGACTGGGCCAGGTCACCGGCCCAGGTGCTCGAGGGATTCTGCGTCATCGGGTCCGACATGGATTGCTCCGTTGGGGGAACGCGAGAAATATAGTTGGTTTGCGGGTGCTCACTGTGCTACACGTTGAAGCGGAACAGCAAGACGTCTCCATCCTGGACCACGTACTCCTTGCCCTCCGCCCGGGCCAGCCCCTGTTCCCGGGCCGGTTTCCAGCCACCCACCCTGATGAATTCGCTATACCCCACGGTCTCGGCCCGGATGAAGCCCTTCTCGAAATCTGAGTGGATCACACCCGCGGCTGCGGGCGCCCGGTCGCCACGGTGAATGGTCCAGGCCCGGACCTCTTTTTCTCCGGCGGTGAAATAGCTCTGCAGGCCGAGCAGGTGGTAGGCGGCATGGGCCAGGCGGTCGAGACCCGACTCGGTGAGGCCGAGTGAGGCCAGGAACTCGGTGCGGTCGGCCATTGGCAGTTCGGCCAGCTCGGCTTCGACCTTTCCCGAAAAGGTCACCACTTCCGCCTGCTCACCCGCGGCGGCGATGGCGGCCTGCAGCGTCGAGACGTGGGCATTGCCGCTGGCCACCTCGGATTCGAGCACGTTGGCGGCGTACAGCACCGGCTTCGCGGTCATCAGGTTGAAGCCGCGAAAGGCCGGCTTCTCCTCGTCGGTCGGCACCACGGTCCGGGCCGGCTGCCCGGCCGACAACGCATCGCGAAGCTGGGTGAGCAGCCGGGCCTCGATCTTGGCCTGCGGATCGCCGGACTTGGCGGTCCGGACCGCCTTGTCCTGGCGCTTTTCCACCGCCGCGAGATCGGCCAGGATCAACTCGAGATTGATGATCTCGCGATCCCGGACGGGGTCGACAGGACCCATCACGTGCTGGACATCAGGATCCTCGAAGCAGCGGACCACATGCACGATGGCGTCGACCTCCCGGATGTTGGCCAGGAACTGGTTGCCGAGGCCTTCACCCTGGCTGGCACCCTTGACCAGTCCGGCGATGTCGACGAACTCGACCGTGGCCGGCACCGTGCGCTCGGGCTTGACCAGTTCCGCCAGCGCATCGAGCCGCGGGTCGGGTACGGTCACCACGCCGGTGTTCGGCTCGATGGTGGCGAACGGGTAGTTGGCCACCAGCGCCCCGGCGGAGGTCAGGGCGTTGAACAGGGTGGACTTGCCGACGTTGGGAAGGCCGACGATACCGAGGCGGAGCATGTGGGCGGTGACCTTGAGTGGATGTCTTCGGGAGCCTTACGCCGTAAGCCGTAAGCTCAATCGGTCCAGGCCGCAGCCCATGGCCCAGGGCTGATGGCTTATGGCTTTTTGTTATGCCAGGACATGGCCTTTTCGATTCCCTGGTCGAGCCAGGTGTCGACGGCATCCGCCATCGGATCCAGCAGCGCCGACAGCGCGGCAGCTTCCGAACGGTCGAAGTGACCCAGCACGAAATCGGCGGGATCGCCACCATCGAGGGGCAGGGGGCCGACTCCGATCCGGAGCCTGGCGTAGTCCTGCTGCCGCAACGCCCCCTCGACACTCTTGAGGCCATTGTGGCCGCCAGCACTCCCGGCGCCCCGCAACCGGAACGACTCCAGCGGAGTGGCATAGTCGTCCACCAGGACCAGCAGGTCCGCGGCGGGATCGAACCCCGCAAGCGAACGGAGCGGAGCCAGCGCGGCCCCGCTCCGATTCATGAACGTCCAGGGCTTGAGCAACCGGACATCCTGGCCGCGAACCTGGCCGCTGACTTCCCGGGCGTCGGTGGCTCGGCGGAATGCGCCGAGGTGCCATCGGGCCGCCAGATGGTCGGCCAGCAGAAACCCGGCGTTGTGCCGGGTTCCGTCGTACTCCGAGCCTGGATTTCCCAGGCCGACGATGACCCGCAGGGCTCAGCCCTTCTTGGCTTCGGGCTTGGCGTCGCCCTCTTCGCCCTCTTCGGCCTTGGCCTTCCGGATCAGCTCGGGCTCGGTCGAGGCCGGGGCATCGGCGGCCGGGGCCACCACTTCCTCGGCGCGCGGCGCGACCACGGTGCAGATCGGCAGATTGGCGTCGGTCATGATCTGGGCCTTGGCCACCGTCACGTCCCGGACGTACAGCGAGTGGCCGATGACCAGGCTGGTCACGTCCAGGTCGATGTGGGACGGCAGGTCGCCGGGCAGGACCAGGATTTCGAGGTCACGGAGCACGTGGTCAAGTACGCCGCCGAAGTTGCGGACACCGTCGGGAGTGCCGACCAGGTGGACCGGCACCTTCACGGTGATCTTCTCGTCCGCCCGGACCTCGTACAGGTCGATGTGGATGATGGCACCGTGCTGGATCATGTCCCGCTGGATCTCGCGGATCAGCGCCTTGACCGGCGCCTTCCCGCCGACCGACACGTCAACCAGGGTGCTGGCCGCCGAGATGCCGATCAGGGCGCGGGATAGCGCCGCACTGTCCATGCTGAGCGCTTCGGGCTCACGGCCGTGGCCGTAGATCACGGCCGGAATCTGGCCGGCGCGCCGCATGCTGCGGGCGGCACCCTTGCCGGTCTGGGTGCGGGGCTGGGCTTCGAGAGAGACCTGTGCCATCGTTGGAATCCTTTTTCAGTCGAACAGCGAGCTGACCGAGTTGTCGCTGTGGGTGTATCCGATTGCCTTGGCCAGCAGCCCGGCGATCGAGAGAATTTTCAGCTTGTCGAACTTTCGTTCGGGCGGAAGCGCGATCGTGTTGGTGACCGTGATTTCCTTGACCGGGCTGTTCTGCAGCCGTTCCACCGCCGGGCCCGACAACAGCGCGTGGGTGGCACAGGCGTAGATGTCCTGGGCGCCCAGGCGCTTGAGCGCGTGGATAGCTTCCGACATGGTGCCACCCGTATCGATCATGTCGTCGGGAATCAGGCAGTCCTTGCCCTCGACATCTCCGACCACATTGACCACTTCGGCGACATTGGCCGACGGCCGGCGCTTGTCGATGATGGCCAGGGTGGCGTTGAGCCGCTTGGCGAATCCCCGGGCCATCTTGGCGCCACCGACATCCGAGGCCACGATGACCAGATCCCGCAGCGCCTTCTGCCGGTAGTGGTTGACGAACACCGGCATGGCGTACAAATGATCGACCGGCAGGTCGAAGAACCCCTGCAGCTGGTGCTGGTGAAAATCCATGGCCAGGACCCGGTCCGCCCCCGCCATCGACACCATGTTGGCCATCAGCTTGGCACTGATCGCGACCCGGGGCTGATCCTTCCGGTCCTGCCGGGCATACCCGAAGTAGGGAATGACCGCAGTGACCCGGGCCGCGCTGGCCCGCTTGGCCGCATCCATCAGCAGCAGCAGCTCCATCATGTGCTCGGCCGGCGGATTAGTGGGCTGGATGATGTAGACATCCCGGCCCCGCACATTCTCGTCGATCTTGACGAAGATCTCGCCGTCGGCAAACCGCTTGTTCGTGACCTGACAGAGCGGCTGCCCGAGGTGGGCGGCCACTTCCTCCGCCAGCGCCCGGTTGCCCGTGCCACTGAGGAGGAGCATCTGGCTCCGGTTCATCGAAAGGTCGTTCATAATGACAGCCTGCAAAGATAACCCGACGCCGCGCGGGAGGTCAACCAAAGGCCAGACGAGGAGTTAGCGGCGGGGTCCGGCGCCGAATCCGGGACGTGAGCAGGCATCCTTGCGTTGGGCACCGGCAAGTCCAACCCGCACCGCCGCGCACCGAGGGCTCAGTCACTGGAGTGAGGGAGCTACGGCCGAGGGTCCGGGGTGATTCGATCCGTCAGATCGCGGGAGCGGCCACTATAGTAGGTCATGCCCTTCACCAGTGGAACCGGATCTCACGCCCTGCAGCAGTGGCGCGACCGGATTCTGACCGCGGTTCTCTGGACCCTGGTGGTCGGCGGATTCGTCGCCTGGCTTCCCAGCACCATCATGGCCTTCAGAGACGGGCTCTGGGGAGTGATTGCTGCCGGCAGCGTTTCGTACCTCTTCCTGGTGCTGCTGCTGCTGGCACGGCGGGTCTCGTTCCGGCGGAGGGCCGGCGCCGTCGTCGTCCTGATCTACCTGCTGGGACTCTTTTTCACTCTGCAGTTCGGCCCGTTTGCCGCGGGGCTGCTCTGGCTCTTTGCCTTTCCGATCCTCACCGCTCTCCTGTTCGGCGTACGCCCAGCACTGGTGGCACTGATCCTGACCGCGGCCACCCTCGGCGCGGTTGGCTACCAGCTTTTCGCCGGTGCGCTCACCTGGTCGTCCACTCTTTCGATTGGACTCTGGGCGGTCATCACCGGGAGTTTCCTGGCCCTCGACGCCCTCGTGGCGATCTCGGTCGGTGTGCTGCTCGAGGGGCTCAGTTCCACCGCGGTGGCCCTTGAGCAGCAGCTGCTGGAGCGGGCCAGGATCGAGGAGCAGCTCATGCAGGCCGCCAAGCTGGAGGCGCTGGGCCGCCTGGCGGGCGGGGTGGCCCATGATTTCAACAATATCCTGACCGCAATCCTGGGTGCGGTCGAGCTGCTGCTGCCTCGGTTCGCGCCGGACGATCCCGATTCGGCGGAGCTGTCGGGAATCGCCGATGCCGCCACCCGGGCCGCCGGCCTCACCCGCCAGCTGCTGGCCTTCAGTCGGCAGCAGATCATCCTGCCCCGGGTCATGGACCTGGGCATAGTCGTCTCAGGACTGGAACACATGCTGCGCCGGCTGCTGCGGGAAAATGTCAACCTCAAACTGGACATCGCGGCCGGGCTGCCCGCCGTCCGGGGCGATCCAGGCCAGCTGGGCCAGGTAGTACTCAACCTGGCGCTCAACGCGGCCGACGCCATGCCGGGAGGAGGGACCCTCTCGATCCAAGTCGTGTCCGCTGACGTCGACGCTGAGCTGGCGGCGGCCCACGGTGGACTTACGCCGGGACGGTATGTGATGATGGTCGTGAGTGACACCGGGGTTGGCATTCCGCCCGAGTTGCAGGAACGGATCTTCGAACCGTTTTTCACCACCAAGGGGCCGGGGCAGGGAACCGGCCTTGGCCTGGCGATGGTCTACGGCGTGATCAAGGAAGCCAACGGCGATATCTGGTTGCACAGCACGCCAGGTCAGGGCACCTCCTTCCGGGTGTGCCTGCCTGCGGTATTCGAACCGCTGACTCCCTCGACGCCGGCGCCGGCCGGTCGTCCGATCGAACCCGGTCGAGGCGAGGGGATTCTGCTGCTCGAGGATGATGAGGCGGTGCGCCACCTGGTGGGACGTCAGCTGAGGCGTAATGGGTATGCGGTTCATGCGGCGGCGGCGGGCGACGAGGCGGTGCGGCTGGCGAGCGAACATGGCGCCACGATTCAGCTGTTGCTGACCGACGTGGTGATGCCCGGAATGAACGGCCCCGAGGTGGCTGCCCTGATTCGTCAGCAGCGGCCCGGGATCAAGGTGCTGTACATGTCAGGCTATACGGATGACGCGTTCCGACGCGACGTGGTCTTTGCTGCTGGGGAAGCGTTTCTTCAGAAACCGTTCAGCGAGGCGGATCTGTCCAGCGCGGTGCGGAGGCTGCTGGAGGGGCAGTGAGGGAGGGGGGCGATATGGGCGATGGGCGATTGAAACAGGCGCAATAGGAAACGCCGAAAAGCAAGCGGAGGTCCCGATATTCGTTGGGCTCTCGACTCTCGACTCACCATTGCCCCTGGTGGACTCGAACCACCATTCACGGCTCCAAAGGCCGCTGTCCTGCCATTGGACGAAGGGGCAGCGCCGGGAACGTAATTGCAGGAGACAGGAGACAGAAGAGTTGAGCCGAGGGTCGAGAGCCGGGAGTCGGGAGAGCCACTCCGCCGCTCGGGGAAGGCGACCGGTCGGAGCGGGCTGACCGGAGTTTTCGCCAGCTATTGACCTGACGGCCCCGAGCCCCGACGATTGAGAGTTCTCAAGCCACTCCGAACGCCTGTCCGCCAGCACGGAGGCTCCATGTCCGATCGCCGCGCCTTTCTCAGTTCCCTCGCCGGTGCCAGCCTGGTGCTGCCCTCCCTCAAGCCGCAGGCCTTCCGTCACCTGGCCAATGCCGCCTCCGGCGTCCGGGGACGATCGGCCTGGTCGACGGCCGACGACGAGGATTACTGGGGTGAGATTCAGCGGGCCTTTGACAACGACCGGACCCTGATCAACCTGAACAACGGCGGCTGCAGTCCCACGCCCACCCACGTCCTGGAGCAGATGATCCGGGATCTGCGGTTTTCCAATGAGCTGCCGGTCGATCATATGTGGCGGGTGCTGGAGCCGAGGGTTGAGAGCGTACGGCGGGACCTGGCCCGGGAGTTTGGTTGTGATCCGGAGGAAATGGCCATCACCAGAAACGCTTCCGAGGCCAACGAGACCATGATCTTCGGCCTCGATCTCAAGCGGGGCGACGAGGTAGTCAGCACCAACCAGAACTACGGCCGGATGCTGACCGCCTGGGACCAGCGGGTCCGCCGCGAAGGGATTGTGCTCAGGCAGATTTCCTTTCCGGTTCCGCCAAAGAACCAGCAGGAAATTGTCGACCGGTTCAAGGCCGCGGTCACCCCGAAGACCAAGGTCATCGAGGTCACCCACATCACCAACCTTACCGGCCACATCATGCCGGTGAAGGAGCTGGTCACCTATGCGCGGCCCCTCGGCATCGAGGTGTTCGTCGACGGGGCCCACGCCTTTGCCCACTTCCCGTTCAAGCGCGACGACCTCGACTGCGATTACTACGGCACCAGCCTGCACAAGTGGCTGCTGGCACCGGTGGGGACGGGCTTCCTCTACGTCCGCAAGGCCAAACAGAAAAACCTGTGGCCGTTGATGGCCGCGGCCGCCACCCAGGACACCGACATCCGGAAGTACGAGGAAATCGGCACCCATCCCGCCGCCAACCACAACGCCATCAGCACGGCACTGGCATTCCACCGCGCCATCGGCGGGGAGCGCAAAGTGGCCAGGCTCCGTTTCCTGCGGGATCGGTGGGCCAAGCAGCTGATGTCCGATAGCGACCGGGTGAAGATCCTGACCCGGCTGGACGGCAATTTTGCGGGCGGGATCGGTCTGATTCATGTGGAAGGGATGGACGCCGGCAAGCTGGGCGCGTGGCTGCTCGACAAGTACAGGATCGTCTCCACTCCGATCGGTCATCCGGAATTCACCGGGCTCCGGGTCACCCCGAACGTCTACACCACGCTGGACGAGGTCGACACCTTCATCGGCGCCATGCGGGAGGCCATCCGGAAGGGCGTGGCATAACCCGCCTCGGTGCGGCGGCGGCACCGCCAGCACCACCATCACGAATCTGCCGGGTGAGAGTGCTGCGCTGGTTGACCACCACCGGTACGACGGGCAATTGCAACCGGATTTCCGTCCGGGTTCAGGGTTCGGTCGGGAGCGGCCGGGCCAGGATTACGGTCAGTGACGGGTCGCGATTGTTCCGGAAGTCCTCGAAGGTGAGCGGAGCCCCGATCGACGGCACGATGGCATCCGCCGTGTCTCGCGGATCCCCGCTCTGCCAATACTGCGTCGAATAGAGAATGCGGATGCCGCTATGCGGGAGGGTGTAGGTGGCTGTCTCGCCGTAATGGTTGGCCGGCGCGCCGGTCGGTTCGCCCACCAACGTGACCGCGGTATGGCGCCGCAGCTCGGCGGTCAGATTAACGGCGGCGGAAAAGGTCTTCCGGCCAACGATCAGGTAGAAGCCACCGGGTCGATCGACCGTGGTGGCCCGAATCAGGCGATGTACCAGCGTGTCATCAAGGGAATTGTCACCCCCGTTGTTGAGCCGCAAGTCGAGGATCAGGCGGCGGGTTTGACTCCGCTCGACCGAGCGGAACAGCGAATCGCAGAATTGGCCAAAGCTGTATCCCGAATCGCTCTGCATTGCATTGATCTGGGCGTACATGCTGGCCCCATCGCTGGCCGGAGTGAACCAGTAGGTGTCGCCGGACTGTCGCAGGTAGAGTGGCGCCGCGCTGGTGCTGTCCTGGACCCTCAACGGGGGCGTGGTCTGGTCGTTGGAAGGGGCCAGGGCCAGCGAGTCGAGCCGGCCGCCAGCATCGCTGACGACAAACGTCGTGCCCGCATCCCGCGCCGCACCGACCGACTGCAGCGCCTCGTGAAGGACCAGACGAGTGGCCAGGATGTCCTTCCGGGCCATCTGGTTGTCGCCATGAAGGTACGGGCGCATCCGGGCGATCACGCTGTCGATCGGGACTGGTCCTATCCGGAGCAGGCGACCTCCGAGTAACCGGCGGGAAGTCGCAGTGGCCCGGATGACGTAGACGCCGTCTTCGAACAGGTAGACCCGGAGGGGATAGCGCCGGAACCCAACGGCGGGATCCCACCACAAGCCGACCTGCGTGTGTCCATCCTCCAGTGACGCGAGCAGTCGGGCGATGCGCATGATGGCCTGACTCCGTGGCAGTGTGTCGATGCCCCTGAGCAGGACCTGCGTCAGTCGTTGGAACCGGCTTCTGAAATCGACCAGGCGGAGTTTCGGGTGTCGTGCCAGCAGCGTGTCGGCCAGGCTCCGTACATCCTCTCTCGCATGCGGCAACCGGCTGGCCTGGGCCGCAAGGGGCAGGGTGCATCCCAGCGCGAGTGCGGCACTGACGAGGAACGCGACGGGTGGCCTGACGGACCGTAGTGGCATGGCTGTCTCTGTATTTTGGTGGGCTGAGCTTGATCGGTGAGGCCGTACAGCAGGGTTGGTGGCGAGCCATCCATCGACTGGTTCGATACGACCAGGTCAACCGCTTGTTTCGACCCAACGAGATGGTCGAATGTCGAATAGAGAAGGTCCGAGCGAGCAATCAGGTGATACTGGAGCCGGTGCCTGTCGCGCGGCGCGCGTGGCAACAACGACTCAAGCAGTCTCGATCTGAATCAGCTGTCCGAGCTTTCGGCCCAGCATGGACGCGGCGTCATCCCTTTCAGACACTGACCGATAGACTGCGAATAGTGCCGAGCCGCTGCCGCTCATCCGGCAAATCAGGGGGTGGGTGCCGGCCAGCCGCTCAAAGGCGGTACGTATGTCCGGCCGTCGTCCAAAAACCGTCGATTCGAAATCATTGCCGGCCAGCCGGCCGATGCTGCCCCAGCTTCTCAAGCCATCCAGTTCCATCGCCACTGCCCCGCGTCGCGCGGCGTTCTCCCGATCGGCATCGATCCAGCCATACGCCTCCGGAGTGCTGACCCCGTCAGCCGGCACGAGCAGCAGGGCAGGATGGCTGGGGAGCGGAGGGAGTACGAGCATCCGTTCACCATGGCCCCATCCGAGCGCCAGCGAAGCGCCGCTCACGAAAAACGGAATATCGCTGCCCAGCCGGCTGGCGAACTGCAGCAGCTCATGCCGCGGTACGGCATTGGCCGCCAGCTGGTTCACGCCGATCAGCGCTGCCGCCGCATCGCTCGACCCGCCGCCCAGTCCTGCCCGGATCGGGATCCGCTTGGCCAGGCGGATGTGGACTCCGAAGCGATTGCCGGTGGCCTCGAGGACCATCCGGGCGGCGCGGACCGCGAGATTCTCTTCGGCCGGGCCGGTTTCGGCTCCCGCCACCTCGATCGACACTCCGGAACTCCGGCGCTCGATCAGCAGCCCGTCCGCCAGACTGATCCGGCAGAACAGCGATTCCAGCCCGTGCCACCCATCGGCCTCACGTGTAAGGACCCGGAGGAACAGATTGAGCTTGGCCGGCGCGGCCAGGGTGACCGAATCGTCGGTCATGGGGCCTTTTCCCTGGCGCTGCCGATTCCGAATCCGCTGCGGGCCACCGACCAGAGGCCGAGTGCGGTGATCGGGATGAAGGTGGTGAAGTGGTAGGTAAAGGCGTAGGAGACGGCCACGGCGGCGGGCACGCCGAACAGCCCGAGGATTGCCTTGACCGGCGCTTCGAAGACCCCGAAATACCCGGGTGATGAGGGCACCGCGATCAGGAACATGATCGCACCCTGCAGCACCATGGCGCCGGTGTAGCTGACCTCGATCCCGAAGGCCAGGAACATCACGTAGAACGAGGCCGCGTTGCAGGTCCAGATCACCAGCGTCCAGAGCAGCACGCCGGCCAGCCGCCGGGGATCACGCAGTACGGACATTCCCCTGGTCACTCCGTCGATCAATCCGCAGAGCCGCTCCGCCAGGCTGGTCCAGGGCACCAGCCGCCGAATGATCGATTCGGCCGCCTTGGGAAACGCCACCACCAGTGCCCCGGCGATCAGCCCCGCCAGCGCAATCACGCCGAAGGTGATGACCACCGGGGCCAGCCGCACCCCGGCAACCCGGGTATCCGGTGGCAACCCGGCGGAAAGCAGCCCGAGGCCAAGCAGCAGGACGACCGCCAGCACATCCATCAGACGCTCGACGGCGAGCGAGGCGAGGGCCGACGTGAACCGGACTTTGGCGAGCTGACTGCCGGCCGCGGCGCGAACCAGCTCACCCATTCGCAGTGGCAGGGTGTTGTTGGCCATGAAACCGATGGCGATGGCGTGCCAGAGCGGCGCGACCGGCAGGACGCTGCCGTCCTCGGCGCGGAGCAGCAGTTGCCAGCGAGGGACTCGAAGCGCGAACGGCAGGGTGGCGAGTATGACGCTGAAGAGCATGGGGCCAAGGCGGGCGGCCCGAACCGTCCGCCAGACCTCGGAAAGGTCAGTGCCACGGAGCGTCCAGTAGAGCAGTCCGATCGAGATCGCGATACCGACCAGCGCCTGCCAGACGGGCGGGCGCCGGACGGGTGCCGGTCCACTCAAGCGGTCTCGACCAGTGCGAGCTCCACCAGATCGAGCAATTCTTCAATCAACGGATCCACGACGTCGATCTGGGCCTCCGCACGCCGCGCCACCCGGATCTGGTCCCGCACCACTGCCGCCCGTTCGAGCGCGCCGCGTCCGCGGTAGCAGAGGTTGCCGATCTCGACGATCTCGAGTTCGGCTGCGATGATAGCCGGAGGAACCGCCGCCGGGATCTGAGGTGGCGGCGTCACCGGCGGCGACTGCACAATCGCGGCGGCCGGCATGGCCACCGGTTCCGGACTCCTGGCCACCGGAGCCGGTGCCGCGGCCGAGGGCCGTGCGGCTATAACCGATGGCGTGCCCTTCAGCAGCAACTCCAGCGAAGGCTCACCGAGCCCCAGGTCCCGCTTCAGGCGGTCATAGGTGTAGAAGCTGCCGGCCAGGTCGCCGGTTTCGTTGGGGTCCACGGCCGCGACACGACCGGCAGCGGCCACCACAGCCGCAGCCGGCATAGCAGTGGCGCGCGCCGCCGCCGGTTCCGGATCGGGAGCCAGCGCCGCGATCGGTACGATCGGCTGCTCGGGAACCGGCGCGGATTGGGCCGCCACCTCGTCATACAACAGCGATTCGATCGGCACGATCGGCAGGTCGAGGTCCCGCGGCTGGGCCCTGGCAGTGACGGGCTCCGGCGCCGGTGTGGTCTTGCGCTCGACCCGAATCGGATCCGGAATCACCGGCGCCGCCACGAACGGCTTTGGCCGTGGAGGCGGTTCCCCGATCACGATCGCGCGCATCTGGCCTGTCGGTGGGGCAGGGGCCAGCACGGCCGCGGTGAGATCGCGCAGCCGCTCGATCAGCCGGTGAGCCGGCGCCGCTTCATCGTATCCCTGGAGCAGTTCGCCGGCGCGACGGAGATGTGGCGCCAGCTGGCCGGTGCGGCCAAGGCTGATGGCTTCCAGCGCCTGGCGGCCGAAATGATGCAGCCGGTGACCGAGGTCTCCCGCGATCCCGACCGCGATGGCCCGGAGATCCTGACTGATCAGGTGCAGGCGCAGCGCCCGCTGGGCCGGGGACCCCGATCGCTCGAGATCATCGGCCACCTGGCGCAGCCGCTCGCCCCGGCTGACCAGCTCCGCCCGTCCCGGTGCCGGCGCGGTACCGGAGGAGATGATGCCGGAATCCTCATCACCGCTGAACAGCGTATCGATCGGCACCACCGCGGGGATGGCACTGCGGGTGGTGGCCAGCAGATCACCGAGCTGACGGGTTTCTACAGCTTCGAGATCGGGCTTGCCCCGCTCGAGCACATCGCGGGCGGCGCGGCTCATGGCGCGAGCCGAGCCATCGAGAACGCTGGAGGTTGTCGCCCCATCGAGATCGCCGCGCTCGAAGTCCGCCGCCGTCAGCTCGACGGCATCGAGGATCTCGGCCAAAGGCGGGTAATCTGCCAGCGCGGCGAGGCCGCGGAGCGGCTGGGTCCGGGCCAGCGCCGCCTGCAGCGCCTCACGAGCGCCCGGTCCGGCGCGGAGAATCCGGCTGGCCTGATCGAGTACGCTGGCGACGGCGGCGCCCTCACGGGCCACGAACGCCCTGGTGCCGGTATCGGCGGCGGCCGCACCGGCGGTGCTCGGCGCCGAGCGGGAGGGAACGCCGGCCACGGCTTCGAGTCGCAGTGTCATTGCTTCGGCGGCGGCGGAGTCGGAGTCGGCCCAGCGGGAGAGTTTGGGGAGATAGGTCTTGAGTTCGGCGATGGCGTCGGCGCAGGCCTGTGCGATGGTCGGGTCCCAGGGTTTGCGATTCTCGCGCACCGCCCGGATGACCGCCTCGAGTCCGCCCGCCGCCCGGGCGATCGGTCCCTGACTGGCCATCAGGGCGCTGCCCCGCAGTGCCCGGGCGCTGCGCAGCAGCTCATCGGCCGCCGGTGCCGCGGGTCCCGCCACCAGCACCGCAAGGCGGTCGAGGTATTCGCCCGCTTCCAGCACGAAGAATTCGTTGACGCCGAGCGGTGCGGTCATCGGGGCCTCGAAAGGGGGTGGTGCGGAACTGGCTGAATAGTGGCCCGCGTCGTTCCCCGGGTCAACGCGGGCGCGCCAAGACGATGGCGCGCTGGATTTCGGCAATGGCTTCAGGCAGGCCAACCATCACCGAACGGCTGACGATGCTGTGGCCGATGTTGAGCTCCTCGATGTCGGGAATGGCCGCCACCGGCCCGACATTGGCCCGGGTGAGTCCGTGGCCCGCGTGCACGGCAAGACCCAGCGCCCGGCCCCGCGCCGCTGCCGCGGCCAGTTGATCCAGGGCGCGGCGGTCCTGCTTCCAGCTATGGGCGTAGCTGCCGGTATGGAGCTCGACGGCCGGCACCCCGAGTGCAGCGGACGCTTCCATGGCCGCGATGGTGGGATCGACGAACAGGCTGACCCGGATGCCATCGGCCTTGAGCCGGGCAATCACGGCGCTGCGGCGGTCCTGGTCGCGGCCGAGGTCGAGGCCGCCTTCGGTGGTGACTTCCTCGCGGCGCTCCGGCACCAGGGTGGCCTGGAATGGCCTGAGCCGGCCGGCCAGGGCGACGATCTCGTTGTTCATCGCCAGCTCGAGATTGAGCACCGTGCGCACCGCCTGGGCCAGCCGGATGACGTCGTCATCCTGGATGTGGCGCCGGTCCTCGCGCAGGTGGGCCGTGATTCCGTCGACGCCGGCCGCCTCGGCGATCCGCGCCGCTTCGACCGGATCGGGTTCGTCGGTGCGGCGTGCCTGCCGGATGGTGGCGACGTGATCGATGTTGACGTACAAGCGCATCTGCGTCATTGCCCGGGCCGTCGTGGTCGTTTAATTTCGGCCAACCTTCACTGCGGCGATGGTCGGCCATGCGAATCCGAGTGCTTAGTGGCGCGCTGTTGCTCGCGGCGTGCGGTGGTGGTGCCAGTCCGGCCGCCGTGGCCCCTCAGGGGGCTGCCGCCGCGACGCCCGAGGCGGCAGTGCGTGCCTTCCTCCAGGCCGCCACCGACAGCAATATCGCGCGGATGTCGATGCTCTGGGGCACCGAGAAGGGCCCGGCCTTCAAGACCCACCAGCCGGCGGAGTACATGAAGCGGCTCGAGGTTATCCAGATCTACCTCCGGGATATCAAGTACACCGTTGGAAATATCCATCCCGCATCCGATGACGCCAGCAAGCAGGTCGTCGAGGTCATCATCGACCGGACGTCGTGCCATCGGACCATGCCAGTCACGGCGGCACAGTCTTCCAGGGATGGCTGGGTGGTCTACCAGCTCGACCTCAACACGGCGGGCAGTCCGCAGCGCCCCTGCCGGGATGCCGGTGCCGATCAGGTGCAGCCCAAGCATTAGTCCAGGAACCCGGGCGCGCGTTCCGGCGTTCTTATAGTTCGGTGAGTTCCAGCAGGATACCGCCGGTCGATTTGGGGTGCACGAACGCGATCCGCTTGCCGCCCGCCCCGATCCGAGGGGTTTCGTCGATCAGCTGATAGCCGAATTTGCGGCAGGCCGTGAGGCTGGCGTCCAGGTCAGGCACCCGGTAGCAGATATGATGAATGCCGGGACCCCGCTTGGCCAGGAATTTTCCGATGGGAGTATCTGGTGCGGCCGGGGTCAGCAGTTCGACCTCTGAGTCCCCGAATGGCAGCGATACGATGGTGGCGCCATCGGCGGATTCAGGCTGGTGCGGGGTCAGACCAAGCACCTCGCGATAGAACGCCAGGGCCTGCGGGAGGTCGGGGACGGCAATGCCGACATGGGCAATGCGTGGCTGATCGGACATGGCGGCAGAACCCGGGTAGTGGGAGTCGGCAGGATGTCAGTATGTTTGAGGCGAAATTAATGGGCGCGGAGACCGGAGCACAGGGCCGCGCGTGACCGATCAAGTGAAGGAAGGAACCCGATGGCCAACAGCAACACGATGCAGGTGACTGACGATTCGTTCGCGTCCCAGGTCGAGCAGGCCGAGGGGCTGACGCTGGTGGATTTCTGGGCGGTCTGGTGCGGCCCCTGCCAGATGATCGCCCCGGTGGTCGACCAGCTGGCAACCGATTTCGCGGGCAAGGTGCGGGTGGCCAAGCTGGACACCGACGCCAACCAGAAGACCGCGGTCAAGTACAACGTCCGCTCGATCCCGAGCATCCTGTTCTTCAAGGGTGGCAAGGTGATCGACTCGGTGATCGGTGCTGATCCCCGGATCAAACTGATCCTCGAGGACAAGATCAAGCAGCACGCGGCCTAGTCGTCCGCTCACGGGGACCGGGGTCGGGGCAGGACCGCCCGGGCCCCGGTCTCTTTTCATTTCCAGGTATCGTGCCCGGCACACTTTACATCGTCGCCACGCCGATCGGGAACCTCGGAGATCTGAGTCATCGCGCCGCCGAGCTGCTGGGCTCGGTCCCAGTGGTGGCCGCCGAGGATACCCGCCACACCCAGGGGCTGCTGCACCACCTCGGGGTCCGCCCCCGCCTGCTCAGCTTCCACGCCCACAGTCCGGACAAGCGGATCGAAACCCTGATCGAGATTCTGCGTCACGGAGAGGACGTCGCGCTCGTCTCCGATGCTGGCACCCCTGCGGTGAGCGATCCCGGCGCCGAACTGGTGGCCGCCGCCCGCCAGGCGGGAATTATCGTGGTCCCGATTCCAGGCCCGAGTGCCGTGTCCACCGCCTTATCGGCCGCCGGGCTTCCGGCAGATCGATACATCTTCCTTGGCTTTCTCCCGCGTAAGGGTCAGGAACGGAAGCGGCTGCTGGCGCAGGCCGCCACCAGCCCCTGGACGGTGGTCTGCTATGAGGCACCACCTCGGCTGGTCGACCTGCTGCAGGACCTGGCCCAGGTGGCCGGTGCTGACCGCCAGTCCGTGGTGGCCCGTGAGCTGACCAAGATGTACGAGGAGTTCCGGGCCGGAACGCTGACCGAACTGGCTGCCCATTTCGAGGCCATCGCTCCACGCGGCGAATTGACTGTCCTGATGGCCGGCTTGGGAGATGCTGCACCGGCGGCCACCATCAGCGCCGAGGATGCGGCCGAGGTTGCCACCGGATTGCTGGCAGAAGGCCAGAGCCGGAAGGACGCCGTCCGGGAGCTGGTTGACCGGTTTGGCCTGGCCCGCAATGAGGCCTATCGCATAGTCATGGAGCTGGCATGATCCGCCTGATCTCGATCGCCGCGGTACTGCTGATGGCCGTGGAGCCCAGTGCTCCGCGGCCACCGGG
>JBEPVA010000021.1:0-27962 GCA_041691295.1 Gemmatimonadota bacterium
AGTATTCCGTCTCGTGGGCTCGGAGATGTGTATACGATCCTGGGTCCCGACCCACGACGTCAACACGCTGTTGATCTTGAACACCACCACACCGCCGGTGATCGAGAACCGCAGCTGGTACGAGGGCACGCCCCGCACGGTGTCGATTGACTGGACGCTGATGTTGCCGGTCCCGAGCTTGAGGATGCCGAGCTTGGCATCGTACTGGAACTCCTCACCGACCCCGAACGGCCAGACCACCGGCCTGGTGGTATCCACCGTCATCGGGCCATGCAGCACTGCCATGGCCGCGACCGCAACCAGCCCCGGCGTCATGCGGCTCCCGCCGGCTGCTCGGTGCCCGCGGATGGCTTGGGCGGCGGCGCCATCGGAACCCGGACCCCACGGCCGGCCTGCCAGATCGAACGCGCCGCATCCCAGGCGGTCCGTCGCGCCGGGCGGGGCCTCAGGTCATGGCGCTCCACCACAGGCACGGCTTCGATTCGGCGGGCGTGGTGCGCCAGCCGGGCGTACAGCTCGGCGTTGGCCACCCAGCTGTCGCCGGCGGATAGGAGCGGACCCGACTGGGCCCGAATGGCGTTCCGCAGGCAGACCAGCCGCATCGCTCCGAAGCCGGAGACGATATCGCGGACGCCAGGCACGCCGAGCCGGCCGCGCAGCAGCCAGGGTGCGCCACGGCGGAGCCAGCGCTGGCCGCGCGACGGTTCGCCAGTCAGGGTGGCTTCACCGATCACCAGGTCGGCGCCGCTCTCGATCCGGCGGACGAATTCCGGGATCATGTCGGGGCCGTGACTGAAGTCGGCGTGCATCAGCACCGCGCAGTCCCGCTTGGGCCGGTCGGTCCGCTCCAGCGCCTGTCGAAGCAGTTCCTCGACGCTGGCCGCGTACCCCTGGCGAGTGCCATGCCGGACCACCGTCAACGGCAGCACCTTGGCGTAGGGTTCGAGCAGTTCGGCGGTGTGATCGCTGGACCCGTCATCGGCCACCAGCAGCTGGTATTCGCGAGGGAACTCACCGAACACGCGACGGATCTTCCAGAGCAGGAGTCCGATGGTGCTGGCTTCATCGAAGCTGGGAATGCAGACGTAAATCATCACCAATGATACCCTTACCGGGAAGCCTCGGCCAACCGGGCATGGGGCGGCTCAGCCCGCCGCGGACGGCCTCACGACAAGGGTGAGGGCCGCGCGCAACTCGGCGAGACTGAATGGTTTGTGCAGGCACGGGCGGCCCTGCTCCTCGAGAAACTGGATGGTATCGCCACGGATGGCATCACCGGTGCTGAAGACCAGGCGGGCCATCAGGTGTGGCGCCCGGGCCTGCAGTTCGGCGGAAAACTCGCGGCCGCCCAGTTTGGGCATCCGAAGATCGGTGATGATGACGTCGAACGCACGGGCCAGCGCAGCTTCGAGTCCGGCCCGGCCATCGGGCGCCACGTCGACCGAGTGGCCCCAGGATTCCAGCGTCGCACGCAGGTAATGAAGAATGTGAGGCTCATCATCGATGACCAGAACCCTGAGTGGTTCCATTGGCTCCGGGACTGCGTGCTCAGCAGTCTCGAGATATGGCGTGCCGCTGGCCGGGAGCTCGACCGTGAAGGTGGCCCCGGCTCCCGGCGAGGTAGCCAGCGAGATCCGGCCGCCATGCTCGCGCACTATGCCCTGGCCGATCGAAAGCCCGAGTCCGGTCCCCGAACCCTCCGGCTTGGTGGTGAAGAACGGCTCGAACACCCGGGCGGCTACGTCGGGAGGCATTCCCGGTCCATCATCGATGATTTCGATGGCCACACCATTGTCGTGGCGGCGTCCGCGAACCACCACGGTTCCCGCCCGGCCGGTCGAGGCAATGGCCTGGGCCGCATTGCTGATCAGGTTGACGAAGACCTGCTGAATCTGGTTGGGGTCGGCGGTGACCTCGGGAACCTCGCCCTCCAGCTCGAGCGAAACCTCGACATTGAGCGCCATCAACTGGTGACGGAGCAGGGCCAGAGTGGAGGTCAGGATTTTCCGGAGCAGGATCGGGCGGCGCTGCCGCTCCTGCTGCCTGGCAAAGCCGAGCAGGTTATGGACGATGGCGGCCGCCCGGTCGGCCTCGTCCCGGATGACCCGCAGCGGTTCCAGCAGGCGTGGCGGTACGTCCTGCGATTCGGCCAGCAGGTCGGCAAAGCCGATGACCGAGGCCAGCGGGTTGTTGAGGTCATGCGCCACTCCCGCAATCAATTGTCCAATGGCCGACATCTTTTCCGACTGCACCAGCTGGTTCTGCAGCCGCCGGCGATCGGTCTGGTCCTCGAATACCACGAGTGAAGTTGGTGAGCTGACGCCGCGGACCTGGTAACCGCTCACGGCAAAGGTCCGGTCACCCGCCCTGAGTTCGGCCTCCCGGCGCTTCGAATGGGTCGAGAGCGCCGCACTGATGCCTTCCACCCACCCCGCCGGAACCATGCTGGGCCATTGGCGGCCAACCACCGCGAGGAGCTCGACGCCGAGCAACTCGGCAAAGGCACGATTGGCCCGCTCGACCCGGCCACGGGCGTCGATCAGGCAGAGTGCCACTGGCACTGCGTCCGCCATGGCCACCCACGACAGCCGGGCACTCTCGAGCCGGCGCAGCTGATGGCCGGTATCGAGGGCGAAGCCCGCGAGCCCCACCAGCGTCTCGAACAACACCTGGTCCAATTGGCGATCGACCCCTTCGAGTGCTACCGCCCCGACAGTGAAGCTTCCGACCTTGATCGGGGTACCGACGGTGAGGGAAGATTTTCGGCCCGCGTCCGGCGACTCGGTCCAGGCCAGCAGCGATTCCAGCGCCGCATCGGTAGCGACACCATCGAGATGGGCGATTTCCAACTGCCCACTGGCGGGCTGGATGATGCCCACCGCGATGGCGCGGGGCCCGAAGCTTGCGTTCAGGGATTTGACCAGGCTGGCGACAATGGCGGAAGGGGGCAGCGGCAGCGCCGAAATCTCCTTCAGAAGCGTTTGCACCACATTCAGTGGGGGTAACGGCGTCATGATCCTCGCGAATACCCGTGGTCGGCTGGATGCCCAGGACCTGCGGCTGGTAATGACCCTGCTGGGTCGTGGGTCTGCCCTGCGACTGGCGGATCTGGAGGCCCAGCTGCGGGCGGAGGGCCCCGACCCGTTGCTCGACGATCCCGCCCTGTTCGACCGGCTGCTCGAGGTCAGAAGCCTGATGACGCCGTCACCGGCGTTGTTCTACTATGTCGTGGTGCGGCACCTGCTGCAGCGGGCCACTGTCGACGATCGGGACCTGGCCGACTACCTGGCCGCGCTCCTCATGGAGTTCGGCCGCCGCGACCGGGCCAACCGGATCGACTGGAACGACGATCACCATCATCGCTACCTGATCGACATCGTGGCTGATCTGGAGTCCACCGACGGCGAGCGCCGATTTCGCGTCATGGCCCACCTCGGCAACTTCGCGCTCTGGCTGTCAGGACTCTTTCCCGAGTACATCGCAGCCCGCAGGATCCGCAACGGTGGCCCCGACGTCTCGTACTACCAGGCCCTGGGCCGGCGCGGCTTTGCGCTGGCGTCGGATCATGTACTGGCTGATCACTACCACCTTGACGGAATCTTTCGGGCGGCGGCCGGGCGGTTCGACGATATCCGGCTGGCCCTCAACGAATTGAGCGGCCGGCTGCTCTTTCCCGCCGGGCGGTTGCACTGATTCCTGGGCCCTCGCGAGCCGCCGTGATCAGTGCCGTGAACAATCCGTGATCCGGCGCTGACGGTTCGGCATAGAATTCCTCCGGGTGCCACTGCACCGCCAGCAGCCAGCCACCATCGGCGATTTCCACTCCCTCCACCAGCCCATCCAGTGCCGTTGCCGTCGCGATCAGTGATGGCGCCAGGTCCCGAATGGCCTGATGATGAAAGCTGTTGACCTCCAGCCGGCCGTCCCCGACGGCCGACGCCAGCCGGCTTCCCGACACCACTGTCACCGGATGGGTTCTCGCGGTGCGACCGGCGGCTTGATTGTGCGGCAGCGACTGGGGCCGCTCCGCGGCCAGATCCTGCCAGAGCGTGCCGCCCAGTGCGATGTTGAGCAACTGGATCCCGCGGCAGATGCCGAGGATCGGGATGCTGCGAGTGTGGGCAGCCCGGATTACCGCCAGTTCAAGGTCATCTCGTCGCGGATCCACGATCCCGAGCGCCGGGTGTGGCGCGGCACCGTAGGCGTCAGGAGACACATCCTCGCCACCAGTGAGCAGCACACCGTCCAGCTTGTCGGTGGCGGAGGCCACCATCTCCAGCGGAATCAGGGGCGACAGAATCAACGGCAACCCGCCGGCCCGCAGCACCGAGGCCACGTAGGCTGAGTTGACTCCGGTGCGCTCGCTGCCGTCGACCAGGCGAGCCACCCCGGTGATGCCGATGACCGGTGCGCTCATGGACCAGTGGAGTCCGGGAAGAGTGGGCAGCGGGCATCGGCAAACAGGTCGGGGTCGGCGGTGATGCCGACCAGTGGCACCCGGTGACTGCCGACGACTACCGTGCCGATGACCGGTGCCCGTGCAACCGGCGGCGCATCGAACAGCACGACGCCCCGGGTGCGGCCGGTGGTATCCTGGATCAGGACCCCTGATCCGGGGGCCAGATTCCTGGTGCTGTCAGAGAGCAGGGTAACCTCGAGCAGTGAGTCGGTCCGGGTGACGGTGGCGCGATACAGCGGACCCGCCACCACCCGAACCTGCAGTGTGACCGGGACTCGGCGCGGTGGTGCGCTCAAGGTGATGTTCGGCGTCGAAAAGGCGCCCAGCAGCAGGTTGGCCCCCGCGACGCTGGCCAGGCCGCAGGCGGGATTGCCGCCGCGCCCGCCGCAGGCGGTGAGGAGGAGGAGCGGCAGCAGCAGCGCAAGGGCCCTGGCTCTGATGGTCGGCATGGCTCAATCTATCACCGCTTCGGGCGCCCGTGCTTGACCCTCCTCCGCCCACGTCCTACCATTCGCCGCTGCTGCTTCGTTGACCTCCAGCCGACCCGGACCATCAACCAATGACCCAGCGCGACCGTGATGGCCGTGCCCGGCTCTTCGCTGCCCAGGCGGAGGCCAGAACGGCGATCGCCTCGATCCGGGAATCGCTCAAACGCAGTGAGGGGCGCGTGGCCGAGGAGCGGCGCCAGCTCGAGGACGCCGAGCGTCGTGGCCGGCTGGCGGCCGAAATTTCCGACCGGGAAACGATCGCGGTGGCGGAACGATTTGCGGCCCGGCACCGGGAGCGCCTGGCGCTGCTGGAGCGGCGAGTGGCGCTGGAGCGGGATGAACTGGCGCTGGCCGAGCAGGAGTCGGCGGACCTGGCGGCACAATCCGGCACGCCGGTGCATAGTGCGGACAACGAGCCCGGCGAGCCCGCGCGAACACCTGATGATCCCTACCTGAAGCAGCGGCTGGACCGTGCGGCGCATGAAGCCGCGGCCGAAGCCCAGCTGGCCTTCCTCAAGAAGAAGATGGGAAAGGAACCCAAGTGATGCGGGAACAGCGAACAGCGAACGGCGAACCGGCACAATTCGAGGCCACCCGTTGAACACTTCCCAATCGTTCGACACGGCGTTCTTCGGGCATCCGCGCGGTCTCTCGGTGCTGTTCTTCACCGAGTTCTGGGAGCGGTTCAGTTATTACGGCATGCGGGCCCTGCTGATCCTGTTCATGACCGCGCAGCTGGCCAACGGTGGCCTGGGGTTCGATACCGCCAAGGCCGGTATCATCTACGGCGCCTACACTTCGCTGGTCTACCTGATGTCGGTTCCGGGTGGCTGGCTGGCCGATCACTTCTTCGGGCAGCGGCGGGCGGCGCTGTACGGCGCGGTGGTCATCATGTTCGGCCATATCGCGCTCGCGGTGCCGACCCTGACCGGCTTCTACGGTGGCCTGGCGCTGGTGGTCCTCGGCACCGGTCTGCTCAAACCCAACGTCAGCACCATGGTTGGCCAGCTATACAGCGCGGATGACACCCGCCGGGACGCCGGTTTTTCGATCTATTACATGGGCATCAACCTCGGCGCATTCATCTCGCCGTTCTTCACCGGGTGGCTCGGCCAGAGCGAGAGCTTCCGCGGCATCCTCACCCGGATGGGGCTGCAGCCCGAGCACGCCTGGCACTGGGGATTCGGGCTGGCCGCGGTGGGCATGTTCGCCGGCATCGTGCAGTATATGATGGGATGGAAATATCTCGGCGAGACCGGCCTCGAACCGGTTGAGATCACCTCCGCTGAAGCGCGGGGCAGCCGCAATCTCCAGCTGGGGATTGGGCTGGCGTTCACGATCGCCACGATCGTGCTGCTCTGGGTGCTCAACTCCACCGGGCAGATCGTCCTGACCCCGGTACTGGTGAGCAAAGGGTTTGGCTTGCTGCTGCTCGCCACCGTGGTGTTCATCTTCGGACGGCTGCTGCTCGATCGCAGCTGGACCAGGGAGGAGCGGACCCGGCTGGTGGTAGTGCTGATCCTGTTCCTCGGCTCCTGCATGTTCTGGGCGCTGTACGAGCAGGCCGGCTCGACCCTGAACCTGTTCGCCGAGCGGAACACCGATAGTTCGCTGTTCGGGATGGCGTTTCCGTCCAGCTGGTTCCAGTCGGTGCCGGCGCTGTTCGTGATCACTCTCGCGCCGTTGTTCGGCCTGCTCTGGCTCAAGCTGGGACCGCGGGAGCCTTCGACGCCGACCAAGTTCACCATCGGCCTGGTGCTGGTGGCGGCGGGCTTTGCGGTACTGATCATTCCCGCGGCCGCGGGTGGCCGGGCCAGTCCGCTCTGGCTCTGCCTCACCTTCCTGCTGCATGTGATGGGAGAACTCTGTCTCAGCCCGGTCGGGCTCAGTGCCACGACCAGACTGGCGCCGGCCCGGGTGGGTGGAATGATGATGGGAGTGTTCCTGATGTCGATCTCGGTGGGCACCTACCTGGGTGGGCAGGTCGCCAGCGTCTACGACAAGTATTCGCTGGCCACCCTGTTTGCGCTGGTGGCTGGCGCCGCCCTGATCGCGGCGGTCATCCTGGCCATGTTCATCAAGCCAATCGCGCGGATGCTGGCCAAGTAGGTCCGCCGATTGGGAGCACATGCCGAACCGTTTGAGCGGGTGGATTCTCGCAGTCGCGCTACTCGTGGCCTCTCCCGCCACCGCACAAGCTCCCCCGGAAAGCTGCACCATCCCGGTCCATGTCCGGATCCCGCATAGCACCGACACGGTCTACATCACCGGCACCACTCCTGAGCTCGGTCCGTGGCGGCCCAACGGCAGGCCGCTCGAGGGAACGGGAGTGGAGCGGAGCACTCGCTGTTTCACCGGCCCCCGTCAGGACACTCGGCGGCCCGGGTCTGGAGGCTGAAGCGTTGGAGGATCAAGTGTCCAGGGTCAAGAGTCGAGAGCAGAATGAACGGACTCTCGACTCCAGACTCCTAGCTCTTCTTCAGCGAATCCACGCAGATGGCGCCGCTGGCCGGGTTGAGTACCACGGCGCAGGACATCTTGCCGGGCTTGAACCGGATTTCACTGGTGGCGTTGGCCCGCATGGCCTTGCCGCGATCGTTGGCCGGCTGCCATTCCTGGGCCATGACGGTCATCCGCGCCGCGTCGACAAAGGCGGAGTCCGACACCTTGGTGATCTCGATCGAATTCGCTTCGGGATGGCCGTCGGTCCCGACGATGAACTTGAGACTCACCTTGGCTTCGACATCCAGCTTGGCCTGCGGGTAGTAGCGGACCTTCGTGCTGTTGAGGCTCGGCGGCTTGGCCATAGACGCCCCTCCGCCACCGGCACCGCCACCGCCCCCACCGCCCCCACCCATGGATTGGGCCGCCAGCGGGATTGAGGCGGCCAGCGTACAACCGATCACGATCAGCGGGATGCGCATAGAATCCTCAGGCGTATGTGTCTTGGGCACGGTCCCGGCGGAATCTTTGTGCCCCGTCGGCCGAACCAAGGGACGTAACAGGGGCCGGTCGGCGCACATCATTCGCCCGGGGTCAGAATTCGAACTCCACCCCCATTCGGATCAATCGGGGAGGGCCGAAGGCAAACAGTGGCTGGCTGTAATCCTGGGCCGCCGCCAGGTAGAGCGGAAACAGTTCGTTGCGCCCGGCCAGGAAGCCGTCGTGGTTGAGGTCGGCCCAGCTCCGGTAGCGGGTCGACTCATACGGGATCGATTCGGGATGGGCAGTGTACGCCGCCTCGGCCAGCTGCTGCACCGTGGCGGGCAGCGCCTCAGGCATGCCGGTATCTCGGCGGACCGCGACGGTGTTGCGGTGGTTGAGCAGATTGCGAACATCGAGATAGATCCCGCCTCTGGCTGATCCGAATGTGATGACTTTTCGCAGCAGCAGGTCGACGGTCTGGGTACCGGGGAGTCGGTAGTCGTTTGGCAGCCCGATCAACGAGTCGGTGCCGGGAGCAACCTTGGAGAATGGCAATCCGCTGCTGACCTGGACGATCACCGTGCCCTGCAGGCCGCCCAGCGGCCGCAGGCCGCCCAGCCTCGGCCCGAGGTTGGCTGGTGATTCCGCCGATACCATGGCGACCAGCCCCCGGCTCCGGTCGTAGTCCAGTGGGAATTCCACCCGGGCCGGCTTGATGGTGTCACCGGTCGAGGGATTGACACTCCAGGCCTGGCGCAGCAGAAAGGCCGATGTCGAGGTGGCCTGCGCCTGCTGCAGCGTATAGCTCACCCGCGCTGCCCAGTGGTTCTTCATGCTGCGCTCGACGATTCCTTCGACACCCTTGATGGTCCCGAAATCTTCATTGCCGAACTGGCTTGAATCGACACTGACGCCCAACGGCACGGACGCCACCAGTCCCTGCAGCCGCCGGAAATAGACGTTGACTCGAAGTGAAATCTCGGGCATCGGGCGGACCCTGGCGCTCAACTCGTACTGGGTGGAGCTCTCGAAGCCGAGATCGGGATTGCCGCGCCTGAACCGGCCGGTGCGCGCGGTGTCGTCAAAGGCGGCGTCGATCAGGTACTGATAGTCGGGGGCCTGCTGGAACCGCCCATAACTGGCCACCAGGGTGGCGCCATGGAGCACGGTGCTGAGGGCCAACCGCGGACTGATGGCCCGCTTGGTGGCGGCGGCCTGGCGCGGCAGATCCTCTCGGCCCCGGAATTCGTCGTAGCGCAGGCCGGCCGTGAGGCCCAGGTCCTTACCGCGAATCTGATACTCGCCATACAGCGCGCCGGCGTGCGGGTGAAAGGTGGCAGCCGTGGCCGGCGGCACCGAGTCCCCGACTGGGCTCCAGGCCTGCAGCCGCTGGAAGGTCTGAACCTTCTGACCCTGGTATTCCGCTCCGACGAAGAGCTCGCTGTTCGACGTCGTCACGATGCTGAGATCCAGCCGCCCCCGCAGTTCCCGGAATTCATTCCAGCCCAGGGTGCCATTCGATCCCCGCGCCATGAAGAATGCCGGGACCCCCCATGGTGTCCGGTCGCTGAATGCCGGGACCAGGTATCCGCTGATCGGCGCGCGAGCCGCGGCGGTGTCTTGTCGCCGGGCCAGGTCTTCGCCGAGGATGTGCAGGCGGTTCGAGGTAAATGCGCCGAAGCTGTAGTCGGGATCCTGGTCCGGGGTGCCGTAGGTAAACTGGCGATCGTAGTACCCCACTCGCAGGTCGGCCAGGATCCCAGACCGCAACAGGCTCTTCTGCAGGTGGGCGGTGAGCAGATTGGCGGTCACCCGCCGCGCCGGGCCGAGATCGGCGTCGTACTTGTAGGCCGGATCGTAAAGCAATCGCTCTTCGCCCGAGTGGACCCCGAGCACCCGCAGTGTCAGGCCGGTGGCCAGCGACGCGGTAAGCTTGGCGGCAAGGTCGACCTGCTGTCCCGAATTGTGCGGCAGCAGCCAGGGGTGGTCATGACGGGGATCCCGGGGATTGTCCGGCGCCGGCGCGTCAACCGGATCGGCATCGAGCCGGCCGGAGAGATCGGCCACGCCGAGCACGGTCACCCCTTTGGCCAGCCCGCCCTCGACACTCACCACCGCCCGGTCGAGTCCGTAGTCGCCCCCGGCTCCCAGCGGCCGGTCGGTTTCGTATCGGGTGCTGCCCTGCCAGCGGGAAGCCCCGTCCCGGGTATCGAGCTCGACCAGGGCTGAGACCGCCTGGCCATATTTCGCTGAAATCCCGTTGGTGACGAGCGAGCCTTCGGCGAGGATATCCGGCGGCAGTCGGAGTCCCGCGGCCCCGGTCGAGGCATCGATCTGGTTTTTAATTCCCAGTCCATCCACTACGGTGCCCTGTTCGCCGAGGCGACCGCCCCGGTAACTCTGGCCCACCGCGCCGGCCGAAAGGGCCAGCGCCTCGTCGATGGTCGTGACCGGCATCCGGTGGAGGTCTTCACCGGTGAAGCGCTGAGCGTCGGCCGGCGCCAGCGGGTCAAGCAGCGAATCGACTCTGGTGGCTATCACCTCGATCGGCGCCAGGCCGACCGGATCAGCGGCCAGGGCAAAATTGAGCGGAGTGTCCTGGCCATCGCGCACCAGGACACTGTCCCGCACGATCGGCCGGTAGCCGATGGCCGTGCCGGTGATGGAGTGCCAGCCCGAGTTGAGACCACGGAGGCGATAGCCGCCGCGGGCATCGGTCAGGACCACGATGCGGCCGCCGTCCGCCGAAATTCTGGCGCCGACCAGCGGGATTGTCATATCGCCAGCTTCACGGACCACGCCGCTGATTGAACCATCGGTCTGGGCCAGGGCCGCGGGAGCGGCCAGGCAGACCAGGGCCAGGGCACAGCGCAGCGGTTTCATGGGGCCCCCACGATCCAGAGGTCGCGGTCGTCGGCCCGGTCTTCCACCATCAGGCGGCGGTGATCGCCGGACAGAGCGGCGTGACGGGCCGGTCCGGGAATGGGCAGCGAACTGACCGCCCCGGTTCTGAGATCGACTCGAGTCAGGGTGCCGCCGCGGTCATCCTGCAGCGTCCCGACCGTATCGTTCACCACCACCGTCACGGCGCCGCCCACGATCGCGTACAGAACCGAATCGGCATACCGTACGTCCCGTGCAATACCCTGTGCTCCGAAATCGTAGACGGTGTCGGTTGCCCCGCTGCCCATCCGGTGGCGGAAGACCCGCGAGTTTCCCACCACCGTGAAATAGAAGCCACCGCCATCGGCCATCGGCTCGAGGGAAGTGGACAGCGCAGTGCCGGGAATGACGTCGGGTCCAGCCGGCAGGTGGTCCACATCGAGGCGCTCGATCTGCAGTCCGCTCGTCAGGGTGTCGATGGTATTGAACGGAGTACCCGTGTATTGGATCTGGGCGGCCACGAACAGCAGTGTGTGGCTGTCCAGCCAAGCGAGGTGAGTAATGCCGCGTACGGTGCCGGCTGTCGCCGGGTAGGGAAAAGAACGGAGCACGGTGCCCGAATCCCGGGGGGCAAAACTCCCCAGGATCAATCCGGCGCTGAATTCGGCGCTGTTCGGCGCGCCACGGGTGCGGAAGTAGGCCAGCCGCCCTGCTGGCGATTCTGCCGGCCACGTCACAGCGCTGCGCAGCCCGAGCCGGCCCAGTGTCACGTCACAGTAGGTGCGGGTGCGCCCGCCCCCCTCTGCTGGTAAACCTCCGATGCAGAAATTGAGGACGCCTGTGCCGGTGCGTTCGACATAGCTGTACAGCCAGTCGTTGCCGCTGCCTGCACGAGAAGGAGTCTGGTCAGGATCGGGGCTGTAGGTGACTTGGCGGGGCAGCCGGTCATCCAGCGGGACGGTCGGATCCTGACTGTCGGACTGAAACGGGCTGGAGTGGTTGCAGGACATCACAGCCATCAGGGTCACCAGCCATCTGGGCGCTCGATGTGCCAGCGGCGCGGCCTTCGGCCAGAGGCGGTAGCCAAGCATCGGAATCTCGATTGTAGAGGGAGTGCGGGAAGGACGGCCTGAACTCAGGACGACTCAGCGGTAAAATCTGCCACAGGCGGCCGCCGGGTCACTGCCAAGATGTTGCTCGAAACCGAATGGCACAACGGGCGGGCACTTAGCGCTGCTTGAATACCCGGAACAGGTAGGCCAGTGATGGGAACAGGACCAGCGCCCCGAGCGCGAGGGCCCCGGCTACCAGCTCGAGGGTCGCGGCGGGTGCGGCCGCCTCCCGAATCGAGAGAGTGCCGGGCAGCAGGTCCGGATACTGCGCCAGGGCCCATCCCCACAGCATGAGGGTGGCCTGTCCCGCCGCCGCGACCCGTGCGATCCTCCAGCGCCGGAACCAGAGCGCCAGGAGCGCCGTGACCGCCGCGGCCGCCACCAGCAGTTGCACCGCCATGGCCTGCGTCGATTGCAGCAGCCCCTCGCGCATCCGGGGTGCATCGCCCGAGGCGATCAGGGTGATCATCGCCGCCCCGAAGAGCGCCGCCCCGGCCCACAGCGCCCGTTTCCGGAAGTCTTCCTGGACCTCCCTGTCGCCCTCGGCCTCGACGGTCAGATAGACCGCGGCCAGAAAGGCGAACAGCGCCAGCGCCAGCACGCCGCACGCCAGTGGAAATGGCGCCAGCCAGGGGGCCACATAGGCGGCGCGATAGCCGCCCTCGGTTCCGCCGGTCACCCGGCCGGTCGCGATAGCACCGAGCGAGATGCCGAGCAGCAGGGGAGTGACCGTACTCGCGATGGCAAACACCCGGCCCCACCGCCGCTGGGTCCGGTCATCGATGTTGCCATAGCTCCGGAACACAAAGGCAGAACCGCGCAGCACGATGCCGAACAGCAGTAGGGTCAGCGGCACGTGCAGGGTAATGGCAAGGCGGCCGAAGGCGGGAGGGAAACAGGTGAACAGCAGCACGATGACCAGAATGAGCCAGACATGATTGGCTTCCCAGACCGGCGCAATGGCATGCTCGATCAACTCACGCTGCCGGACCCGGCGCCGGCCACCGGCCAGCAGGTCCCAGACTCCGCCGCCATAATCCGCGCCGGCCAGCAGCACGTACGCGTTGAGTGCCACCACGATGACCAGGGCGAGTCCATCGGCCAGGGTCACCTCAGGCACGGAGCTTCGCCGCTGGGGTGTACTGCCGGTGCCACTCGTCATCGGTCGGGGTCTGCACGATCAAGCCGTAGAGCAACCGGGAGACCACGAAGGCCAGCAGGATGTACAGCGCGGTAAAGCAGGCCAGCGTGTACCCCAGCCCGGGCATCGGAGTCACCGCCGCTTCGGTTCGCAGCACCCCGGTGACGATCCACGGCTGGCGCCCGACCTCGGTCACCACCCATCCGGCCTCGATGGCCAGAAATCCCATCGGCGTGGCCAGTGCCAGCGCCTGCAGCAGCCTGCGCTCGACGGCAAATTCGTGCTGTCTGAAGGCCAGGTATCCCACCCAGAGTCCAACCAAAACCAGGTAGCTGCCGAGACCAACCATGAGATCGAAGGCCAGGTGGACCACCGGCACGTTGGGCCAATCGGCCCTCGGTACCCGATCGAGTCCCTGGACTTCGGCGGCCGGATCGCGGTAGGCCATGAAGGAAAGCAGCTCCGGAATTTCGATCGCAAAATGGGTCTTCCTGGCCTCCATATCCGGCCAGCCACCCAGTGTCAGGGGAGCATGGGTGCGAGTCTCGAACAGCGCTTCGGCCGACGCCAGCTTGGCCGGCTGGTGCTCGGCGATATGACGGGCACTGAAATCTCCGGATATTGGCTGCAGCAGGGCGGCGGGAACCCCAATCAGCAGGGCGACCCTGAGCGCTCTGCGGCTGAAGGCGTTGGCCGGAGATACCAGCAGGTGAATGGCATGCACGCCGGCCACCGCGAACCCCGTTGCGGCGTAGGCAGCCAGGGTCATGTGGATGACCTGGGTCGGTGCGGCCGGGCTCAGCAGGCCGCGGAGCGGCTGGATATCGGTGAACTGCCCATTCACCAGGGTAAAGCCGGTCGGTTCATTCATCCAGGCATTGGCCAGGACCACAAACACTCCTGAGAGCGCCCCGCTGACCGCCACCATGATGCCGGCCCAGAGATGGGCCCGTGGAGAGACCTTGTCCCAGCCGTAGAGGTAGATGCCGAGGAAGATGGCTTCGGTGAAAAAGGCAAAGCCCTCCAGTGAGAAGGGCATCCCGATCATCGGACCGGTGAGCTCCATGAAGCGGGGCCAGAGCAGCCCCAGCTCGAAGGAGAGCACCGTGCCGGAGACGGCGCCGACCGCAAACAGGACAGCGGTGCCCTTGCTCCAGCGCCGGGCCAGCTCGAGGTAGATCTTGTCGCCGGTCTGGAGCCAGCGCCGCTCGGCCACGACCATCAACGCCGGCATGCCGATTCCGATCACCGCAAAAACGATGTGGAATCCCAGCGAGAGCCCCATCTGGGTCCGGGCGGCAAGCAGCTCACTCATCTGAGGCTAGTGCTTGAGGACCGCGCAGGCGATGCGGTCGCCCGAATTGCCGAAGGGATCGGTCTTCTCGTCATCGGGGCCGGCGTGGATGATAAGGGCCGCGCCGGCCGAGCCGAGCAGTTCGGCCCGGGCGATCGTGGTCAGCACCAGGTCAGCCCTGGCGGAGCCAGTTGAGGAAACGGTGAGATTGGGCAGGTCCCCGGCATGGGCGCCGGCCGGGTTGAGCCGACCGTGCTGTTTGCCCAGCGGATTGAAATGACCGCCCGCGGTCTTGAAATCCGGTGGGGCGCAGACCCCGTTGGCGTGGAGGTGCATGCCGTGCAGTCCGGCGGGAAGATTGTGGGCCTTGAGATGCAGGACCACGAACCCGGTCTTCTGCTCCAGCTCGATGGAGCCGAGGGTGTCACCGCTGGATGCTATGATAGGAAAGCCGGGGACCGGATCGGCGGACCCGGCGCCTTTGCCGCAGGCCAGGAGGAGGAGGACAGGGGCCAGGGAGAGGTGCCTGAGGTCCATGAATTCACCGGTCGAGGAAAGGTCGTGAGGGGGGCCTGGGTGGCATCGGTGCCGGGCCGCTGAAAAGTATACCCGGCTTGTCGCGCGGCGGCCCTGTCATGAGATTGCGCCGGGCAGCCCCCGCCTCAGCTTCCACCGTGCCGGGTTCACTCATGGAGTAACGCGATGAAGACTCTGCTCCTCATTCTGGTGATTCTCGGTGGCGCCTGGTTCGTCCTCAGTAAACAGAAGCCGGGTGTCGGCCCCAAGGCTGACGCGGGATTCCGGGCCACGGCTCCGATCATCAGCGCCATCGGCCAGTTCTACGAGGTGAAACACGGGCCGCCGGGAATGATCGGTGAGCTGGCGCCCGACTTCATGGCCTCAGTACCGCGCGAGGTGGACGGGCACCCGATTCTGTATGAGATCCGGCCTGACGGTTATGAGCTGACCTTCTCGTACGCCGATCCGCTGCCGGTTCACTGCACCTACACGCCGAACACCAAGTGGAAGTGCGGCTGGCTGAATTAGGGGGGGCAGGGGGGCAGAAACCGCCACTGCACTTCATCACGCGTTCGCACTAGCCAACTACGGTTCTGCAAAGGTCCAAAGGGCACGGGCTCTCTCGCGCTGCGAGGGTGACACCACCCGGGATCCAGCACCTCAGTTTTTTCTGCCCCGCTGCCCCCCCGCCCCCCAGTAGTCCTGTCCGTTTCCGGGACTCCCTCATCCCACCATCGAACACCCCGCTCTGTTTCATCCCATGCAACCATTTCGCAACTCGTTGCCATCTAAGCCGATACTCACCAGAAGCGGTCGGCACGCTTCTTCCTTTTATATAGCAGTTGAAGATCTTGATCCGTCAGACCGGGGAACTCCTTGGACATTCAGCGCAACCAACCGAAGTCACGCCGCCCGGCGATCCTCTGGACCGCCGGCGGTGTTGTTGTTGTCCTGCTGACCCTGGGCTTGAGCCGACTCAAGCCCGCCTCCCCGACCACCGACCGGGCGGCGCTCTGGGTGGACACCGTCCGGAAGGGCCCCATGACCCGCGAGGTGCGTGGGCCGGGCACGCTGGTGCCGGAACAGATCCGCTGGATCAGCGCACTGACCCCGGGCCGGGTCGAAAAGGTCGAAGCCCAGGCCGGACAAACCGTTGAGGTCAACACGGTCCTGATGGAGCTCAGCAACCCGGATGTCATGATCCGGGCGCTCGAGGCCGAACGCTCGCTGACTCAATCGCAGGCAGAACTGGTCAGTCTCAAGACCTCGCTGGAAACCCAGCGGCTGAATCAGGAAGGGATCGTCGCCACGACGCGCACCGATTACAACAACGCGCTGCGCAAGGCCGCGGGTGATTCAGCGCTGGTGGCCGAGGGGCTGATCTCGACCACTGACGCCGGATTATCCAAGGACCGGGCCACGGAATACATCACCCGTCTCCGGATCGAGCAGGACCGGCTCAAGGTCATCACCGACAACATGCAGGGCCAGGTCAAGGTGCAGGAGGACCAGGTCGCGCGGCTCAAGGACATCGTCGCGTTCCAGCAGCGGCAGGTTGACGCCATGGTGGTCCGAGCTGGCGCCAAGGGCGTGCTGACCGAACTGCCACTCCAGGTTGGGCAGTGGGCCAACTCCGGGATCGAGCTGGCCAAGGTGGTGCAGCCCGGCCGGCTCAAGGCGGTGCTGCGGATTCCGGAGACCGAAGCCCGGGATCTGAGCCTGGGCCAGCCGGCAGTGGTCGATACCAGAAACGGACTGGTCAACGGCAAGGTGGCGCGAATGGACCCGTCGTCGACCAACGGCACCGTCACGGTGGACGTGGCGTTGCCGGATGACTTGCCCAAAGGCGCCCGTCCCGACCTGAGCGTTGATGGAACGATCGAAGTCGAGCGGCTGGGCGAGGTGATGCACGTGGGGCGGCCTGCCTTTGGCCAGGCCAACAGTTCGGTCAGCCTGTTCAAGCTGGTCGAGGACGGTACGGCCGCCATCCGGGTCAAGGCCGATCTGGGCCGGACCTCGGTGAACGCCGTCGAGATCCTCCGGGGATTGCAGCCGGGTGATGTGGTCATCCTCAGCGACATGTCGCGGTATGACGGGGTGGATCGCGTCAGACTGAAGTAGGAGGGGGCGGGGGGGCAGCGGGGCAGAACGTGCCGGGCAGATGATCGACACCAACGACTCACGACCAACGACCAATGACCCTTCACTTGAGTGTCGCAAACCATGTCTGAATCCCTGATTCTGCTCGACGATCTTCGCAAGGTGTTCTACACCGATGAAGTGGAGACTCACGCCCTGTCCGGCATCCATCTCGACGTCAAGAAGGGTGAGTACGTCGCCATCGAGGGCCCCTCGGGCTGCGGCAAGACGACGCTGCTCTCGATCCTCGGCCTGCTGGATGTGCCGAGCTCCGGACGCTACCTGCTCAACAACACTCCGGTCGAAGGGCTGTCCCCCGGGGAACGAGCCCGGATCAGGAACCGCGAGATCGGCTTCATCTTCCAGGCCTTCAACCTGATCGGTGACCTGACGGTCTACGAAAACGTCGAGCTGCCGCTGACCTACCGCGGGCTGCCGGCATCGGATCGGAAGAAGCGGGTCCAGGAGGCGCTGGAGCGAGTCGGGATGGCGCACCGGATCCGGCACTATCCGGCCCAGCTGTCTGGCGGTCAGCAGCAGCGCGTCGCGGTGGCCCGCGCGGTGGCCGGACAGCCGCTGATCCTGCTGGCCGACGAACCGACCGGTAACCTCGATTCCAGCAATGGTGAATCGGTGATGGAACTGCTCCGCGAGCTACATCGCGGTGGCGCCACCATCTGCATGGTCACCCACGACCCGCGCTACGCGCTGCACGCCGACCGGGCCATCCACCTGTTCGACGGCCGGGTGGTCGAGGACAAGGTTGCGGCGTAACGGGTGATTGCTGGGTTGAACGGTTCACGGTCCGCGAAGTTCGATTTGAAGTTTCAGCTTAAGGCATAAGGCTTAGGGCTTAAGCCTGATGGCTTAGACAGGGGAGGGCGTCGCATGCTCCAGGATCTCCGCTACGCCCTCCGCACCATCCTCCGCAGTCCCGGCTATGCACTGGTGGCGGCCGGATCGGTCGCCATCGGGGTGGCGGGTACCGCCACCGTCTTCTCCGTGATCAACGGCCTGCTGCTCAAGCCACTCCCCGTGGCCGAACCTGACCGGGTGGCCGCGGTCTACACCAGCGACTACAGCGGGACCCGCTACGGTTCGTCCAGCTATCCTGACCTGCTCTCCTTCAAAGCCGGCATTCCCGCCTTCGATCACCTGATCGGCATCGGGCTCACCCCGACCAGTCTCAAGGTCGGCTCCGAGGCCGGCCGTGCGGTGGTCGAGCTGGTCACCAGCGACTATTTCAGCGGACTCGGCATTCCTCTCGAGACCGGCCGGAGCTTCCTGCCGGAGGAGGAGCGGCCGGGCGGAGCCTCCGTACTGGTCGTGAGTTACCCGGTCTGGCAGTCGCGGTTCGGCGGCCGACCGGACATCGTGGGACAGGCGGTCGAACTCGGTGGCCATCCGTTCACCATCATCGGGGTGGCCAAGCGTGGATTTACCAGTGTCTTCCGAGGACTCGGTTCTGATGGCTGGGTCCCGATCAGCGCCGATGCACTGCTGGAGCCGGGCAATGACCTGATGACGGAACGGGGCAATCGCAGCCTGTTCCTGTATGGTCACCTGGCGCCGGGAGCTACCCTGGCTCAGGCCGAGTCGCAGGCGGCAGCAGTGGCTGCCCAGCTCCACGACGGCGCCCCGCGGCTCTGGTCCAACCTGCAAGGCCAGTCCCGCACCATCAGCCTCATGTCGGCGTCCGGCTCACGGCTGCATCCCGATGCCCGCGGCCCGGTGCTGGGCGCCAGTGCGCTGCTCTTCCTGGTCGTGGTGACGGTTCTGCTGATCGCCTGCGCCAACGTGGCGGGACTGTTCCTGGTCCGGGCCATCGGGCGGCAGCGGGAAATTGCGGTGCGCCTGGCGCTGGGCGCCTCGCGCCGGCGGGTGGTGATGCAGCTGGTGACCGAGAGCGTGATGATCGCGCTGGCCGGCGGCGCCGCGGGCGTGCTGGCGTCGATCTGGCTTACCCAATTCGTGGGATCGATCCGGCTGCCGCTGCCGATTCCGGTGGTGCTGGATCTGTCACCCGACGCCCGGGTGTTCGCCTTTGCACTGCTGGCCTCGATCGGTGCCGGTGTGCTCGTCGGACTGCTGCCGGCACTGCAGGCCACCAATCCGGAACTGCTCCCCGCCCTCAAAGCACAGGCGGGCGCTTCGCGGGCCGAGCGGTCACGGCTGCGCAGCTTCTTCGTTATCGGCCAGGCAGCGCTCACCTTGACCCTGCTGGTGGTGGCGGGGCTGTTTCTGCGCAGCCTGCAACATGCTGCCACGATCGACCCGGGATTCGGAACCCGAGACGGGCTGGTGCTGGAAACCGATCTGGGTCTGACCGGATACAGCGATGTGAAGACCCACCAGTTCCAGGACAAGCTGGTCCAGCAGGTGAGCCAGCTGCCCGGGGTCACCGCGGCCGGACTGACCGCGACACTGCCACTCTCGATGGATGTCAATCGAACCGGCATCACGGTCGAGGGATACACGGCGGGGCAGAACGAGGACATGGAGGTCACCCGCGGTGCGGCCAGCCCTGGATTCTTCGAGGCACTGCAACTGCCGCTGGTCAGCGGACGCGGCATTGCCCTGACCGATCGGATGGACACTCCGCCGGTGGCCATCGTCGGAGAAACCTTTGCCCACAAGTTCTGGCCCGGCCAGAACCCGCTGGGCCGGCGGCTCAGCTTCCAGGGGGACAAGGGGCCCTGGGTCGAGGTGGTCGGTGTGGTCCATGACGCCAAGCTCGGCTCATTGAGTGAAGCGCCGCAGCCGATCTTCTACCTGCCGCTCAGCCAGTCTTTCAGGACCCACACCCAGCTGCTGGTCAGGACTTCCGGGAATGCCGCGACCCTCTCGGCCCAGCTTCGCGACATCGTCCGCCAGCTCGACCCTGCCATGCCGATCGTCAGCCTGGGGACCTTTCACGATCATCTGTCCTTCTCGCTGCTTCCGGCCCGGGCCGGCGGGATTGCACTTGGCGCGTTCGGGCTGCTGGGTCTGCTGCTGGCCAGCCTGGGGATCTATGGCGTCGTGGCCTTCGGAGTGAGCCAGCGCCGCCGGGAAATCGGGATCCGCATGGCGCTCGGCGCGGCGGGCTCGCAAGTGGTGCGTCGGGCGATCACGGAAGGAATGCGGCTGGTGCTGATCGGATTGGGAGTGGGACTTCTGCTGGCCTCCGGCGCTGCCGTCCTTGCCCGCAAGCTGCTCTACGGCCTGGCGCCGATCGATCCGCTTTCCTTTCTCGGCGCCTCACTGGTCTTTGCCCTGGTGGCGCTGCTGGCCAGCTGGATCCCGGCGCGCCGGGCGGCCAGGGTGGATCCGATGATTGCGATGCGGTCGGAATGAAGTTCTCGATCTAGAAAACAGGCTCCGCGTTCCGCGTGGTTCACTGTTCACGGTTCACGGTTCAGTGGTTTCGGGTTTCGGGTTTCGGGTTCCGGTTTCTTGGCTCTGGGCTCTGGGCTCTGGGCTTCGGAGCTCGGGGCTCCGGGCAAAGCCGCCTTGAGTTTCAGCTTGCTACTGCTTGCTAACGGCTAATAGCTAACGGCTAACGGCTATAAACAGAGACCAACGACTCATGCTCGACGACCTCCGCTACGCCATCCGCCAGCTCCGCCGCAGTCCAAGCTTTGCCGTGGTCGCGGTGTTGACGCTGGCACTCGGGATCGGGGCCAACACCACGATCTTCAGTGTGCTGCGGGGAATCCTGCTCCGTCCATTGCCATACGCCGAGCCCGATCGGTCGGTCATGATCTGGACCCACCTGAATGGCAAGGACAATCAGTGGGTCTCGCCGGCCGAATATGCGGACTACCAGACCCAGTCGAGCCTGTTCTCGTCAGTCGCGATCTTCGACGAGGGCGCCTTTACCCTGGCTGGCGATCACGACGCCGAATCGCTGCGCGGCGGCCTGGTCTCGGCCAATCTGTTCACCACGGTCGGGGCGACGCCCATCCTCGGCCGGGTGTTCAGCCCCGAGGAGGATCACGAAGGCGGACCTCACCTGGTCGTCATCGGTGAGGGGATCTGGCGGCGGCGCTACGGGGGGGATGCCGGCATCATCGGCAAGCCGATCCAGATTGACGCGCAGCCCTATACCGTCATCGGGGTAATGCCCGACGCCTTCAGGTTGCCGATCGACTTCGCGGTGACGGCACCGACCCAGTTCTGGATTCCGCTCCAGCTGGGTTCGACCGCCGCTGACGAGCGCGGCAATCACAGCTATTACGTCACGGCCCGCCTTCGGCCCGGTCTCGGCATCGAGGCCGGCCGCCCGCAGTTCGGCCAGTTCATCGAGACGATGAAGCAGAAGTATCCGGATTACTACGCCAAGTCCTTCGGGGTGTCACTGGCCACGCTGCGGGAAGAGGTGGTGGGACGGGTCCGACCGGCCCTCCTGCTCCTGCTTGGGGCGGTCGGGCTGGTTCTGCTGATGGCATGCGCCAACATCGCCAACCTGCTCCTGGCCCGGGGTGAGTCACGCCAGAAGGAGCTGGCCATCCGGGCGGCGATGGGCGCCAGCCGCGGCCGGCTGATTCGCCAGATGCTGCTGGAGAGCATCCTGCTGTCGGTAATCGGCGGGAGTGCCGGGTTGTTGATCGCGTGGTGGGGCATCAGCGCGATCCCGGCCATCAATCCGAGCAGCCTGCCGCGGGTCGAATCGATCGGACTCGATCCGGCCGTGCTGGCCGCGACCTTCGCCCTGTCACTCATCACTGGCGTGACCTTCGGCCTGGCACCCGCCTGGCAGATGGCGCGGCCCGCGCTGCAAGCCGACCTCAAGGAATCGGGCCGCGGTGTCACTGCGACGCGCCGTGGCCGCAGCTTCCGCTCGGCGCTGATCGGCGGCGAAGTGGCGCTGGCGGTGGTGCTGGTGATCGGAGCCGGCCTGCTGGTCCAAAGCTACCTGCGGCTGGCCGAGCTGTCGCCGGGCTTCAAGGCGGACAATGTCCTCACGATGCGGCTGGCGCTGCCCGAGGCCACCTATCCAACTCGTACTTCGGTGACCAGCGCGTTCGACCGGGTACTCGGCAGCCTGGGTCAGTTGCCCGGGGTTCAGGTCGCCGGTGGGGTGACCGGCCTGCCGCTTGCCACCATCCGTGGCGATTGGGGCGTCGACATCGAAGGCCAGGTCGCACCCAACCCACGCGATCGTCCCCAGGTCGACTGGCAGGTAGTCGAGCCAGGCTACTTCGAGGCACTGAGCATTCCGCTGGTGGCGGGCCGCTATCCGACTGTGGCCGACCGTGCGGGCGGCCTCAGCGTGATCGTGATCAATGAGGCCATGGCCCGGCAGCACTGGCCCGATGGCCACGCTGTGGGGCAGCGGATGCGGCTGACAACGTCGGCGGATTCGAACTGGCGGACCGTGGTCGGGGTGGTCGGCAACGTCCATCACCGGGCCCTCGAGGCGGCACCACGGCCGGAAATGTTCATCCCACTCGGACAGTTCTTCGAGACTGCCCCGGAGGAGGCGGTGAATGTCCGCGGCTTGACCCTGACGCTCAAGACCGCCTCCGATCCGCTGGCGCTGGTGGCCTCCGCCCGCCAGGCGGTGGCCGCGATCGACCCTAATCTCGCCCTTTCCGATGTGCGCACCATGCAGGGCGTGGTGTCCAGTTCGATTGCGACGCCCCGGTTCACCGCGGTGCTGCTGGGCGTGTTTGCGGCGCTGGCGCTGTCACTGGCAGCGGTGGGGATCTACGGGCTGGTCTCCTTCGTGGTGGCCCAGCGGACCGGTGAAATGGGGATCCGGCTGGCGCTTGGGGCCGAAGCCGCCGACATCCTGCGACTGGTCCTGGGGCAAGGCATGCAGCCAGTCGTCGCGGGGCTGGGGGCTGGCCTCGTGGCTTCGCTGCTGCTCGCCCGGTTGCTCACCGCGATGCTGACCGGGATATCGGCCCGTGACCTGTCGACCTATGCGGTGGTGATCGGAGTCCTTGGCGGGGTTGGGCTACTGGCCTGCTGGCTGCCGGCAAGACGGGCCGCGCGGACCGACCCGATCGTGGCAATGCGCAATGAGTAGGGCGCGCTCAGCATTGGGAAACAGGTTCCGCGTTCTGCTGCTCGCGTGGTTCACGGTTCACGGTTCAATGAGCGGAGTCTCGAGTTTCATGCTCCGGACTCCAAACTCGTGACTCCAAACTCCTGATTCCCGACTCTCGTCTCTCGACTCCGGACTCTCGACTCATGCTTGAAGACATCCGCTACGCCCTCCGACAGCTGCGTCGCAGCCCAGGGTTTGCCGCCATCGCCATCATGACGCTGGCACTCGGCATCGGCGCTAATACCGCGATCTTCACCGTGATCGACGCGACGCTGCTCCGACCGCTGGCGTACAAGGATCCCGACCGGCTGGTCACGGTAGAGCACTTCTATCCCTCGCTCAACGACATGCTGGCCCCGGTGTCGGTGGCGGGATTCCTGGCCTACCAGAAGAAGACCGACTCGTTCGAGAGCGCGTCGGTTGAGCAGGGGTGGGGGCCGAGTCTCACCGGCCACGGGGAGCCGGAACGGATGCGGGGGGCCAGGGTGACCGGCGACTTCTTCACGGTCTACGGAGTGCCCGCCGAAATCGGCCGGGTCATCCGGTCCGAAGAGGCAACGGCAGGGAAGGACAAGGCGGTGGTGCTGAGCCACGGCCTCTGGCAGCGCAGTTTCGGCGGAGACCGGAGCATCATCGGCCAGCGGCTGCTGCTTGATGGCGAGAGCTATGAAGTCGTCGGGGTAATGCCGCCCGATTTCAAGGACTTTTTCAATGCCCGCGCCGAAATGTGGTCGCCGTTGGTGTTCACGCCGGCCCAGATGGATCCCAACCTCTGGACCAATGAATTCCTCAGCTTCACCGGGCGGATCCGGTCCGGTAAGTCGCTGGAGCAGGTCACGGCCGACATCGCCGCCTACGGACTGGAGCTCCGGAACGACAATCCCAATCGGTTCGGTCCCACCTGGGGGCTCAAGGTCACGTCGCTCAATGAAAAAGCGACCGGCAACATCCGCTCGGCGCTGATCATGCTGCTGGTGGCGGTCGGCTTCGTGCTGCTGATCGCCTGCGCCAATGTGGCCAACCTGCAACTGGCCCGGGCGGCGTCGCGGTCGCGGGAAATCGCGGTGCGGGTGGCTTTGGGCGCCTCACCCGGCGCGCTGATCCGGTTGCTGCTGACCGAGAGCGTCCTGCTGTCGCTGGCCGGTGGCGGACTGGGACTACTGCTGGCCACCTGGGGCGTGCCGGCGCTGATCGCGCTCAACTCACGCAACCTGCCGGCTGCCGCAGACCTGCACGTCAACGGACCGATCCTGCTCTACACTCTCGTGTTGTCGGTGATCACCGGGCTGCTGTTCGGGATGGCGCCGGCGTTGCGCCTCGGGCGCACCAGTCTGCAGGAGTCGCTCAAGGACGGTGGCAAGGGGGCGGCCGGCGATCGCGGCGGAATGGCGCTGCGCCGAGGACTGGTCATTGGCACGCTGGCCATGGCGCTGACATTGCTGGCGGGCGCTGGTCTCCTGGTGCGGAGCTTTGGCCGCCTGGTCGGCGTCGACCCCGGGTTCAACACGGACAAGCTGCTCACGTTCACCCTCGCGCTGCCGGCCAGCAAGTATCCAGGTGATACCGCCCGGATCGCGTTCTGGGAGCGGTTTCAGCGGGAAGCGTCGCGACTGCCCGGCGTCAGCGAGGTGGGAGTGACAAGCGTCATGCCGTTCGGCGGGTCGTGGGGCACCAGCAGCTTCAATGTCGAGGGATACCAGGTCCCGGCCAACACGCCAGGTCCCTGGGGTGACGTGCGGAATGTCACGCCCGGATTCCTGGCCGCGCTCAAGGCACCACTCAGGCTGGGGCGGCAGTTCGACGACCACGATATCGCTTCCTCACCCGCCGTGGTAATTGTCGACGAGGAGATGGTGGCGCGCTACTGGCCCAGCCAGGATCCGCTGGGCAAGCGGATCACCTTCAGCAGCCTGTCCGACTCGAGCATCCGGTGGCTGACCGTGGTGGGCGTGGTCGGGCACACCATGCACGAGGGGCTCGACGGCAAGCGGCGGGTGCAGGTCTACTTCCCGATGTCCCAGGCACCGGTCGGATTCGGCAACGTGGCGATCAGGAGCACCGGCGACCCGATGGCGCTGCTGCCGTCGGTCAAGGCGTCGCTGCACGCGATCGATCCCGACATGCCGATCGCGAATGTGTCCACCATGGATCAACTGGTCGATGGCACCACCGGCCAGCGCCGCTTCGCGATGTACCTGCTGAGTGGCTTCTCGATCCTGGCCGCGGTGCTGGCCTCGATCGGCCTGTACGGCGTGATGTCGTACCTCGTCACCCAGCGGGCCCGCGAGCTCGGCGTCCGCCTGGCCCTCGGCGCCGCCACCAGGGATGTGCTCCGGCTGGTCGTGGGGCAGGGAATGCGGCTGGCGTTCATCGGGGTGGGCATCGGACTGGTGTGCGCCCTGCTGGTGACCCGGTTCATCCGCAGCCTGCTGTTCGACATCGCCGCGACCGACCCGCTCACCTTCGTGCTGATCCCGCTGCTGCTGCTGGCCGTAGCGTTCCTGGCGGTCTACCTGCCGGCGCTCAAGGCGACGCGGGTCGATCCCGTCGTCGTCCTGCGCGCGGAGTAGACAATGCTGGCTGGTTCCGGGTTCCGGGTGGTTCCGATGCAGGTCGATTGGGTCTCTCGACCCCAGACTCTCGACTGAGGACTGATCTCGAATGCTGAACGATCTCCGACTTGCCTTCCGCTCCCTGCGGCGCACTCCCGGCTTCACGGCCGTGGTGGTGTTGACGCTGGCGCTGGGTATCGGCGCCAACACCGCGATCTTCAGTGTGGTGAACAGCGTGCTGCTGACCCCGCTGCACTACCGCGATCCCTCGCGCCTGATGGTGATCTGGGAGGGCAACAGCCGGGGCAATCCGCGCAACGTGGTGGACCCGGTGAATTTTCTCGACTGGCGGGACCGCAATCACAGCTTCAGCGACATCACCGCCTTCACGTGGCGGGGCATGACGATGACCGGCGGGTCGCCGGAGCACATCGAGGGCCGAGCGGTGACGGCGAACTTCTTCACGGTGCTCGGGGTGTCGCCCGAGATCGGCCGTGGGTTCACGGCGGAAGAGGCGGCGCCAGGCGGACCGAAGGTGGTGGTGTTGAGTCACGCGGTGTGGCAGCGGCGGTTCGGTGGTGATCCCTCGATCATTGGCCGGGCCATTCCGGTCGCCGGCGGGGCGGTTCAGGTCCTCGGCGTCATGCCGGCCTCGTTCCAGCCGATGCCGTACGGGCCGGAGGACCAGTACTGGGAGCCATTCCGGCTTGATCCCGCCGACCGCGGGCGGAAGGGGCGCTACGCGATGACGATCGGCCGGCTCAGGGACGGCGTTACGGTTGACGCCGCCCAGCGCGACATGACCGGGCTCGCCGCCGACCTGAGCCGGGAGCACCCGGAATCCAACACCGGATGGGGTGCGAGTGTCGTTCCGCTCACCGAACAAGTCGTCGGTGGCTCACGGGCCATCCTGTGGACTCTGCTCGGCGCCGTGGCGCTGGTCCTGATGATCGCCTGCGCCAACGTGGCCAACCTGATGCTGGTCCGGGCCACCGGACGCCGCCGGGAATTCGCTTTGCGCGCGGCCCTCGGTGCCGGGCGCGGTCGCCTGCTTCGTGAGCGACTGGCGGAGAGCCTGCTGCTGGCGGTGGCCGGCGGTGCGGGAGGGGGAATGCTGGCGGCGTGGGGGATTGAATTGCTGACCGCCGGCGGATCGGTGCCGCTGCCGAAACAGACCCATGTGACCATCGATGGGCGGGTCCTGCTGGTGACGGCCGTGGTCACCATCGCCGTGGGCGTGCTGTTCGGCCTGGCCGGCGCGTGGGAAAATCGAGCCGGAGGATTGGCCGCCGCGCTTCACGGGGCCGGGCGGCGCACCACCTCGGGTACCAGGACGGCCAGGGTAAGAGGCGGGCTGGTGATCGCGCAGGTGTCGCTCGCCGTCGTCCTGCTGGTGGGCGCGGGACTGCTGGTGCGCTCGCTGCAGCGGCTGATGGCCGTCGATCCCGGATTCGATCCGCGGGGCGTTCTCACCGTCGGAATCGACCTGCCCGGCGCGACCTATGCCCGTGGTCCCCGTCAGACGGCGTTCTACGCCAGTCTGCTGCAGCGGACTCGCGCCATGCCGGGAGTCGAATCGGCGTCACTCATCGATTTCATCCCGCTCGCCGGCGAGGGAGCGGCGACCTCCTTCTCGGTCGTCGGTCAACCGGCTGCGGCCCCGGGTCAGGCGCCCGTCGCCGACATCAAGATCATCGACCCCGACTATTTCAAAGTGATGCAGATCGGACTCAAGCGCGGGCGCGCCCTCGCCGATCGCGATGCGGCCGGCGGGCTGCCCGTCGTGGTCATCAACGAATGGATGGCCAGGGCATTGTGGCCGAATGCGGATCCGGTCGGCCAGCAGATCAAGGTGGACATGTGGGCGCCCGATCAGGCGGTGATCGTCGCTGGGGTGGTGGCTGACGTGCAGAACGATGGCCTCGACGGGGGTCGGCGCGCGATGATCTACTATCCGCTGGCCCAGGTGCCCAACGGATCGATGACCCTGCTGGTGAAAACCTCCGGCGACCCACTCACCCTCGCGGCCCCGGTGCGGGCTGCCGTCCGCGGGCTCGACGCCGACCTGCCGCTGGGTGAAGTAACCTCGATGCAGAACCGCCTCCTGTCATCGATTTCCGATCGGCGCTTCCCGATGTTCGTGCTCACCATCTTTGCGCTGCTGGCGGTGGTGCTGGCGGCGGTGGGGATCTACGGCGTGCTGTCCTACACGGTGGGGCAGCGCACCCAGGAAATCGGGGTACGGATGGCGCTGGGCGCCCAGGTTCGGGACATCATCCATCTGGTCGGGCGCCAGGGGGTCATGCTGGTGGGCGGCGGCGCACTCATGGGACTGGTGGCCGCGCTGGCACTCAGCCGGGTGCTCAAGGGTCTGCTGTTCGGGATCACCGGGTCGGATCCGCTCACCTACTGA
>JBEPVA010000022.1:0-27965 GCA_041691295.1 Gemmatimonadota bacterium
GCCACGCCGACGAAGGTGCTCTCAGGCTGGAACGCGATACTCACCACCTTGCCATTGATGGTGCGGTCACCATCACCACCCCCCGCGTGCTCGCCGCGTGAAAGTTTCGGCGCGGAGTTGTCGCCGCCGCAACCGGCCAGGAGAATGAGTCCCACTGCCACACCCAGATAAAACCGCATAAGGCCTCCGATGAGTATTGAAACGGCTGGGCAGCTGCGTGGACCGAGAGGGGCCCGCGAGCGTCTCCAGCATCCGAGCGACCACGTATATGACTCCAGATCATCCTCTGGGGTCACACTGTGACTTTCTCCGGGCGCCGCGGGTCTATTGACAATGAGCGAGTCCGACCTCGAACTGGTGCACCGGACCCGACGTGGGGATCTGTCGGCGTACGGCACGCTGATCGCCCGCCATCGAGTCGGCCTGGAACGATACGCCATGCACCTCCTCGGCCAGCGGGAGGACGCGGAGGAGGCACTGCAGGACAGCCTAATACGGGCCTATCGCTCGATCGGCCAGTGCCGCCAGCCGGAGCGGTTTCGGTCCTGGCTGATGCGGATCCTGGTCAACCGCTGCCGGACCGCGTTTGCCCGGCGGGGCCAGTTGCACCAGCGGATGGTGGAGGTGGAATCGACGGATGGGGTTGCGGTCGAGCATCCGGCCCGGGAGAATGACCGGCAGGAAGAGATCCGCGTGGGACTGGCGGCGCTGGCCCCGGATTCCCGCGAGGCATTTCTGCTCAAGCATGTGGAGGGTTTTAGTTACGAGGAGATGGTCGAGCTGACCGGAGCGTCGCTGTCGGCGCTCAAGATGCGGGTCAGCCGGGCCTGCGCCCAGCTCCGTCGGGACCTCGAGGAGCGTCACGGTGAGTAAGGAGACCGAAGATCCGATGAACGATGCCGTCCTCGGTCCAACCATCGAGCGATTGCGCCAGCCGGTCGGCCTGGGTGACCAGGCCGTCGAGCGAGTCCTTGCGACCCTGGCGGCGGATCCCCGGCGCGACCGGAGCCGGATGCCGCTCTGGATCGGCGCGGGAATCGCGGCTGCGCTGGCACTCTGGATCGGCGTGCCTGACTATTTCGCGAACCGGCCCGCCGGGGCAGGCCAGGACATCCAGTTCAGCTTGACTGCCCCGGCCAGGCAGGTCATGCTGATCGGTGATTTCAACGACTGGGACCGGAACGCGACTCCGCTGACCAATCGATCCGGTATCTGGAGTACGACCATGGCGCTCAAACCCGGCCGCTACCGTTACGCCTTTCTCCTCGACGGCACCCGTCTCGAGGCCGATCCTGCCGCCCCACCCGCCATCGACGAGTTCGGAACCTCGACCTCGGCGATTACCGTGGGCCGATGAGCGCGCTCGGCCGGCGTCACACCGCCGTCGTGCTGATGGCCATCAGCCTCGGGCTGCTGGCCAGAACCGTGGAGGGCCAGGATGGCCGGCTGATCGACCGGCTGCCCCATGGCACCGCGGTCGCGGTGCAGCACCTGGTCGATAGTGCCTCCGCCGGGACTCTGCCGACGGAGCCATTGATCAAGAAGGCGCTGGAGGGACAAAGCAAGGGCGCCGATTCGACCAGGATCATCGGCGCGGTCCGGGCACTGGTTGCAAACCTGGCTTCCGCACGCGAGGCGCTGGGCCCCGCCGCCTCCGAGCCCGATCTGATAGCCGGTGCCGCGGCCCTCCGGGCCGGCGCCACCCAGACCAGCCTCGGCACGTTGCGCAGCCTCCGCGACCGGCGCCCCGTCAGCGTGGCACTGAGCGTGTACGCTGACCTGCTCACATCCGGGATTCCCGCCGACCGGGCCTGGAACGAAGTCCGCGCGCTGGCCGAGCGTCGAGTGCCGGACAGCGAGTTTCTGGCGTTGAGGGACAGAGTGGCTGGAGGCCGTGACCCGGCTGGACGGAGCCTTCCGCCCGCAGTGCAAACCGAGGGACTGGAGCATCCGTCGCCATGAAGCGGCCCGCCTTCGCGGTAGCCGGATTGACCTGCTGCCTGGCCGTTCCCGCTACCGGACAAGTTACGGGACATCTCGATCTCGGCTTGGGCAGCGCCTCATTGCCGGGGCTCGGAACGACAACGCTCTGGGCCGCCGCGCCGACTCTCCGGCTGGAGACCAGAAATCTGAGGGTCGAGGGCAGCGGTGAATATCGCGATCTCGGCCCGTTCGGCCGAGACCGCTCGGGACTCGCGTCGGCCTCGTATTTCGTGCGGCTACCCGGCCCGCTGCTGCTCGAAGTGGGGGGCGGCGGCGCAGTTCGAGATGCCGCCGCCTTGCCTCGGCCACCAGCTGGGATGCCGGCACTCGACTGCATCTTCGCGCCGCCGGCGGCGCTGGCGGCTGGCTCGGCCTGCGAGGCGGACGAGACCGCTTCGGCGGGTTGCGGAGCTGGGAGGCGGGGCTGTGGCGGGATCTTGGAGCGGTATCCTTGCAGATTCAGGGGAGCCAGACCACCTCCGGCGATGCAACGGGACCGCCCATTGCGGCCGGAGACTCGCTGAGCCGGCCGGACAGTGGTTCGCAGAGCCGTGTACGGCTGACGACCGAGCTCGGTGGCTGGCTGACCTGGAACCAGGGCCCACTGCAGCTGCGAGGTGGAGCCGGCTGGCGATTGAGCAACCTCGAACCGGTGCGGTCCGGCGCCCTGGCGGACGGGCCGGCCGCATTGGCACACACCAGCACAGGCTGGTGGACCGCAGAAGGGACCTACTGGCTCACCGAGCGACTGGGGATCACCGGGATTGTTGGACGGCAGTCACCCAATCCTTCGCTCCTGATCTCCGCCACCAACTTCATGCGGCTGTCAGTCCGGATCGGGCTCGACCGGCATCCATCCGACCGAAAGACATTGCCTCATCAAGCGGCTAAGCTGACGCTGCGCCGAATCGGCAGGCGGGTCGAGCTCGAGTTCGAGGCCCCGATCGCGCTGCAGGTCGAGGTGATGGGAGACCTAACCGATTGGCAGCCAGTGGCCATGGAGCATGCGGGTGGCAATCGGTGGCGGGTCCGGCTCGCCGCCACACCAGGAATTCACTACCTCAACGTGCGCTATGACGGTGGCGCCTGGCAGACGCCGCCCTCACTCCGGGTGGTGCCGGATGAATTCGGGAAGGAAACCGGGCTGCTGCTGGTCGAATGACCCGGGCAGCTAGCGGGCCTCGGTGCGGGAGAGCAGGGCAAGGCGGACCGCGTCGACGACCAGCCTGAAGTCATTCAGCTTCGAGATCAATGGTACCCCCCGTGACTCGACCGGATCGTGAATCTCGGGATCGCGGGCGGCGCCGGTGAGAAACACCACCCGCCGGGCCAGCCCGGGGACCCGGGCGACAATAGTGTCGTAGAGTGCCAGTCCGCTCATTCCCGGCATCAGGATGTCGCTCACGACCGCATCGATCTCCGGAGACCGGCCCAGCGCTTCCAGGGCGTCAGCCGCCGAGCCCGCCGACACCACCTCGTAGCCGGCCCGTACCAGAAATCCGGTGAGGGCCTTCACGACCGCCGGGTCGTCGTCGACCACCAGTACGCGGGACATGGGGCAAGTACCGCCGATGCCCCCCGGGGGTCAAGAGGCGAGGCTCAGCCGGGTAGCCGCCGCCTTTACGCTCGCTCTCCGAAACGGGTAGATTCCTGCCCGGTTGCCGGCAGTGTGCCGGTGGCAAGACTCCAGCAGGTCCACCCATGTCAGCCATCACGATACTGAAGACCAAGGCGGACGCCGCCTCACAGTCGTTGCAGGTCACCGTCCCGGTCGAGCGGGTCAAAGCGGCCGAGGCCAAAGCCGTTAAATACTACGGCCAGCGGGCCAAGGTGCCCGGTTTCCGCCCCGGCAAGGCGCCAGAGATGGTCCTGCGCCAGCGTTTCGGCGATGCCATTCGCCAGACCGTCCTGGAGGAAGTCATCCGGGAAAGCTGGGAAGCAGCCCGGGAAACCGAGGGGCTCAAGCCGGTCGCGGAACCCCACATCCACAACCTCAAATTCGAAGCGGGCGGGCCGATCGAATTCGAGTTCCACGTCGAGGTCCGCCCGACCATTGAGATGGCCAAGGTCGGGGGCTTCAAGCTGCAGCGGAAACTGGCTCGGGTTACCGACGAGTCGGTCGAGGAGCGGCTGCGCGACCTGCAGGAGCGCAAAGCAACCTGGCTCCCGGTCGAAGGCCAGAAGCCGTCACCGGGCCAGCAGGTCCGGGTCGAGGTGGCGCCGCTCGAGGATGGGGTGGCCGGCCCGACCCAGCCCTATTCGATGGTCCTGGGTGAGGGGCGGGCCATCCCGGAGCTCGAAGAGCGGATCATGACCCTCGAGCCTGGCCAGTCGCTTGATACCTCGGTCAAGTTCCCCGACGATTTTTCCGACGAATCGAAGCGGGGCCAGACTCGGCAGGTCCGGGTCACCCTGCATGAAGTGAAGCGCCAGGAGCTACCGGCGCTGAACGATGACCTGGCCCGTGAGATCGGCGATTTCGAGGGGCTCGATGCCCTGCGTGCCGCGATCCGGTCGGACCTCGAGACTGAGTCGGCGCGGGAAGCCGATGCCGGCGTGCGTCAGGCGCTGGTCGAGGAACTGGTCAAGGCCAACAAGGTGGATGCGCCCGGTTCGATGGTCGAACGGTTCCTGCGCGGCTACGCCAAGGGCTACCAGATCCCGGACGAGCAGTTCGAGACCTTTGCCCAGGAGTTCCGCCCCATTGCCGAGACCCAGGTCCGCCGCGACTTGGCCCTCGACGCGGTGGCCGAGGCCAACAAGCTGTACGCCACCGAGCAGGACATCGACGCGAAGATCCAGGAGCTGGCCGCGGCCCGCGGCGTGTCGCCGGCCCAGCTGTACGCGTCACTCGAGAAGGCCAACCGCCTCCGCGAGCTGGAACACAGCATCACCGAAGAAAAGACCTTTGGCTATCTGCTCCCGCAATCGACTGTTGAGGAGATCGCGTCATGAGTGTGTATCCCCCGTATGTCATCGAGCGCTCCAGCCGGGGCGAGCGTTCGTACGACATTTTTTCCCGTCTGCTGATGGACCGGATCGTGTTCCTGGGATCGGCCATCAACGACGACGTGTCCAACATCATCATCGCGCAGCTGCTGTTCCTCGAAGCGGACAATGCCGAGCGCGACATCTACCTGTACCTGAACTCGCCGGGCGGCGTGGTGTCGAGCGGGCTCGCCATCTACGACACGATGCAGTACCTCAAGGCGCCGGTTCACACCATCTGCATGGGGATGGCCGCCTCGATGGGTTCGTTCCTGCTGGCGGCCGGCGCCAAGGGCAAGCGGAGTGCGCTGCCGCATTCGCGGATCATGATCCATCAGCCGTCCGGCGGGGCCCAGGGCACCGCGGCGGACATCGAGATCCAGGCCCGCGAAATCCTGTATCTGCGCGCCAAGCTCAACTCGCTGTACTCCCACCACACCGGGCGCCCGATCGAGACTATCGAGCGGGACATGGACCGTGACCGGTTCATGAGCGCCGAGGAGGCCAAGGAATACGGCCTGATCGACCATATCATCACCAAGCGGTCCGAACTGGTCCCGGGCAAGGTCCCTTGACCCCCCCGGCGGGGTCCCGCACCTTTGATGGGAAGCCGGATTCCCGGGTCTGACACGGAGAGACATGTCCAGCGACAAACACCTGCGCTGCTCGTTTTGCGGCAAGTCCAAGGATTCGGTCCGGAAGTTCATCTCCGGCCCGTCCGTGTACATCTGCAACGAGTGCATCACCCTCTGCAACGAGATCCTGGCAGAGGATGAGGAGCGCAATGTCGCCGAGGCCATTACCCAGGTACCGACTCCCTCGGAAATCAAGGATACCCTCGACCAGTACGTGATCGGCCAGGAGCGCGCCAAGCGCACCCTGGCCGTTGCCGTGTACAACCACTACAAGCGGATCAACGCGCCGGCCGGCCGGGATGGGGATGTCGAACTCGACAAGTCCAATATCCTGCTGCTGGGCCCCACCGGCGTCGGCAAGACTTTGCTGGCCCAGACGCTGGCCCGGATCCTCGACGTGCCGTTCACCATCGCCGATGCCACCACCCTGACCGAGGCCGGGTACGTCGGCGAGGACGTGGAGAACATCCTGGTCCGGCTGCTCCAGGCCGGCGAGTTCAATGTCAGCGAGTGCGAACGGGGCATCGTCTACATCGACGAGATCGACAAGATTGCCCGCAAGTCGGAAAACCCCAGCATCACCCGGGACGTGTCCGGCGAGGGTGTCCAGCAGGCGCTGCTCAAGATCCTCGAGGGCACCATGGCTTCGGTGCCGCCCCAGGGCGGCCGCAAGCATCCGCAGCAGGAATACATCCAGATCAACACCAAGGATATCCTGTTCATCTGCGGCGGTGCCTTTGACGGTCTGGAAAAGATCATCCAGGCCAGGACTGGCCGGCAGCAGATCGGATTTGCCAAGGATGAAAAGGCCAGCACCACCGAGGTGGACAAGCAGAACCCGTTCCTGGAAGTCGAACCGGACGACCTGCTCCGCTTCGGGCTGATCCCCGAACTGGTAGGGCGGCTGCCGGTGGTGGTGGCCCTTGAGGCGCTGGATGAGGCCTCGCTGATGCGGATTCTGGTCGAGCCTAAGAATGCGCTCACCAAGCAGTACAAGAAGCTGTTCGAGATGGAAAATGTCCGGCTGACCATCGAGCAGGACGCGCTGCACGCCGTGGCCTCCCGGGCGCTCAAGCGCGGTACCGGCGCCCGCGGGCTCAGGGCCATTCTGGAAACCATGATGACCGACATCATGTTCGACCTGCCGTCGCGGGACGACGTGCGCGAGATCGTCATCACCCCTGAATGCGTCAGCGACGGGCGCCCGCCCCTGGTCGTCACCGAACGGGTCCGCACCAAGCGGGAGGCGTGAGCCCCAGTCTTCCCGGCCTGCCGGTCGAATTCATCGGCAGCTTTCCCGATCCGCTGCATCCGCTGGACCCCGCCCTGCCTGAAGTCGCCTTTCTCGGACGATCCAACGTCGGCAAGTCGAGCCTGCTCAACGCCCTGACGGGTCATCCGAAGCTGGCCCGGGTCAGCCGCACGCCTGGCCGCACCACGGCCATGAATATCTTCCGCTATCCCGACTTCTACCTGGTCGACCTGCCGGGTTACGGCTTTGCCAAGGCCAGCCACACCGCGCGGGCCGAGTTCTCCAACCTGCTGGAGAGCTATCTGGCCCAGCGGAGCACCCTGCACGCCGTGGTCTGGCTGCTCGACATCCGCCACCTCCCTTCGGTGGCGGACCAGGCCCACCGCGAGGTCCTGGCCGGGCGCGGCGTGCCCACACTGGTCGCGCTCACCAAGGCGGACAAGCTGACCCGCGGGGAACAGAAGAAACAGGCCGGGGCCATCGCAGTGGCGCTGGACCTCCCGGAAGACCAGTTTCATCTGACCAGCAGTTCGGCCCGGACCGGCATTGCCGAGCTCGACGACAGCATCATGGCCGCCCTCGCGGAGACCGCCCGATGACCCGTTCCCGCCTTGCCAGCCTCGCACCGATTTCGGCGCTACTGCTTTTGCTGGCCCAGCCACTCCGCGCCCAGGTCGACAGCACCGGGCTGCTCCCGATGGGATTCGGCACCCTGAGCATCGACGATATCACCCTGCTGATGTCGACCGATCAGCTCGATATCAGAATCGTGCCGCTGGATGAGCGGATTCTCCGGCTCACCAAGCCATCGGTCGACAGTTCACTGGACCAGCTGATCGTGCAGTTTGCCGACAAGATCCAGACTGCCTCGGCGCGGAGCGGAATCAGCACGCCAGGCCTGGCGCTGGTCACGTTCTATTCCCGGCAGATGAATGCGCGCTACGAGCCGGAGGATATCTCGATCCTCTCGCCCGGCCGCGAATATCGCCCGGTCGTGATGCTGCCATACTCGGCCAACTTCAATAACGGCCAGCTCGACCTGCGCCAGAGCGCGTCGGCGATCTATGTCTTTGAAGAAGCGCTGCCGGTGGAGACCAACTTCGGGATTCGCTACGGAGCCAATTCGTTTCCGGATGCCTGGGCCGGGATCCGGCTCAGGCTGGACCGGGAAAAGGCCCGGGTCCTGGGCCGAGTCGGGCAGCAGACCACGCGAGGGACGACGGATTCAGTGAAGAACAGATAGACGAGAGACAAGAGCCGAGAGTCGAGCGTCCTTTCAAGTCATGATTGCTTTGCGGGACGAGGCACGCGGAACCCGTCAATCGACCTCAATTACTTTTTCAGCGTCAGTACGCACCTTCCGCATCTTCTCATCATCATGGAATCGACGAACTGAGCTCATCCGCCGAGAGCCGTCCCGCCTTGCCGGTCGCAGCCCCGTGGAAGGGGTTTGCGCTGGGCGCTGGCGCCATTCTCGGCGGTGTGGTGACCGCGCTGCTCGACTTGCCGGCCTGGCTCACCGCCATGCTGGTCGTGGCCGGTCTCGCAATTCTGCTGGATCAGCATTTCAGGTCCCAGCGGGTACTTCGCCGGCTGGCGTCCGAGCGTGATACCATTTCCCAGCAGCTCGAGCGCCGAATCAATGAGCTGTTCTCGCTGCAGGAACTCAGCTACGTATTGGCCGAGTCGATGCAGCTCGAACGGATCGTCAGCCAGGTTACCCGGTATGCGTTGCGTTTCCTCCAGGCCGAGGGGTCGGCGCTGGTCCTGGTTGACGAGGCCAGTCAGGGACTGACCGTTGCGGCGGCTGAGGGCTCGCTACGCCATCTGGCCGGGACCAGGGTCGCGGAAGACGAGGAGACCCTGCTGCTGCAGGCCATCCGGCATGAGCGGATCGAAGTGTCCCACGCCCCCGACGGAGGAAAGGTCCTGCTGGTGGGCACCACCACGGCTGGATCCGGCGCCGCGGCGCCGCTGCGGGCGCACGGTCTCACGATGGGTGCCCTGCTGGTGGCCGATCACCGGAACGGGCCGTTCTCGACCGAGGATCTCTGGCTGCTGTCGACCATGACCACCCACGTGGCGGTGGTGCTGGCCAACAGCCGGCTGTTCGAAATGATCCGGCTGGCCAAGGAAGAGTGGGAAACCGCCTTTAACGCCCTGGCCGAAGGCATCGCGGTGGTCGATGGACGGGGACGGGTCCGGCGAGCCAACCAGGCGCTGGCGCGGATTGTGGACATCCCGGTGCCGGCACTGATCGGCCAGCCGTTCTGGGCCACGGTGATCGGCGAGTCGGAGATTCCCCCGCTCCCCGCCGATGCCATCCGCGGAGGCAAGCGGCATTCAGGGGCACTGGTACAGAGTCCATTACTCAACCGGACGCTGCGGCTCGCGGTGGCCCCGCTGACCGAAACGGGGGCCGATCCTGAAGTGGTGGTGCTGGTCCAGGATGTCACCGAGCAGCAGGCCTTCGAGCAGCAGTTGATCCAGAGTGAGAAGCTGGCCGCCGTGGGTCAGCTAGTGTCCGGCGTGGCCCACGAGCTCAACAATCCGCTGACTTCGATCGCCGGCCTGACCGAGCTGCTGCTGGAGCGGGCCCAGCCCGGTTCTCCCGAACGGGAGCATCTCCGGGTGGTCCACGAACAGGCCACCCGGGCCGGCCGTATCGTGCAGAACCTGCTCACCTTTGCCCGCAAGGAGCCGCTGGCCGTCGGTCTGTGCGATGTGGCAGAAGTGGTGACCAGTACGGTGATGCTGGTCAGCCACGAGTTGAAGCTCCGCAGCGTGATGCTGATCCAGGAGCTGGGGCTGGCGCCGATCCGCGTCATGGGCGACCGCTACGGCCTGCAGCAGGTGCTGCTCAACCTCCTCACGAACGCCATCCATGCGGTGGGGCTTCTGCGTGATGGCCGTCCCCGGCAAATCACCATCCAGAGTGCTGAGGAGAATGACTTCGCGGTGCTGCGGGTCAGGGACACCGGTCCAGGTGTGCCGCCGGAACTCGTGCCCCAGCTGTTCACCCCATTCTTCACGACCAAGGAGCCCGGCGAGGGCACCGGCCTGGGGCTGTCGATCAGCTATGGAATCGTGGAGTCGCACGGCGGCCGGATGGCGTACGCTGTCACTGCGGGGGGTGGCTCGGAGTTCAGCGTGACGCTGCCGCTGGCCCGGCAGGACCCGCCGCGGGCCAGCCGGCCGTCGGGCACGGCCATATTTCCGGGTCGCCGCATTCTCCTGGTCGACGAGGATCCGGCGGTACACCGCGCCGTCTCGGCGCTGTTCGCGACCGAGGGTCACATCGTCGAAGCGGTCCGCGGCGGTGAATCGGCACTGGCGGCCGCGCGGGCCAGCAAGTGGGATATCGTGGTGGCGGACCCGCGGGCGCCTGGACTCGGCGGTGGCAGCTTCATCGAGCAGCTGCTGATCGAATCGCCCGACTGGAAGGACCGGCTGGTGGCCTCGCCGGACCGGAACGACCGGCCGTCCATTGACCGGCTGCGGAGCCGGGGAGTGGCCGTGGTCGAAAAGCCGTTCAAGCTCAAGGAACTCAAGGAAATCGTCGGCAAGCTGCTGATCGGCCAGGGGCAGCTCAACCTGAATGAATGATTCGAGGGGACTATGGGCGCTGTTGCCGCTGCCGTCATCGTGCACAAGGAAAAAGAAGTCGTTACCGCCTTTCGCGCCGCCGGGGCCACCAGCGCCGAGGGAGCCAAGGCGCTTGCCTCACTCGGGCTGCATCAGGGCATCGCGGTGTCCCGACTGATCTCGCGGGCAGTGCTCCGTCAGGCGGCTCCGGGCACGTACTATCTCGATGAGTTGAGCTGGGAGGCGCTGCGACGGAGCCGGCGGCGGATCGTCACCGTGATGCTCGTGCTGGCGGCAATTGTGATCGCCGGAATTGCGCTGGGGACGAAGAGTTAGGCGCTGATGCCCGATCTCACTCTCGTCCCACCGCTCCTTCTGCTCCTCGCCGGCCTCGGACTCGGTCTGCTCATCGCCACACTGGCCGGCCTGCTCTGGAAGGCCCATTATACCAAGCGGATCCGCCAGGACGCGGTGGCGCGGAGCCAGGCCACCATCGCCGGACAGGTCCACGAGCAGCTGCTGCCCTATTTTCCCGACTTTCCGTTCAATCCCAAGGACGCCCGCTTCCTCGGCTCCCCGATCGACCTCATCGTGTTCGATGGCCTTGATGCAGGGCAGATCAATCGGATCGTCATGATTGAAGTCAAGACGGGCAGCTCGACTCTTTCCAAGCGGGAACGACAGATCAGGGATGTGATTCGGGAGGGCAGAATCAGCTGGCAGGAACTGCGGGTCGGGTCCTGAGATCGAATCGACTCAGCTGGGCAGCCCGGCTGGTCGCCGCCGCCATACTGGCGGTGGCCGGCTCAGCCAAGCTCAGAGGTTCTCCGGACGCGGTGGCAGTGTTTCAGCTGCTGGGCGCGGAACCATGGGGCCGCTGGCTGGTCGGTGCCTGCGAAAGTGTCACAGTACTACTGCTCCTGTGGCCTCGCACGATCACCGCGGGCGGATGGATGGGAGTCGCACTGATGATCGGGGTGCTGGCTACCCATCTGTTCGTGATCGGGATCGACTACGGCGGGGCACCCACGCATTTCATGCTGGCCTGGGTGGTGCTACTCGCCGGTGGCTCGATACTCTGGAGCGGTCGAGAGACATCTGCCCTGCGCTAGTACCCCGCCGCCGCCGCCGACTGCCACGGCATCAGCGTCACATTGCCGTGAATCTGCTTGGCGGTGCTGTCCACTCCCGGACTTCCCCAGAAATTGCCACCGGCCGAGAGCGCCGGCGCGTCGATCAGCCAGTGACTGGCCCGGAGAAACACATTGCCTGCCAGTGCGGCATCCGCTGATGCCGAGTCGGCGGTGAGCGCGATTTCCACCTCGTCGAACAGATTACCGCGGACCCGGATCCGATGACTCCGCTCCAGCTGCACACCCCGCCCGACCCGCACGATGGTGTTGTCGTCGATCTGGCTGTCGCTGCTGGGATCGTCCCCGTCGTGCGGGGCAAACAGGTGTATTCCCCAGGCCCCACCGATGATGGTGTTACCGGCAATCGTGTTCCGCCCGCCATGCTCGATGGCCACTGCCGCCACCCTCGACCCGATCATGGTATTCCGTTCGACCCGGTTGGCCCGGCTGTAGCCCAGCCAGAAGCCGTAGTCCGAACTGTCGGCCCGGTTTTCCAGGAAGAGATTGCCGGCACTGAAGGTCGACTCAAAGGCGTTGTGATAGGCGAATGAGCCGTCGTTCCGCACCACGACATTCCCGATCGAGGGCTCGAGCAGCGGCCGGTGGCCGCTGAGAAAGAACCCGTCCCCTGACCAGGTCAGTTCATTGTCGGCGATGAAGTTGGAGTCGCTGCGCTGGCGCAGCAGCAGTGCGGCCGAGTCACAGCCTCGGCTGTAGGCCGGGAACTCGCAGCGGCTGTTGTGGCCGGCGCGGTTCCGCACGATGACGTTGCGGCTCGAATGCCACAGGTTGATGCCCCAGCCGCTGTTGGCCCGGACATCGTTGTCTTCGATAGTGGCTTCCCGGCTCTCGAACAGCGCGATTCCGTTCTGGGCATCGTGGGCCGAGACCCGGGCCACGGAAGCGCCAATGGTGCGGCGGAGGCTCAATCCGGCACCGTAAAGCGCGAAGCTGTCGGGCCGGACGATGTCGAGCCAGTCCCGCTCATCGTAGCTGGTGCGGGTCGACTGCAGCGCCTGGCGGCGGGAGCCGGAGAGATCACTCCCTTCGATGCGGTGCCCCTTCCCTCCCTCGATCCAGATTCCGAAGCGATAGCCACTGACCCGCCCGCCATGGATCGAGACACTGTCCACGTTGCGGGCCACGACGCCCCGGCCGACGAACGCCGCCGGATTGGTGTCGCCACTCTCGAGGCTGACGCCGCTGAGGTCAAGCGAGGTGCCCGAGGTGGCGACAATGAAGACCCCACGCTCCATCGGGTCGGGTACCCGATACCGGCCGGGGCAGACCCGGACGTGGCCCTGGACCGACGTGCCGGCCCGGAGCGGCTTGATGCACGGCTCGGGTTCGGCCCGGAATCCGGCGCCGGTAAGGAGCAGCGGAAACAGCAGGGAATAGCGCATCATGGCCGGACTGGGAAACCTCTGGATCGGAGATAGCTGCGAGCTTCGCCGAGTGACGAACCCTGGTCATGAAATATCGATGCCGCCAGCACCCCATGGGCGCCGGCCTCGAGGCCGGCGGCCAGGTCGGTCAGGCTGCCGGCTCCGCCCGAGGCAATGACCGGAATCGGCACCGCGCTACTGACCGCCTTGAGCAGCGCCAGGTCGTAGCCCTGGCGGCTGCCGTCGCGGTCCATCGAGGTCAGCAGGATCTCGCCGGCGCCCAGCCGGGCCAGTTCGATGCACCAGGCTACTGCGTCGAGCGAAGTCGGCTCGCGGCCGCCGGTGATCATCACCTGCCAACCGGTGCCGTTATGCTTCACATCGACGGCGGCAACCACGCACTGCCGGCCGTAGCTCGCGGCCAGTCGTTCGGTCAGTGATGGATCCCGGACCAGCGCGGTGTTGACCGCCACTTTGTCCGCCCCGGCCCTGAGCACCCGGCCAGCGTCCTCAACTGATCGGATTCCACCACCAACCGTGAACGGAATAAAGATGGCGTCGGCAACCCGGCTGACCATCTCGAGGGTGGTGTCTCGCGCCTCGTGACTGGCGGTGATGTCGAGAAAGACCAGCTCATCGGCCCCCTCCCGATCATAGCGGGCCGCCTGCTCGACCGGATCACCGGCGTCCTGCAGCTGCTGGAAGTGCACCCCTTTGACCACTCGACCGCGATCGACATCGAGGCAGGGCAGGATCCGGCGGGCTAGCATATCCGCAGCACATCTTCGAGCGGCCCCGCGTTACCGCTCCCCAGCAGCAGCCTGATGTCTTCTAGCGCGCGCCGCTCGCGAGGCCAGGCTAATCTGGGGCTGGCCGAGGAGAAATCGAGCCATTCCGCTTCATCATGCTCGATGCCGAGCCTGAATTCGGCCGCGGGATCGACCAGCGCGACGAACACCGGAATGAGCGCCAGCTCATCATTCTGATGCTGATAGAAGCTCTCGACCCGGCTGAGATTGTACAGCACCTGTGGCACGAGGCTGGTTTCCTCGCGGAGCTCCCGCAGCGCCGCATCAACCGGTCGTTCCCCCGGTTCGATATGACCGTGCACCGACTCCCAGCTGCCGGTGCACCGGCCGCCCGCCGCCCGCCGCATGACGAGTAGTTGAAGTCCATCGGCGCCCATCCGCACCGGATAGACATCGACGATCGAGACCTTGATCGCGGTCATGGCCGCCACTCGGCAAAGGCGGACAGCAGCCGGATGCCGGCCTGCTGCGATTTCTCAGGGTGAAACTGGACACCAAGGATATTGTCCCGCCCAACCGCGGTGGCGAACGCCCCGCCATAGTCGCCGGTGGCTAGGACAACTGCCGCGCCAGTATCTTCCGGATGATAGCTGTGCACGTGATAGAAGAACTGTGGTCCCGACTCGAACAGCGGTGCCAGCACCGGATGCGTGGCGCCGCTGGCCGTCGGCTTGACCTCGGCCCATCCGACGTGCGGCACCAGGAGGTCGTTGCGAAACCGGATCACCGCACCAGGCAGCAACCCCAGACCACTCACCCCCGGCGCTTCCTCGCTGGTGGCAAAGAAAAGCTGCTGGCCGAGGCAGATCCCCATGAGCGCTCGGCCGGACGAGGCAACTTCCCTGATGGCTGCGCCCAGGCCGCTGCGTTCGAGATTGATCACGGCCTGCCCGAAGTTCCCGACCCCGGGCACCAGGACATGCTCGGCCTTCCGGACCACGTCAGGATCGGCGGTCAGCGTCGAGGGGTGGCCACCCGCCTCGAGGGCGCGCACCACGCTCCGGAGATTGTTGACCCCATAGTCGACCACCGCAATCACAGGCTGCCCTTGGTGGAAGGCACGCAAGTGACGCGAGGATCTCGGGTGATCGCATCGCCGAGCGCCCGGGCAAAAGCCTTGAACGCCGCCTCGACGATGTGATGAGGATTTTCGCCGCGGATCAGGTCGACGTGGACGGTGAGTCCGGCGTGCTGGATCACGGCGCGAAAGAACTCCGGGGTCAGAAAGACGTCGTAGTCGCCCAGCATCTGCCAGCGCGGAATCTCGACCTGGTAGTGGAGGAAGGGACGGCCCGAGACATCGACCACGGCCCTGACCAGCGACTCGTCGAGCGGAACCAGCGCATGGCCATAGCGCCGAATGCCCGCCCGGTCGCCCAGTGCCTTGGCCAGCGCCTGACCCAGCACGATGCCGGTGTCCTCGACGGTGTGATGGCCGTCGATTTGCAGATCGCCGCGGGTTTCGACCTCGAGATTCAGCAGGGCGTGGCGCGCCAGCGCCTCCAGCATATGGTCGAAGAACCCGATGCCGGTCGTCACCTTGCTCTCGCCCGAGCCGTCCAGATCGATCGACACCCGGATCTCGGTTTCCTTCGTCTTCCTGGTCACTTCGGCGCGGCGGCTCATCTGTCTCCTCTATCGACCGGCAAAGATCGTGGTCAGCGCCAGGATCACCGCATCCATGTCATCCCGGGTGCCGACCGAGATCCGCAGGCACTGGTCGAGCGGCGGCGCTCCCGAAATGTCGCGGATCAGGATCCCGAATTCCTCACGCAGGCGGCGGAACACCTCGCTGGCGGGAACTGTCCGGCAGCGGATCACGAAGAAGTTGGCCTGGCTGGGGTAGACCTCGAGGCCAGGCACCTTGCGCAGCGCGGCGATGGTCCGCTCCCGCTCGAGCTTCGTGGCGGCAACCAGCCCGTCGAGGGCGGTGGAATCCGCCAGGATTTCCTCGGCGGCAATCAGCGTGATGGCATTGACGTTGTACGGCAGCTTGGCCTTGGTGATTTCCGCGATGATGGCAGGGTGCGCCAGTGCAAAGCCGAATCGCAGTCCGGCCAGCCCCATTGCCTTGGAAAAGGTCCTGAGGACGATGAGCCGCGAGGATGAGGCCAGCAGCGGAATCGCGGTAGGGCCGCCGAACTCCTGGTAGGCCTCATCGCAGACGATGAGGGCCTCGGTTTCCTTCAACATCCGCTCGATGGCCCCGCCCGGAAGCGCACTGCCGGTCGGATTATTGGGCGAATTGAGAATGATCATCCGGGCCGCAGTGGCCCGGGCCCGACCGATGAGCTGGTCGATGTCATAGCTCAGGTCCGTGGCCAGTGGCACCGCTTCATAGCGGCCGCCAAGCACCGCCGTGAGCTGGCGGTAGAGGGCAAAGGTCGGCGTGGGGGCCACCACCACCTCTCCACCACCGACGGCCACCGCCGCCACCGCCTGGATCAATTCGTTGGAACCGTTGCCCACCAGTACACCCTCGGCCACCCAGCCGTGCCTGGCCGCAAGCGTGGCCGCCAGCTCGGCCGGATGAAACGCCGGATACCGATTCCACGATGTGGCGGCGGCACGGGCCAGTATCCGGGCCTTGAGCAGATCGGGAATATCCCGCGGACTCTCGTTCTGGTTGAGCTTGCGGGGCGCTGTGAGTGCGGCGAGGGTGTACGCGGACTGGGCGCGAACAGCCGGTTTGACCAGCGCGAGGCCGGCAGCGGAGTCGGGCAGCATGGCGAGCGGGAGAGCTAGTTCTTGCGCCGGGCCAGCACCGCCTCGAGCCTGGCCGACAGCGCGCGGGCCCGGAACGGTTTGGTGAGGAAATCGTCGGCCCCGAGTTCGAAGACCCGGACTTCGTTGTCCTCATCGCCCTTGGCGGTGAGCACGATGATCGGCACGTGCCGGGTACTGGGGCGGGACCGGAGCTTGGCCAGGACGGTGTAGCCGTCCATGCCTGGCAGGTTGAGGTCGAGCACGATGACATCCGGCGCCCGGCGATCGACCTCGTCCAGCGCTTCCACACCGTCCCGGGCTTCGGCCACCTTGTAGCCCTCGCGCTCCAGCAGATCCTTCATCACCCGGCGCAGCGTGTCCTCGTCATCGACCAGCAGGACCGTGGCGTTCCGGGTGGCCTCGCTGGCGCGCGGGGTGTCCTCCAGCAGTTCAAAGGCGCTGGTCAGGTCGATCTCAGGCTTGGCGACCGGCATCGGCGGCATCTGGACGGCGTACTGGCCGCTGACCAGGTGCAGGTACCCCTGCGGCGGCGCCTGCGGCTGCCCCAGCCCGGGGCCGGGAGCGAGGGGTGCAGCGGCGGCCGCAATCACCGGAGCGGGGATATCCTCCTCCAGCGGCGGCTCGACTACCCGCAGCAGCTCCTCGACGCTGGTGTCTCCCAGCAGCACATGGCCGAGTCCACTCTCGAACAGCGACAGCATGCCGTTGCTCCGGGCGGCCTCGGCGATCTTTTCGGCGGTGGCGCCGGCGCCGATCCGGCGCTCCAGCTCCGGATTCATTTTCAGCACCTCGACGATGCTGAACCGGCCACGGAAGCCGGTCATGGCGCATTCGGAACAGCCCACGCCCTTGTAGTAGGTCAGGCCTTCCGGCAGCCATTTCTTCATCTTCTCGGGGAATTCGTGTTCCGGGCCAACCACTTCGCGGCAATTGGGACAGAGCCGACGCAGCAGTCGCTGGGCCACGACGCCTCGCAGCGCCGACGCGATCTTGTATGGCTCCATGCCCATGTCCACCAGACGGGTGACGGCATTGGCCGCGTCGTTGGTGTGCAGGGTGGACAGCACGAGGTGGCCGGTCAGCGAGGCCTGGACCGCGATCTGGGCCGTTTCCTGATCTCGAATTTCGCCGACCAGCACCACGTCCGGGTCCTGCCGCAGGATCGAGCGCAGTGCCGCCGAGAAGGTCAGGCCGGCCTTTTCATGCACCTGGACCTGGACGATGCCCTTGCCGAGCCGGAACTCGACCGGGTCCTCGACGGTCACGATGTTGACGCCCTCGTTCTGCACCATCCGGAGGCAGGAATACAGCGTGGTCGTCTTGCCGGAGCCGGTCGGCCCGGTGACCAGGATGATCCCTTCCTTATTGCTGAGCAGCGCCCCGATGGTCTGCTGCTCGGTGGTCGACAGCCCCAGCGTCTGCAGCGACAGGACCGTCGCCTTGGCGTTGAGGATTCGGATCACGACCTTCTCGCCATGCGAGGCGGGCAGGGTCGAGACCCGGAGGTCTACCGGCGAGCCGTTGACCGCCACCCTGGCGCGACCGTCCTGCGGCCGCAGCCGGTCGGCGATATCGAGGCCCGACATGATCTTGATCCGCGAGATCAGCGGGGCCCCGGCCGAACGCGGGATGTTCATCACCTGCCGGAGCACGCCGTCGATACGATACCGCACGATGACCGCGGCTTCACCAGGTTCGACGTGAATGTCGCTGGCCCGGCTGATGATCCCGTCCGACAGCATCAGATCGACCAGACGCACCACTGGGGGCTGGCTGGCCTGATCGGCGCTGGCCCCCAGGTCGGCGCCCGGATCCTCATCGGTGAGCTGGGTAATCTCGGCGCCGCCGCCATCCATGTTGCCGAGCAGCTGCGAGACCATCTCCGCACCGGTGCGGTAGAGGTCTTCGAGCCGCTCCTTGATCTTGGCGGGACCGGCCAGGAAGATCCGGACCTCCCGCCCCGTCGCAAAAGCCAGCCCCTTCTCGGCATCGATATCGAATGGATTTGAGCTGGCGACTTCGAGGTAGGAATCAGTGATCCGGAGCGGCATGACATTGAAGCGGCGGGCCAGCTGCTCGGGCACCGAATCCTTGACCTTGGGATCGACCAGCGTAAAGTCGGCAATCGGAAAACGGAACCGGGCCGCGGCGGCCTGGAGGATCTGGTCATCGGTGGCGTGGCGCGCTTCCACCAGCTTGGCCCATAACGATACCGGCGTGTTGGATTCCTCCTGGCGCAGCTTCGCCAGGGCGCCCTCAGGCACCATCTTTTCGACGATGGGAACGATCCAGTCATCCGTGAAGCGCATCAGAGCCTATGTGTAGCAGTGAAAGTAAGCTAAGCCGTTTCATTCCAAGGAGTAACCCCCAGTCGGGGCTACAGAACGGGCCACCAACCTGGTGAGATGTCAAGGCTGAATCCAACCCGGCCGGTCTTAAGTCCAATCCCGGCCTCGAGCCTGAGCAGATGCAGGAAGAATTCGGCGGATACCCCTGCCACCGGCCTGATACCCGGGCTGGGCCGCCACGGCACGCCAGCCACCGCCTCTCCGGCCCAGCCCGCGGCTATAAAGGGCGCCAGGGTGAACCGATTGCCGGTGTTGGCATAGGCTCCGAGTGGGACTGCCGGCGCTGGCAGCTCCACCCGCCACTCCATTCGGGCGAGTACGGCCAACCGGCCACCCCAGATTCGGAACTCCTCGCCCGGCAGCGTGGCACGCCCGCCAAGGGCAAAGCTGCGCCATGCGGGCAGGCCCGCGGTGCCACCGGCAGCGAACAGCGACCCAGCCAGCGCGCCAGGGCCCGCTGGCAAATGCCCGCCAAGGGTGACCGTACCACGGGAATACCCGGTGGGGCCGGCACCCGATTCCAATCCGAGCCCGCCGCTCCAATCCCGCTTGAGGTCCGGTGCGGGTCGCCGCTCGAGCGCTAGCCGGACCATTTCATACGTCCCCGCACCCAGTGCCGGATTGGGCCGGTAGCTGCCATTGAACGGCCGGGCGTGGTTGCCCTCTGAGCTGCTCCGCTCCATCGCTGCTTCGGCCCGGACCGCGGCCCGAAAGCCCAGTCGCTGCGAATGACTGACGGCCAACCGGTCGAGCCGGACATAGTCGCCCGCATCATCACCCCATATCTGGGCGGAAAAGCTGTTGATCAGCCGGCTGGCCGCAGGCAGGTCGCTGAAGTCCACCAGGCTGCGGCCGACTTCCATCCTGGTGACGCCAAATCCGCGATGCCGCTCAAGTAACACCACTCCCGTCAACCGATCGTCATCGAACCCGTAGGCTGCGCGCGGCCTGATCCGCCAGGTGCCCGATCCGAATGCGAAACCGGCACCGAGTGTCAGCCCCTGCACCCGGTTGATGTGGGCCAGATCGCTCAGACCATCGACGCCGAACCGGGCCGGGCGAATCCGTTCCAGCATCCTTCCTCCGGCCACCTGGCTCAGCTCGGCGCGCAGACGGGTCAGGTCATCGGCGCCGACCGGTGGCGCCTCTGAATCGACCTCAGCGGCCAGCGGCCGTGACCACGGACCCCCGGTGTCCACGGCCTGGCGCAGCCCACCGATCGGTGGGCCGCGAAATAACGTGTCGGACAAGGTCGCATTGAAGCGGTAGTCCCCGATTGCCCAGCGCGCGCGGATGATGCTCTGGGCCGGGAAATCGAGCCATGACACCCGGCGGCGGATTTCAATATCCTGGCGGACCGGCAGCCACCACTGTCCCTCGACCAGGGCATTTTCCAGCAGCACCGTGATGTCCGACAGTTCGGCATCGAGGTAGGAAGCGGGAGTGAAGCCGAACTGGAACCGGACCACCGCGGCCGAAGTGGTATCGACATAGAGCGTGCCGATCACGCCGGGCTGCGTGGCGCGCTTCGGCCGCACATCGAGCGCCTGCAGGATGATCCGCTCCGCTCCGATCGCGACGGTGATGGAGTTTCCCAGCGCGTAATCGTAGATCGACCCGCCGGCGGCCGAGAGTGGGTGAGGCACGTTGCGGACCTCGTCCCCCTCTCCGATCACGATGCGGGGGCCGAAGTCATTGGTGACGATGCCGAGGTGATCGCGGTGATAGCGGATGTCAGTGGGGAGCCAGCGGCCATCGCGCCAGGCCTGGATGATCTGCTTGCTCTGACTGGGGGAGCGCCAATACACTTCGACCGCCAGCTGATCCGCCTTGACCAGTCGCGGCGGCTGGGCGACTGGATCACCGACCTGGGCCAGGAACAGCACGAAGCCACGCGCCCGGGCCTGATAGCTAGTAAGGCCCGTGTCTGGCCGGTCAATCAATCGCCGGTCCCGGGCCCGCTCGGCGAGCGCCAGGGCCGCAGGGCTGTTCCACTCGACCTGGGCGGCCAGCATCCGCGACCGACCCAGTGCCAGGATCAGCAGTACGCCGGCCGTCCGGCGCCACCTTGAACCCCACCACGGCATGCGTCGCGTACTCCAAACCTCCGGCCTGTTCGTCCTCGCAATGGCAGCCGGCTGCGGCGGCGGCTCGAAAAGCGCGGCGGCGCCAGCCAGCCCGTCGGCGGTCAAGGTGGTCCAGGTGGTACCGCTGGAACAATTGCTGGTGCTGGAAATGAACGGTCCTCCGGCGGTCGATACCTCGGTGAACCTCACACCGGGCGTGGCCCGCATTGTCGTTGTACGCCATGCCGCTCCCGACAATAACGTATTCGCCGAGCTGAGCTTTCCGGCCTCGGTCTTTGCCGCCGATTCCGGTCGTGATTCGGTGACCGTCACCCTCAAGGCCCGGCCGGGGGTGTATGGCCTGACCATCGGGAGCAGCGCCAAGTTCGGCAAGGGGGCACGGATCACCTTCAAGTATCCGGTGCATTTCAAGGCATCGCCCGAGGCGCTGGCCAGATACGGCACCGTGACGGCCTATGAAAAAGCGCTGGCCATTGCCGCCGAGCAGGAGGATGGCCGCTTCGGCCAACTGGTGTCGACCCGGCCCTCGACCGATAACCTCTCCGGCCCGATTCCCGCAGCCGGGACCTATCTGGCCGCCGCGTCGAAGTGATTCCCTTTCCGAGCGCCTGATGCCCACCACTTTCGACGCCTTTCTCGAGCGGGCCACCCGCGGTGGGATGGTACCGGTCACCCATGAAGTGGTACTCGACAGCGAGACCCCGGTGACCGCCATGGCCAAGCTGCACCGCGGTCGGTTCGGCTTTCTGCTCGAATCGCTGGAGGGGGGAGAGCGCTGGGCCCGGTACACCTTCATGGCCACCGACCCGCGGGAGGTGTTTCGCTATCGTGGCAACCGCTGCGATCGCTGGAGCCAGGCCTCGGGGTGGCAGCCACTGGCCCGCGACATCGCGCCGCTCGATCACATCGGTGAAATCATGCGGCGGCATCCTGCCGTGGACCTGCCAGGCCTGCCGCGATTTACCGGCGGTGCGGTGGGCTACATCGGCTACGATACCGTCCGCTCGCTGGAGTCGCTGCCCAATCCGCCGACCGATGACCGCCAGCTGCCTGACGCGATACTCATGGTGGCCGACACTCTGCTGGTGCTCGACAATCTGTTCAACCGCGCCACCATCATTGCCAATATCGAGGTGGCGGCCCAGAGCACACCCGCCACGCTGCGCGGCCAGTATCAGGAAGCGGTTGGCCGAATCGACCAGTGGCTCGAGCGGCTGCAGGGACCAGGCGAGCTCCGGGCCCTTACCCTGCGAGACGGAATCGCGCTGCCAGCCAGCCAGTCACCCTATGGCGCTGATGAGTACCGGGCGGGAGTCCGCCGGATCCTCGAATACATCACGGCCGGCGACACCTTCCAGACCGTCCTCTCTCGGCGGATCGACCTCCCCGCGGCCGACCCACTGCTGACTTACCGCTACCTGCGGGCGCTGAATCCGGCGCCCTATCTCTATTTCCTCCACTTCGATGACATCCACATCGTGGGCAGCTCGCCCGAGGTCCTGGTGCGGGTCGAGGATGGGGAAGTGACGCTGCGCCCGATCGCGGGCACCCGCCCCCGCGGCGCCAACCCGGCCGAGGATGCGGCACTCGCCGCCGAGCTCGAGGCCGATCCCAAGGAACGGGCTGAGCACCTGATGCTGGTGGATCTGGGACGGAACGATGTCGGCCGGGTGTCGACGTACGGGTCGGTGCATCTCACCGCCTTCATGACCGTCGAGCGCTACAGTCATGTGATGCACCTGGTGAGCGAGGTGCGCGGGCAGCTCAAGCCCGAGCTGGATGCCGTCGCGGCACTGGCCGCCTGCTTCCCCGCCGGCACCGTGAGCGGGGCGCCCAAGGTCCGGGCCATGGAAATCATCGATGAGCTCGAGCCTACCCGGCGCGGGCCGTACGCCGGTGCGGTTGGCTACATCGGCTGGGGCGGCAAGACCCTCGACACCGCCATTGCCATCCGGACCTGCGTCATGCAGGGCGGCCGGGCCTGGGTCCAGGCCGGCGCCGGCATCGTGGCCGATTCCGATCCGATGACCGAGTGGCGGGAAACGGAAGCCAAGGCCAGGGCGGTGGTTACGGCGCTGGCGATGGCCGCCAAACGAGATTGACGGATTGAGGGATTTGGGAGCCGTTCGGGGCTCAGGTGGCGGCTCGATTTCCGTCGCTCCCCCAATCCCGCAATCTTTTCATCTGACAATTCATGTCCCTGTTACGCCAGTCACGCATAACCCTATATTCCCCACCCATGCCCTTCCGCCTGATCAGCGTCGCCGGGGACCAGAACTACGAGCTCGCCGGTGAGCACGTCTTTGTGGTCGGCCGCGCGGTGACCAGCGACATCCCCATCTTCGATCCGACGATCTCCCGCCGTCATGCCGAACTCAAGGTCGGCTCGACCGGCGTGCACGTGCGTGACCTGGGCAGTTCCAACGGCACCTTCCTCAACGGGGCCCGGATCACCGAGGGCACGCTGATCGCCAACGACTCGATCGTCTTCGGCAAGGTGGCCTTCCAGGTCACCTCGATCGACGCCAACCCCAGCCGCCCCAGCATGGCCGGCGCGGCGGTGCCGCCACCAGCCGCCACCATCGTCCGGAAGATCTCGGTCAGTGGTGTGTCGCAGAACATGGCCCCGACTCCCGGCGCCGCCGAGGGGGGAGGCCAGCTCAAACTCGATGCCGCCAACAACGCCGAGCGCCAGGCCCGGAAGCTGTCGCTGCTGCTGGACGTGTCGCAGAAGCTGTCGGGCGAGTTCGATCTCGACCGGCTGCTCAGCCGGGTGGTGGAAACGACCTTCGAAATCATGAACGTCGACCGGGTCTCGGTGCTGCTGGTGAAGGCGGACGGAGAGCTGGTGCCGAGGATGTCGAAGAGCCGGCTGGGGGAAGCGTCGGCCCAGCACGTGCCCCGTTCGATCGCCCGCAAGGCCGTCGAGGAGCGGGTCGCGATCCTGACCGACAACGCCGTGCAGGACGAGCGGTTCAAGGGCCAGTCGATCATGCTGCAGAGCGTGCGGAGTGCCATCTGCGTGCCGCTGATGGCGGCCGCCGAAGAGGTGCTGGGACTGCTGTACGTCGACAACCTGACCGCGACCAACAGCTTCAACGACGAGGACCTGCAGTTCCTCATCGCGTTTGCCAGTCTTGCCGCTATGGGTATCCGCAACAGCCGGTTTGCCCAGCGCCTCGAGCGTGAGGCCATCGTGCGGTCCAACTTCGAGCGGTACTTCGCCCCCAACGTGGCGGCGGAAATTGCCCAGACGGAAGCGGCCGTCCGGCTCGGTGGCGACAAGCGCCCGATGACCATCCTGTTCAGTGATATCCGTGGCTTCACCAGCATGTCGGAGACGATGAACCCGGATGCCATTGCCGGATTGCTGTCGGATTACTTCACCGAGATGGTGGATGTGATCTTCCAGCACACCGGCACGCTGGACAAGTTCATCGGCGATGCGATCATGGCCCTCTGGGGCGCTCCCATTGCCCACGCGGACGACCCGGATCGCGCGGTTCACGCCGCCATCGGGATGCAGCGGGCCCTGATCGGGCTCAACCAGAAGTGGCTGTCCGAGGGGCGGCCCGAGATCGGGGTCGGAATCGGGATCAACTATGGGGAGTCGTTCGCCGGCAACATCGGCAGCCACCTGCGGCTGGAATACACCGTGATCGGGGATGCGGTCAACGTCGCCAGCCGGCTCTGCTCCAACTCCAAGGCTGGCGAAATCCTGATCAGCGACCAGCTCTACCAGGTCCTCAAGGTCAAGCCGCCGGTCGAGGCGATGATGCCACTGGCGGTGAAAAACCGGGCCCAGGTGGTGGCGGTGTGGAAGGTCAAACTGGACTGAGGAGGTGAATGATGGGGGGAAGGGGGGATTGCCCCCGTGTACTACTTCAGATCATATCGCGCGACCAGCCAATTCCGCCCATCCTCCCACCCACTATCCCTGCTTCTTGAACTGATACGGAAACCCGGCCTCACTCAGCAACTGCAACACCAGCCGCACCGGCAGCCCCATCACCCCGAAAAAATCGCCGTCGATCCGCTCGATCAGCACCGCGCCATACCCCTGGATGCCATACGCCCCGGCCTTGTCCATCGGCTCGCCGGTCGCGATGTAGGCCCGGAGGAAGTCGTCGTCACAGGGTCGAAAGCTGACCCGGGTGATGTCGGTGGCCTGCCGCACGCCGCCGCCCGACACCAGCGCGATCGAGGTGATCACTTCGTGGGTCCGGCCCTGCAGCCGGCGGAGAATTTCAAGCGCATCGGCGGCATCGACCGGCTTTTCCAGCAGCTGACTTCCCAGCAGCACCGTGGTATCAGCGCCGAGCACCAGGTCACCGGGCACGGCGAGGGCCTTTTCACGGGAAAGGCGGAGAGCGAAGCGCCGTGGATCTTCGTCCGGGCCGAGGACTTCGGCTACCTGCGGGGACCGGACGTCGAACTCAATGCCCAGCATCTCCAGCAGCAGCTTCCGTCGTGGCGAAGTGGACGCCAGAATCAGTTTCGTCATGCTGCCCCGCTGCCTCCCTGCCCCGCCACGCCGGCGTTCCGCTCCAGCACCAGCGTCACCGGCCCGTCATTGTGGATCTCGACCTGCATGTCAGCCCCAAATTCGCCGCTGGCGACGGTCAGGCCCAGCCCCGTCAGGGCGGCCAGAAATCCTTCATACAGTGGAATCGCGATCTCTGGCCTGGCGGCATCGATGAACGACGGCCGCCGCCCCTTCGAGGCATCGCCGTACAGCGTGAACTGGGAAACGACCAGCACCGATCCACCGACGTCGGCTAGCCCCAGGTTCATCTTTCCCTCGGCGTCGCTGAAAATCCGAAGTCCCTGAATCTTCTCCGCCATCCAGCTCACCTCGGCCAGCGTATCCTGGTGAGTAAAGCCGGCCAGAAGGCAAACCCCCCGCTCGATTCGGCCGGCCATCCGGTGATGAATGGTGACCGAGGCGCTGGTCACCCGCTGCAGGATGACGCGCATGCCAATCCTTGGATTAAGGTTCGAGCAACTAACGAAGGGCTGGCCACTTTGGCAACTCGCGTTGCTGCAGCGCGGCGACCCACCGGACCGGCTACTCTTCGGCAATGAAACTGCGTCAACTGGTCCGATTCAGCCGCCGGCACCTGGTGCTCACCCTGATCGCGGCGCTGGGGCTGAGCGTGCTGGTGAGCGCCGGCCTGTGGCTGGCGTCTTGGGGCCTCGAGCAGTCGCTGCGCGAGCCGATCAACGCCTACATCCGCAGCAGGACCCTGGCCTTCCTGAGCGAGCAGAACCTCGAAGGGCTGACGATCACCTTCCCGGCCCTCGATTTGAGCCTCACCCGCCGGCGGCTGCTGATTCGCGATCTCCGGATTCGCTACGATCACCGGGACAGCACCCACTACACCCGGTTTGCCGCCAACTCACCGCTGATCACGCTCGACGGCCTCGACCTCAGCGATGTGCTCTGGCACCGACACCTGAGACTGACCCAGATCCGGATCTCCGATCCTCACCTGAGCCGGTACCAGGAATCCTCGGGCACCGGCAAGGCTCCGCCTCCGCACCCCGCGTCGGATGAAAGCGACGCCGCAGCCGAAACCCGGGAGCTGGCCGGACAGGTCCCTTCGCTCGACAGCGTGGTGTACGGGCTGGTCGACAACTGGCTGCCCGACGATTTCCGCCAGGCCCGGATCGATCAGATCGCCGTGGATCGAGCCACCCTGTCCTCGACCAACCGCAAGGGCAAGGAAACGAGCCGGGACTCCACCGAGGGGCTCGACTTCGTGATCCGCGGCCTGGGCCTCGACAGTGCCAAGCACAAGGTGTTCGAGTCGGCCGACCTCAAAGCCTCGACCGTCATCCACGTCCCTGCCGGAGAGGCCGATTCACTCGGGATCAAGGGGATCGCCTTCACGCTCGACAAGCAGGACACCGTGCTGAGCGTGGCGGAGTTCCGCTCGTCGCCGGAAGCCGGAGGATTGGGTGTCTACCTGGCCGGGTTCCATCGGTCGGAGCGGGAACGGGCCTTTTCACTCGATACGATTGCGCTCGAGCCGGTGGAAAACGATAGCGTATTCCTGCGCCATCCGACCCAGCGACGGACCCGGATCCGGCTCAACATGGCCGGGTTGATCGGGGCCAACGTGGACCTCAAGGCGCTGCTCGACCGCCGGGTGGACGGGGGAAACATTGCTGTGACCCGTTTCCGGCTTGATGTGCTGGCCGATCGCCGAGCGCCGCTGCCGAAGGAAGGTCCTGGCACGCGCAAGGCGCTCTGGCCCCAGAAGCTGGCCGATCTGGACTGGCACCTGCGACTCGACACGCTCAAGGTCGAACATGGCTCCCTGCGGTACGGCGAATGGCTGGCCACCTGGCCCAGGCCCGCGGTGGTCTGGTTCGACGATATTACCGCCACTCTCTCGGGGCTCTCCAATAGCCGGGCCGATTCAACCCGGCCCTCGCGTGCCGTGCTCAATACCACCGCCACCTTCATGAGCTCGGCCAAGGTGGGGCTGAGAATGGAGGTGCCGGTAACCAAGCGCTTCGAACTGACCGCCGATGGGTTTGCGGAGCACCTGTCGGTGCCAACGCTCAACAGTTTCCTGCTGATTTCCGATGGATTGCACATCAAGGCGGGACGGCTCAACAAGGCCCACTTCAAGTTCACCGTGGCCGATCGCCGGGCCCTGGGCACCCTGGCCACGGTGTACGACAGCCTGGACGTCGAACTGGTCAATCCCAAGACGCGGACCCAGAGTCTGGGCCAGAGACTCAAGAGCATCGTGGCCAATGCCTTCATGGTCCGCAGCAGCAACCTGCCCGACGACAAGGGGCAGACGCGAGTGGCCAAGATCGACTACAAGTACCGGATCGACGAAACGTTCTGGGGCGGGTTCTGGCGGGCGCTCAGGAGCGGGATTGTGAGTCAGGTGAAGAAGTAGTCGAGTGTCGAGAGGCGAGAGTCACAAGCCCCTGGCCTCAGCATCGAGACCGGGGGCTTGCACTTTTCGTCTGCAGAGACCCTCGACTCCGAACTTCTCGTCTCTCGTCTCTC
>JBEPVA010000023.1:0-27354 GCA_041691295.1 Gemmatimonadota bacterium
TCCCCGCCAGTGGCCGCCGCCGTGATGGCGGTGGCGGCCCGCCGGCCGGCGCTGAATGCAGCCAGATCCGATTCGAGCTGGGCCACCCGCTCGCGCAAGTGAAGATCCCCGGGGGCACGGTCCGCCAGCTGCCGGAAGACCCGCAGCGCCTCGTGCCTGAGCCCCTGCCGCAGGTAGAGCTCCGCCATCGTCTCGGTGACGACCGGTTCCGGTTCGCTGCCCACTCCAGGATCATCAGCTTCAGCGGCCTGCGGAGCCGTCGGCGGGTAGATGATCTTAAGGTCATCGGGCAGCACGGCGTGCGTCGGTTCCATCCCCCCGGACTCAACCGAGCGCGCGGCATCGAACGACGGCTCCATCTCGGCGATCGCGGGGGTGTGGATCGCAGGTAAGCCCTGCGTGGTGTCGAATTGGAGCGGTGCCGGCGCTGACTCGAGATGCATCGGCTCCGGCTCGCCAGAATTCGATGCCGTTTCGATCGCAGCAGTTTCTTCCGGCGCCATGAACACGAAGGGCTCGGGCACCGGCATCATCACCGGTTCTTCGAGAGCGACGGGTTCGGGCGCACTCGCCGCAACCGGCTCGAGCACGGCAGTGCCCGGCTCATCGAGCACCACGGCCGGCGGCTCAGGCGGTGACCACGACGCTACGGCAACCACGGGAGCGGGCTCCACCGCCTGCGGCACAACGTCCTCCACCACCGGCGCGAAGGCTGGCGGGATCACCGGGGATGCCGTCTCCGCTTCCTTGGCGGCAAAGGCGGCCGCCATATCCTCAGAGGCGCTGGCCGTCTGGAATTCCGACGAGGTGCTGACCCGGAAGCCCTGAGCCATATCCTCGCTGGCGCTGGCGGTCTGGAACTCCGTGGCGCTACTGCCCCTCAGCACGATCTCTTCGGCCTTTTCCAGCCCGACATCGAATCCGGATTGATTCGCGCCCTGCGCGGATGGGCCCGACCCGATCAACGGCTCGGTCGACACCTCCTCGGCATGCTCGATCAGCATACCGGGCACGCCCTGGGTCTTGGGAACATGTCCGGCGCTGGAGTCGAACTCGGCCGACTCGAAGCCGGCCATCGGGGCCGAGGCGGCCGGTGCCGCAGTGGTCCCAACCCCACCGGCGAACGGATCCGGAACGGGTGGCGTCAGACCCAGAGATTCGGCCGCGACTGAGGGGGTGCTGAAGGGAGCGGGAGGCCTGGCTTCGACGGTGAATGGCTCATCGAATGATGGCGGGCTCAACTCAACGGTCTTTGCCACCACCGGAGGCTCCGGCTCAACCACCGGTTCGGGCTCCGGTTCCGGCTCGGGGTCCGGCGCGGCCATGGCCGTTGACACCCGCGTCATCTGATCCCGGGCGTCGTCGTTGCTGGGATCGACCGAGACCAGCTGCTGCAGCCAGCTTGAGGCCTCGTCGAGGCGGCCACCCCGCTCCGTGATATCCGCCAGGGCCTTGAGCGCGATGACGTTTTCCGGATCCAGCTCGAGAGCCCGCCGGAACGCCACCTCGGCTTCCCCATCCTGCTTCAAGTCCAGACAGCAGCGGCCACGGACGATATTGCCGGGAATGTGCCTCGGGTTGCTTTCAAGACCGACCCGAAGAACTTCCATGGCCTTATCGTGCTGGCCATCCTTCCGATACAGCTCGGCAAGGGGAGCGAACGAGGTGCCCTTGGGATTCTCATCCCATTGGCGCTTCAGCTTCTCGATTTCCCTGGTATACGCCATCCGGGGGCTCGGCCGTAAGTTGTTGTGGTTATTGAACAAAGATTAGCGATGCTCAGCGGACCTGTCAACCGGCCCCGGAGCAGCCGCGCTTGTGCTTCCCTGTTGTCGGACTTACACTTACGACCGTTTTTCCAGCCAATTCCCTGTCCGGAGTTCGCCAGCCCCCATGCAAGTAGTCCGCTCCTTCAGCACCAAGATTGCCGCCGCGGTCATGGTGATCCTGATGTTCGGTTTCATTGCCACCTTCGTGCCCTGGAGTCAGATCACCGGCGGCGGAAACAGCAGCATTGGAACCATCGCCGGCAAGTCGGTCCCAACCAAGGCCTACCTCTCGATGGTCCAGCAGGCCATCGACCAGCAGCGCAACGGCAACACCCTGAGCGCCGAGGATATCCAGCAGGTTCGGGACTATGTCTGGGACCAGCTGGTGCAGGAGGCGGTTATTACCGCTGAATTCAAGCGCCGGGGCATCGTCGCTTCCACCGATGAGATCGTCGATCGGCTCCAATCCGATCCTCCAGCAGCCCTGCAATCGGCGTCCGATTTCCAGACCGACGGCAAGTTCGACATCAACAAGTACCACCGCTGGCTCCAGTCCAGCGTGGCCCAGCCCTACCTGCCTGCCCTCGAACAGCAGTATGCCGGCGAAGTCATGCGTAGCAAGCTGTTCCGGGTCGTCACGGCTGACGTCTATCCGTCGGACGCCGAGATCTGGCAGCGGTTCCGGGACCAGAACCAGACGGCCAAGATTGACCTGGCCACGCTGATTGTGGCCGATGTAGTGCCCGATTCGCTGGCTCCAGTGTCGCAGTCCGAAATCGAGGCGTATTACAAGGCCCATCCGGAGGAGTTCAAGCGGCCGCGCACCGCTTACCTCAGCTACATCTTCACCCCCCGCCTCACCGACGCCTCCGACTCGGCCGCGGCCCTTGAGCGGGCCAAGTCACTGCGCACCGAAATCACTGGCGGAGCCGACTTTGCCGAGGTGGCCAAGCGGGAATCGGCCGACACCGCCACCGCCTCCAAAGGCGGCGATCTCGCGGAATGGACCAAGGGGGCAATGGATCCCGAGTTCGACAAGATCGCCGTTGGACTGCCGCTCCAGACCGTTTCGGAGCCGGTACTGACCCCGGTCGGATACCACCTGATCGAGGTGACCGAGCGCAGCGGCACCAAGATTAAGGGGCGCCACATCCTGATCCCGATCGAGATCCAGGGTGCCCATCGTGACCGGCTCGATGCCCAGGCCGACAGCCTCGAGAAGGTCGGAGCGGAAAAGCTTGATCCCGCGGCCCTTGATACCGCCGCCCGGGTGCTGGGACTCAAGGTGCACAGCGCCAACCCGACACAAGAGGGTTCTCGGGTCCAGGCGGGGGTCCAGCTGGTTCCGGACGCCGCACTCTGGTCGTTCCAGGCCAAGGTCGGCGAGACCGGCAGGATCATCGAAGTGCCTTACGGCTACTACCTGTTCAGGCTGGACAGCCTGCACGCGGCCGGAACCCCGCCGCTGGCCCAGATCATGGACGGCGCCACGTACCAGGCGCGCCAGGCCAGGAAACTGGTCGTGGCCCGGCAGATGGGTCAGAACCTGATCGACCAGGTAGCCAAGGGAGCCAGTTTTGCCGCTACTGCCGAGTCAATGAAGATTCCGCATCACATTGACGGTCCATTCATCCGGACCTCGCCGCCGGTACCTGAGCCGATCGTGGTCGGCGCTTCGTTTGGAGTGGATTCGGGGAAAACCAGCGGGTTGCTCGAAGGACGCAACGGGCTGTTCGTGGTCTTTGGACTCGGCCGCACCAAGCCCGACTCCGCGCAATTCCTCAAGGAGTTCGAGGCGCTCCGCTCTCGAGTCATCCAGCTGGACCGGCAATCGCGGGTTCGCAACTACCTGACGGCGCTCCAGGGGGCGGCCAAGATCGAAGACCGGCGGGCCCTCGTGCTCCAGACCGAGGCCCAGGCAGAGGCGGCGCAGGCCAGAAACACCCAAACTCGCCAGTAATCGCAACCCGATGTCACAACGCCCCTCTCCCGCCATGGCGGGAAAGGGGCGTTGGTCATTCCGGACCGGCCGCAGCTACTGGGACAGCCGCTTCGGCTCGCCGGTGGTTGTCTGTGGCGGCGTTTCGATCTGCCGCGAGGTCAGCTGGCGGTCATCGGCGGGGGCGTTGATCTGATCGCCGGCGTCGCTGATGCTCTTCTTGAATTCGCGAATCCCCTTGCCGATCGATGAGCCGATCTCGGGCAGCCGCTTGGCCCCGAAGACCAGGAGGCAGACTACGAGGATCAACATGATTTCGCTGAAACCGAGATTCCCGAACATACGGACCGTCCTTAGAAGAGCGACCGGGCGATGAAGTAGGCGATCGCGACACCTACCAGACTGAGCAGCGAGATATGGAGCCCCACCGGCCCCAGGGTAAAGCTAATCACAAGCAGGTCCAGGGACACGGGACCCACGGTCGGAGTCAGGGTGGTGGTGAAGAATTCCTTGAAAGCGCTGGCTGGCAGGAACTGCTGCAGCAGCCCGGTGAGGAAGCCGCCGACCAGGAAACCACACACCAGCACTCCGAGGTAGAATCCCGGCCTCCGTGGACCGCTGGCCATCAGCGCCGCCGCTCCAGGACGTAGGGAATCGTGGCCCTGAGCGATTCCCGGGCAGCAGTCGGACGCAGTCGGTCCAGTTCTGCTTCAGCCTTCTCGCCCAGGGCAGCGGCCCGTGAGCCTGCGTACTCCAGTCCACCGATCGCCGCGACCCGCTCGACGACCTCGGCAATCTGGTCGTCGGCTGGCTCCGGCGTGTTCATCAGCCGCCGGACCGCATCCCGCTCAGATCCGCTCATTCGCTCAAGCGCCCAGATCAGCGGCAGGGTCACCTTGTGCTCGCGAAGGTCGGCGCCCGAGGGTTTGCCCGTCTCCGACGCATCGGCGGTGTAGTCCAGCAGGTCATCGACGATCTGGAAGGCCATCCCGAGATACTCGCCGAACAGCCGCAGCGCGGTGCGTTCCTGGGCGGTGCCGGGAAGTGCCCCGATTTCGCAGGCACCTGACATCAGTGAGGCGGTCTTGGCCCGAATCAGCAGATCATACTCCGACTCGCTAAAGGCCATCGGCTCGACGGCCAGCAGCTGGCGCATTTCGCCGACGGTCATCTCGTTGGTGACCCGCGCGGCGATCCGGAGCGGTTCGAGGTCGTCGAGCCTGACCAGTTCGACCATGGCCCGGGAGTACAGGTAGTCACCCATGATCACCGAAATCTGGTGACTGAACAGGGTGTTGATGGTCGGCATGCCCCGCCTCAGGGCGGAGTGATCGACCGAGTCGTCGTGCACCAGGGTGGCGAGATGGATCAGTTCGAGCACCGCGGACAACGTGGCAGCGCGGGGGTCAGCGCCGCCGACCGCCTCATCGGAGAGCAGCACGAGCGTGGGGCGGAACAGCTTGCCCTGCATCTGCAGCAGGTGGGAATTGACCTCGGCGATCAGCCCGAAATCACTCTGGACCACGCGCCGGATCTCCTGCCGCACCGCCTCGAGGCGCTCGCGCAGGGGCCCCTGGATCTCGCTCAGGCTGACCGGGGTCGTCTGGGAATTCACGCCGTCCGCCCGGCCAGTTGCTGCATCCGTGCGCTGGCATCCATGAAGCCGATATCGACAGCCATGACCCGTTCGTACCAGGTGATGGAGGCGGGATTCTTCTGCTGGGCCTCGGTCGAGCGGGCCAGCCAGTAGATCAGGCCAATCTGCTCGTCGTCGCTGGCGCCGAGGGTCTCGACCGCGCGCTTGAGGATGGCCTCGGCAATGGCGAATTGCCCCTTTTCGTAGAACGCGACGCCCAGCGCCTCGGAAGTCCGCAGCCGGCCCTCCGGCGACCGCAGCGCCTTCTGGAATTCGGCGATGGCCTCGTCGAGCAATCCCATTTCCTTGAACGCGACACCCATGTCGTAGTGGGCCTGGAAGTCTTCGGCGTCGATATTCTCGTCGATGCCGCGCTTGAAGGCCACCAGCATGTCGCGGAAATCCTTCTGTTCGTCACCAGTCTTCTGCTCGCTCTCGGACTTCATCCTGAGATCGCGAGGCTTCTCCTCGTCCATGATCAAAGCGCCCAGATCGATGAAATCGGTCGCAGCGGCCGGCACCGATTCAACACTGGAAGCCCGGCGCGGCAGCGCGGGCTGTTCCACCTGGGCGATCGGTTCGGCGGTCGACATCCGCATCGTCGGCGGCAGCGCGGGCGGTGCCACCGGCGGGAAGGCGATTGGCACCGTGGGGGTGACCGGCACTGTGGCGACCGGTGCCGGCGCCTCCAGCACTTCCTCCAGCGGCGCGAGCGTTTCGAGGGCCGAGCGGGCCCGCTGATTCTCCGGATCGTGCTCGGCGACTCGACTATAGACCGCCAGCGCCTTGTCCACCGCCCCGGCCCGCATCAGCGCATCACCCAGCTCCAGGTAGGCCCCGATCAGGCGGCCACGATCGCCGACTCGATAGGCGAGTTCGACCCGCTTCTGGTAATGCCGCACCGCCGACGGCTCAAGCCGGGTGAGCTCGCCGACCATATCGGTTGCCCGCTCCCAGTCCTCCTGCGCTTCGTACGAGGAGAGCGCCAGATCCAGTTCTTCGAGCCCGCGCTCGGCATCGCCGCTGGCGAGCAGCGCTTCACCAAGGGCCCGGTGATGCTCCGGGTTGTCCGGATCGTCAAACACCCGCCCCTCGAGGTCGGCCAGCGTCGTCTGAACCGCGGCGGCTTCCACCGTTGCATTCACGTCCAGCAGTTCGTCCACTTCGAATTCACTGACCTCGGCCGGCTCATCCTCAACCGCGGTCAGCTCGGAATCGATCAGGTCGAGTCCCAGATCGTTGCCGGCCGATTCCGCCGCCACCGAGGGCATTCCCGCCAGCGCCTCGTCGAGCTCATCGCTGAGATCATCCTCGGGAGATACGACCTCGAGCGGCTCGAGGTCGACGGCAAGGCTGGTCGGCTCCACGTCGAGCAGCGGCTCGCCACCATCGACCTCGGAAGGCGAGTACTCCACGCCGAGTTCCTCCTCGGCGCCGCCAAGCCCAGTCTCCAGTCCTTCAACCCGGTCGACGTCCGTCTCAGCCCCGGCCGACGGATCGACCTCAAGCCCGTCGACCCGCGACACGTCGGCGGCAGTTTCACCCTCACTACTGGTCGGTTCGAATCCCAGCGTCAGCCCCACGTCGAGCGACGTCATCTCGAGCGAGGCTTCATCGCTCAAGGGCAGCGCTGGTTCCAGCGCGATCGCCTCGGTGGTCAGGGCCGAGCCTTCGATTTCGAGCGGCTCGGCGTCGGCTTCCACCGGCTCAGCTGGGGGCAGGCCGGTGGCCGGGAGCCGGACGGTGGTTCGCCGGCGCGGCGTGGCGGCCGCGGCGCGCCCGGATGGCGTCTCGTACCCGGTATCGAGAAAGACCAGGTCGCCCTTGGTGGGGGCCTTCACCCCAGTCGGGCCTTCGGACAGATCCATGGCGTGGAGCTTCTGCAGGGTGCGCCGAGCACCGACCGCATCGCCCCGGGCTTCGAGATCGCTGGCCAGCTTCTCGAGTTGCTCCCTGGCCTCTTCATCCCGTGAAGAGGCGCGAAGCAGATCACTCAGCATCAGCCGCAGATCCTTGTTGCCCGGGAAGTGATCGGCAAACTCCTTCATCACCTTGAACGCCTCATCCAGCTGGTTGGTGGCGTTCATCCGGTCGAGATACTCGAGCAGGTTCTTCTTGGCTTCGATGACGACGTTCTTGTGGGCGTGCAGGTAGGCGAGCGTCAGGTAGGTCCGGCTGCGTCCCGGATTGACCCGAAGAATCTTGCCGCAGAGCGCGATGGCATTGTTGTAGAAGCCCTGCTCGCGGTAGAGGTCGGCGGCCTTTTCATAGGCTTGCACCGCCCCGGCCGGATCATTGGCCTTGAGGTAAAGATCACCGACACGATTGTAGATCGAGAGGTCGGCCGCCGGATCGTTGCCGGCCTCAAACTCCTGGATGGCCTTCTGGTACACCTCGATGGCCCGCCGCCAGTCCCCGCCCTGCTCGTACTTTCTGGCGGACTCCTTGAGCTTATCGAAGTTCATCCGGTCGAGTTGGTTCGGGGTTGGGTGGGTGTTGCCGGGGCCTCTCCAGAGAAGATACGGCTGGCCCGGGAGGGTGGCAAGCCAAAGTCCTGCCTGAGTTTGGGAAACTCAGCCAAGCCATCGGTCGCCCCACCCCGCAGGCCTGAAGTCGCCGCGACCGATTCGGAAGGCGAGCTGTTCCAGATCGGGACCGGGGGAGCGATCCTCCGCCAGGGCCCTGACGGCATCCGCCCCTTGGCGCACTCGGCGGTACAGGTCGGCCACGCCAGCGCCGGGCGTCAGCGGGGCAAGGAATTCGAGTCCCTGAGTCGCGCACAGGAGCTCCGCCGCCACCACTAGCCGGCCGTTGGCCAGCACTCGACGAGCCTTCCAGGCTGCCGCCATTCCCATTGGCACGAAGTCCTCCTGATTAGCATCGGTGGGAATCGACCCGATGCTCGCCGGATAGCAGAGTGTGCGCGATTCCGCCACCAGCGACGCGGCGGTGATTTGCACCATCATGAAGCCGGAGCGGAGACCGGGATCGCCGGTCAGAAAGGCGGGCAGTCCCTGGGAGAGGTCCGGATTCACCAGCCGCTCCACCCTTCGCTCGGCCATGGCCTGCAGCGTCGTCATAGTAATGGCCAGCAGGTCGAGCGCCTGGGCCACGGGCTGGCCGTGAAAGTTGCCACCCGACAGCACCGTGCCATCCTCGAAGACCAGCGGGTTGTCGGTCGAGGCGTTCAATTCGACCCGTGCCGTGGTGGCGGCAAACTCGATCGCATCCGCCACCGCGCCCATAACCTGTGGCGTACAGCGGAGGCTGTAGGCATCCTGGACCCGGTCGTCGTTTTCACGGTGCGATTCGCGAATCTGGCTGTGCTCCAGCAAACCCCGCATCAGTCGCGCCGCCATGAGCTGACCCCGGTGGGGCCGGGCCAGGTGAATCCGTTCATCGAGTGGTACCGGGGTGCCCCGGAGGGCCTCAAGGCTCATCGCGGCAGCGCCGATGGCGGTATCCCAGAGTGACGCCGAGTCATGGACCAGCAGGGCGAGAATCGCGGTCTGGGCCTGGGTGCCATTGATGAAGGCCAGCCCTTCCTTCGGACCGAACCTGAACGGTGCGAGCCCCGCTGCTTCGAGGGTTGGAAGGGCCGGCCAGCGCTTCCCGTTCTCCAGGACGTGGCCCTCACCCATCAGCGTCTGCGCCACATGGCTGAGGGGGGCTAGGTCACCGCTGGCGCCGACACTCCCCTGCTCGGGCACCCAGGGCACGATCCCCGCGTTGAGCAGTGCAACCAGGGCCTCAGCCAGAGCGGGCCTCACTCCGCTGGTCGGGCGGATCAACACATTGGCCCTGAGCAGCATTAGCCCGCGAACCACTTCGGCCGGCAGTGGCGCACCCACCCCAGCCGCATGGCTGCGAATCAGGTTGGCCTGGAGAGCCTCGAGTTGATCCGGCGCAATCCGGATGTTGGCCAGCTTGCCGAAGCCGGTATTGATCCCGTACATGGTGGCGCCGGAGGCGATGGCCCGATCGACCCGGCCACGGCTGGCAGCCAGAGCAGCCAGGGCGGCTGGCGCGATGCTGACCCGGGCCTCGGCAGTACGGGCAGCGGCGACGAAACTGTCGAGCGTGAGGGATTGTCCGTCGAGTACCACCGGTGAGATCGTCATGGGGCGGAAGTATGGCCGCCCTTTCCGCGCGGGGCAAACGCAACGGGGGCCACCGCTCGGTGGCCCCCGCCTTCCTCGATCAATGCTGCCTGACGATCAACTCCGGATCACCCGGATCGGTCTGGAAGGCCCAATCAAGGATCAGGTAGTCCGTCCCGACGTGGGTCACTCGGAGTGCGCCATACCGCGCGAAGCCGTCGCCGCCGGACATTTCGAGCACGTATGCCCAGCCAGGAACCGCCTGGATCTGGTCTGTGATATAGCCATCGGCCGGTGCGTAATCAACATCGGTCAGGTCACCCGCCGGCGCATTGCCCCAAATCTGGATCCCGGTGCCTGCCCGCACCGGCGCCAGGAACAGCTTGCCGGCACCATCCCGCTCGACAGTCAGGTCGTTGTCCGCCAGTGTGCCCGAACCAACCTGGCCGAGTTCCCCCGCATCGACCTGGCCGTTGTGGTTGGTATCACGCCAGAATCGGAAGCCGCTCCCCGCCTCCTGCGCCTGCCGTGCGTAAACGACGACGTTGTGCGAGTCTGGGCGCGGCGTATCATTTCTGAGGGGCGACCAGAGACTCTCGTAGCCTTCAACGCTTACCGCCGTAACCCCGAAACAGCGGGGCACCCCGTTGGTCAGTGCGCCAACCAGGAATTCCGGCGCAACGGTCGTCCCCTCCAGGCTCCAACTGGTGCCACACACGTTGAGGTCGAGATCGTAGCTGGTGCTGTAGATCCGGTAGTTGCTGAACCGGGTGGGATTCGAAGTATAGGCGTTGTCGGTCCAGCTGAGCATCGCAGCAGCATTGAGGGAGGTGCTGTTGAGGGCCGTTGGCTTGGCCAGCGCCAGCCGCTCATCGATCGTAACCACCGCACTGGGAGCCGACTCGCCGCCATTGACATCTTCCGCCGTCACGTAGTAGTCGAGATCCGGGACCCCGGCATCATGGAAGGAAGGCGAGGTCGTCGAGGCCCTGAGGCTGAAGGCTCCTCCGCTCGATCCCCGGGAGTACACATGCCAGACCGCGAGGGCGCGATCCGAGCTGGACTGCCAGCTCAGGAGGACTCCAGTTGGGGCCTCGGTTGCCGGGCTGACCGGCTCAACCTGGTATGTGAGTCCACTGGGTGCCGGCAGCTCGCCGGTGGGACCGTTCCCTCCATCGTAGGAATTGCAGGCCTGGGTCAGCGCAAGCGCACCGCCCAGGATAACCAGAGATGACCAGCGCATGTTGTCTCCAAGGGGAAATCAACGAGTGCAATTGCAGAGGGCATGCCAGCAAATGCAACCGGCTAAGCCCTTATAAGTGAGAAGGTTACGAAATAGCTCCTGAGCAGCGTTTGTCCCGGCCGAGGGACACTACTCGGTCTTCTGGGTAGTCTGGTTGTAGTCGAATTTCAGTTGCGGCAGGTCGATCAGCGCGATCGAGAAGTAGAAGGCAAAATTGCCGTTGGCGTTGCGCTGGAAGTCGAAACCGGCCCGCCAGTCGTGCAGGTCGCGCTGAAGTCTGACCGCGAGGGAAACAACCTTGTTGGATGAGAAGCTGTACTGGGTGTCGAGCGATACACTCCAGAACGGCGTGGCCGAGAAATTCGTGGTAACGTGGACGCTCTGATCATTAGTGGCGATCTGACCCGGCACCGGGCGGGTACGCTGAAGATTGTAGCCGAAGCTTGCGCTGAAGCCGCGGCCGCCTGCCCGGTTGGCCAGTGGGTCGGAGTTGGAAAAGACCGAGGGCCTCCCCATGGTGCCGAGATAGTTGGGCGGGGGCGCCTGGGGTGTGGCGGAGCCGGTGATCGGCTTGTGATACAACCCGAACAGCCGAAGCAGTCCGCGAACAGTATTGGTGCCCAGCGAGAAGTTGGCCGCAACATTCTGCAGGAACGGGTCGAATTTGGCGCTGTCGGTGCCGACCACGCCGTCCCACAGGTCATGCTGAATGCTGAGACTGAAACCGGTCAGCAATTCACTCTGGAAGGTGTTGTTCATCGTCTGGTTCTGCCATCCCGTCCTGCCGGGGAGCTTGGCCTGCTCGAAGTCGTAGATGAACGGCGAGGTGGTGATCGAGAGAATCCGGAATTTCCGTCCCGCGCTGTCAGTCGCCGTCGGCCGACCCTTCCCTTCGATATTCTGTGACAGTCCGACGCTGAGCGACTGGACCTGCGGCTGCCGGACGGCGGTCAGTCCCGCCGCCTTGGCGTAACCGAGCGGCACGTCCGCCGCCGGATTGAATTGATACATGATGGTGGGTGAGAGGCTGTGCCGGATCCGGCTCAGCGATCCGAAGCCGGGGTAGAACCCGAAGAAGGTCGGTGAAGACTGGACCGTCAGCCCGAAGCGTTTGGACTGGCTCACGAACTCCCCGTCGGAGCGTGCATTCCGGAGCAACATGGGGCCGGGAGCGACATTGGAGACTCCGAGGGTCGGCTGGATCTTCCAGCTCTGGCGCAACAGAAGCGGCAATCCGATCGAGGTCTGCCAGTCGATGCCGGTGGAATAATCGCCATTGGAAATTCGGCTGACCAGCGAGGTGTCTCCGGTGACCGGGTTCACGATCGGCAGCCCGTTGGTCAGTGTCTGCAGCCCCGTGTACTGGTCGATGTAGCTGACGCTGTTGGACCAGTTGAAACTCCCGATCCGGATCGGGGTGGCGATCTGGATGCTGGTATTGCGGCTATTGTACCGCAGACTGTCAGTCAGGGCGCTGTCGGGGCCGAACACAATGAGAGGCTGGATCTGACCGGTGTTGACGGTGTTGGTAATACTCACTCCCGGCGACCAGGTGATGCTCCGCCCGATATCGAGCGGTTTGGGCGTGATACTTAGCTGCGGCAAGGTCATGTTGACCTGCCCGCTGCTGATTTCTTGCCGGCGGCTGGCACCAAGGGCGATGGTCCCCCAGCGCTCACGACGGCTGAAATTCAGGTTGCTCGAAATCGTCCGGGTATTGAGCAGCGGATCGATGGCATTGTTGGACAGCTGGGTCGTGTTGGTGCTGTAGTCGAGCTGGAGGTTGAGCGAGGTGTTCAGGTTGAACGCCTGCTGATGATTCCACCGGATGGTAGTCCCTCGTGAGCCGCCGCTGTTGAGGGTCCGACTCAACTGGAAATTGCCGGTCATGAACCGGTCGAGCCAGCGGTAACTCCCCAGGACACCGAAGGTGGTATACCGGTTGGCGTACCAGTCGAGCTTGGCGGTGATGTCCATGTAATCGTTGGGCGCCCAGTAATAGCCGATATTGGTGAATTGGCGGCTGTAGCCCGGGGTAGGCCGTACGATGTCATTGAGCCCGAACTGTGGCACCAGGATTCCCGACCGGCGCCCTGGCCGGGTGTCCTGGAAGATGAAGGGCAGCCAGAGAATCGGGACATCACGGATGTAGAGGACCGCCGGCCGGGCCACGATGAAATGGCTGCTGGTCCATTTCACCTCCTTGGCCTCGAAGTAGTAGTGCGGCAGCGGGAGGTCGCAGCTGGTAATCTGGCTGGAGGCGGCGAACAGGCGTGACGAACTCGAGTCCTGGGCGATATCCCCCCTCAGAAACCAGGCGGTCGAACCTTCCTTGAAGTCGGTCAGGGCATCGGTCACCACCCCCCGGCGCCGGCAGGTGTCATACCGGATTCCCAGACCAGTGAGGACATTGGCCTGATTGAACAGGTTCGGCGAGCCGTGCGCATCCAGAGTGCAGGTGCTTTCCTGGTAGCTGATCGAATCGGCCTCGAGCTGGGTGCTGTCTCGTTCGGCCAGCGCCTTGCCCTGGAGGAGCAGGCGCTTCTCGTCCGGCAATACGGTGGCGGAGTCGGAGCGATAACGGGTCACGGTATAGCCCGGCCGGCTGAGCAGCAGGTCCGTGATCGAATCGGCCGGGGCAAAGGACCTGGTGGGCGCCGACGGGAGTCCCAGGCGCCGAGCCGTGGCGGTATCCAACGCTTTTCCAAGGCGGGCCTTCACCGAGTCGGGCAACGAGTCCCGCCGAAAGCCGGGAGCCGTGGAATCGGCCCGGATGACCGGTTGCTGCGCCTCGACTCGATGGGTAACGACGAGCGCCGCAGCGATCAGGAGTGCCCAAGGAAAAGCCCGGCGCTCTCCAGCGGAGAGCCCGGGCCCAAGTACCCTCAAACGGCACGACCCGTGGCCAGCGATCGAGGTGGCAGTACACCACCAGGAGCGAAGTTCTCCGAGACGACCGAAGAACGGCGCATGGCCGACAGAACCGCTCATCAGATGGACTAACCTCGGTTCAACGGCCCAACGACTTCAGGCGATCCCGGGCAAGGGCGGCTTCGTCAGAGCTGGGATATTCCTTGGTCACCCGCTGATAGAACCCCTTGGCCCCCTCGACATCCTTCCGGCGTTCAGCCACCAGTCCGAGCTTGTACAGTGACGTGGCCGCGCGAGCCGACCTCGGGAAGCCGGATACCACCTGTCCATAGTACCCGGCCGCCGAATCGGGGGACTCGGTGGCGTAGCTCTCACCGATGAAATAGAGCGCATCGGGAAGCCGGGGATCCTGACCGTAGGACCGGACAAACTGCAGGAAACCCATCCGGGCTGTGCCCGGGCTGCCCTTCCGGAGCTGGCTCAGCGATGCCTCATAAATCTGGTCGGCCGATGGTCCGGACGGCCTGGTGCTATCGCCAGGCGCCGAAGGCTCCGGCTTGGCGGCACTGATCTGCTCGCTGCGGGCGTCGAGCTGGGTGCGGAGCTCGGTGAGCCGCTGCTGGCTCTGTCCGGTCAGCGCCTGGACCTGCACCAACTGTTGCTGGACGTTGTACAGATCGTTCGAGACATCTCCCCGGAAGCCCTGCAGCTGGGCCGACAGCGCGACCACCGTCCGGGTGGCCTGTCCCAGCGAATCGGACAGGCGGCGCTGCAGGGTCAGGATTTCGTTCAGGCGGCTGGCGGACGCAGTGTCGCGACGAGCGGCCTCCTGGCGGCTGAGCACCAGCTGGTCCTCGATCCGCCGGAGATCGCCCTTGCTGGCGCAGCCCGCGAGCAGCAGCACCACGGCCGCGAGGTGCGGCGCGCCGGGCTTGATCACGGCTGGACCAGACTATCGCCACCGGCGGTGATTTCGAAATCATCCCGGCGATTGTCGGCGTAGGCCGCTTCATCGTGACCCGGATTGGCCGGCTTCTCCTCGCCGTAGGACACTACTTCGAGCCGGCCGGCGTCGACGCCCTTGGACGTCAGATAGCGCTTGGCCGCCGCACCGCGACGATTGCCGAGCGCAAGGTTGTATTCATCCGAGCCCCGCTCGTCGGCGTTACCGGCGATCTTGAGCCGCAGTCCCGAGTTGGCGGCCAGGATCGCAGCCTTGCGGTCGAGGCTGGCCTCATCATCGCTCCGGATATCGGCCTTGTCATAGTCGAAGTGGACCTTAGAGGTAATCGCATCCATCAGCGAGGTCCGCATGCCGGACGCGTCGGAACGGGCCCGGGCCTCGGCATCAGCCCGGGCGCGCGCTTCGGCGTCAGCCTTGGCGCGAGCGGCCGCATCGATCGAGTCCTGACGGGCGCGCCGCATGGCGGCGTCATCCGAGGTGGTCGGGGTCGACTGCGGGGTCGGCTGCTCCGGCGCGGTCTTGCCACCGCAGGCCGCAGCGAGGAGGAGGGCGCTTAGGCCGACGAGAGTGGCAGAGGTATTTCTCATGAGAACTCCGAACTTCAAGGGTTGGTGGTGAGAGAGGCACCGGCGAGCCGCCGTGACCAGGCGGGTAGCCGCGCATTGCCCGAGGTATTCAACTGCCGGATGCGTCCGGATTCAACGTCGATCACCCAGAGCTGCCGACGGCCGCTCCGGTCAGACACGAACGCCAGATGCCGACCGTCGGGCGCCCAGGTCGGATCTTCATTGCGTCCGGCCGATGTGAGCTGCCGGACTCGTCCCCCCGCCACGTCCAGGAGGAACAGCTGGGGACTGCGATCGACTTCACGATGGAACACGACCCGCGCACCATCGGGCGACCACTCCGGCGCATTGGAGCTGCCGGTCACTCCATAGTCAAATGGCGCCAGCAATTCCTGGTCGGTGCCATCCGATGCCATGGCGTAGATCTGCGGCAGACCTGCCCGGGTGGACACGAACGCCAAGCGGCGGCCATCCGGTGCATAGGTCGGGTTCAAGTTGTCCGCATAGCGCCCCACGGTCAAGCGCTGAACGCAGCACATCTGCACCACATCCGCCGTGTAAATATCGGTACCCTCTTCGCTCGACCGGGCAAAGGCGAGCGTATGTCCATCCGGCGAAAACATCGGGGTCAGATTCAGATAGGAATTGGTCGATGGAACGGTGGCTCTCGGGCCGCCGGACAGATCCAGCAGGACGATCGATCCTCGGCCACCGGCGAACAGCGTGAAAGCCAGCTTCCGACCGTCCGGGGCCCAGGCCGGTGACAACGCTTCCTCCCCCGCGCCGGTCAGTGGGGTGATATCCCCGCCATCACTATCGATGCGCCAGACCCGCCGATCGATGACTAGCGCCAACCGACTCGAGGCGATTCCGGGGGTGCTGGTAATCCAGCGCACGACCTCATCGCTTAATCGGTGCGCCGCGAGCCGGAAACCAGGGTCGGCCTGATCGGGAAACGGCATGGTGGCCTCGTGAAGCACCTTGCCCGCCCCGACATCGTGCAGCCGGATGAGGGTCCCACCCATTCCAGCTGCCAGCTCAACGGCGTAGCCGGCTCCCAGCGTTCGGTAGAGTTGATAGTTGAGTGGCGGGGGCGCCAGCCCCGGTCGGAATGCATCGCTCGGCAGACCGGCGGTCGGCGGCAGCTTCAGCATCTCGAACCGATCGCTGAAATCGAGATCGCGCTGGACGATGGCCCGAAGTGAATCGAGCCCGGGGCCAGGGATCACGACAAGCCCTGGCCGGACGCCAGGGGTGTAGGTGATCCCGACCCGGACACCCTGGTCAATGGTTTTCGTGGTATCCTGGGCCGCCAGCGAGCTGGCGGCGGCCAGGACAAGAGTCGCCAGCAGTGCTGATCGAGTATACGTCATGGAGTGGCACGCGGGGTAAAGAAGAAGCTGACCGGCAGTACATCAGCTGGATAGCCATCGGGCAGGGCGCCGAACGAGCCGGCATTGCCGGCCGCCTCGACCGCGCCCTGGGCGCCGAGGTCGAAGGAAAAACTGCCCGACGGAGTGACGAAGTGAATATTTTTCACCGTGCCGTCCCGCAGGATCATGAAACTCACCTCGGCCTTGAGCGCGATGTTGCCGCTGGGACGATCCCACCGCTTGTACACCTGTGAGACGAGGTTGCGCAGGTACTCGGGATAGGGAAAATCAAGCCCGGGGGTCTTGACCGTCACTGCATCCGATCCGGTGCTCGGTGTCTCGCCGGGCGCCGGCGTGACCGGGGCCGACGTGCGCGGGGGTGGCTCCTTCTGAACCGGCGTAGCCGTTGCCGGTGCGGGCTTGGGAGGCGCGACGGGCGGGGACTTCGGTTTTGGCTTGGCCGCGACCGGTGCAGTCTTGGTGGCCGGTGCGGGTGCAGTTGGTGTCGGCGCCGGCTCCGATTCGCGCTGGACCGCTTCCGGAGCCGGCTTCTGATTGGGGGCCGGCGCCGGGGCGGCGACCAGGTCCACGGCATACACCGGCGGACCGATCTCCAGTGGCTTGACCGCCGCGACCAGGAAAAAGACCCCACTACCGTGAATCAGCAGTGTGCCGAGCAGCCCGGCCGCCCGACCCGAGCGGTCGCGCCCGAGTCGGTGGAACTTCACGGCGCCTGCTCCTCCTCGGCCACCAGCCCGACATTCTGAACACCCGAGGTCCGGATCGTGGCCAGGACCTTGATCACATCGCCGTATGGAACCCGGGCGTCGGCTCTGAGGTAGACGCCGCCGGGCTTGCGCTGGGCCACCAGCGCCCGGAAGGTCAGCCGGAAGTCCGCCAGCGAAACCGCCGCTTCATCGATGTAGATCTTGCCAGTGCGATCGACCGAGACAACCATCGCCTCCTTGGTCGGCAGTGGGCGTGCTTCGGCGCGCGGCAGCTCGACATCCACCCCGCCTTGCATCATCGGGGCAGTCATCATGAAGATGATCAGCAGCACGAATGCCACGTCGACCAGCGAGGTGATGTTGACGTCGGCGTTCATGGGCAAATCGCCCCGGCCCCGCAGCCCGCCGCCCAGACCCATAGCCATGCTAAAGCAACCCCTCCCGGGCCATCGAGCCAATCAGTTCGTTGGCAAACCCTTCCAGCTCGCCGGTGAACAGGTTGATGCGGTTGACGAAGAGGTTGTACGCAATCACCGCCGGGATGGCCGCCGCCAGGCCTCCCACCGTGGTGATCAGCGCCTCGGCGACGCCGGGTGCCACGGCCGCAATATTCCCCGAGCCCTTGGAGGCAATGCCGATGAACGCGTCCATGACGCCAAGCACGGTACCCAGCAGCCCGAGCAAAGGACTGACGGAGCCGATCGTCGCCAGCCAGGGGATATAGTGGCCCATCAGGTCCCGCTCGGCCGCCACTTCCTTCCCGAGCACCATCTTGAGTGCTTCGAGCTGGGTGCTGCTGAGGCCGCCTCCGGCGGGGACGTCAACATCGCGCAATGTCCCGGGGCGGAGTTCAGAGTAGAAGTTCAGCCCCTCGCGAAACAGCCGGTTGTAGGGAGACTGAGGCAGCTTCAGCACCGCGTGGTAGGCGTCCTTGAGCCGGGTGGTTTTCTCCAACTCGGCGAAGAACTTGTCGGCCTGCTGTCGGAGCCGGTGGAATTGCCACCATTTGAGCCCGATGATAAACCAGCCGGCCAGGGAGAAGACCACGATGACCAGCAGAACGAGCTTGGTCTCGAGGCTGGCATGAGCGACCAGCATGAGCGAGGATGACGGGGTGGTGGGTCCGAGCTGCAAGAGCACCAGGCCTCCGGAATTGCGGCGACGGTTGAGATCCGCCGGGTGGGAAACAGACGAAAGGGGCGTCGGAACGCCCCTCTCGTATCAGAACAAGTCGGGGAGCAGCAGCTGCCAGCTAGGACGGCAGCTTGGCAACCTGACGCGCGGGTGCGCCGTCCGGCACCGAGCCCGTTCCGAGCCAAACGATCTTGCCGGAAGCGGTGTGATCCTTCACGTGCACGACCTGCAGGCGGGCGATCACTTCAGGGGTGGTATCCGCCGCGTCCGGGCGCGAGACCACGGTCCGCCGGACCTCGAAGATATCCCCGAGGGCCACACCATCGGTACGGCCCTTGTCCAAAATCAGGACGTCCTGGGTCAAGTTGAGACGGGTCCGGTTAACCCGAGCCAGGATCTTGCCCGCGACGCCATCGGAGATCGGGACCGCCCGACTGCTGCCGCTGCCGGGGAATTTCTCGGCGGGCACTACGTTCATCCCGCGATAGACTTCGTTGTACTGGGCAACGATTTCGGCAACATTTTCCTGGCGGCTGACATCCCGCACTACGGCCATGCCGGTGGGGAACACCATGTTGCCATACTTCGGCACCTGACGCCCCACCGAAATGATCATCAGCGTGTCCCCGACCTGGTAGGTAGCACCCTTCGGAGGCGTGATGCCAATCTGAGTCCGGATGTAGGCGCCCGACCGGCCGTTGGAATGGATATCGACATCCTTCGGAGTGACGGGGCCGGTGACTTTGCCCAAGGGCAACTTCTGGCCTTCACTCACGTATCCGGAGGAGAAGAATTCGGTGCGGCGCAGCGGCCGGTACTGACTGGCCACGTCGGCCGTGTATGGTGTCATGGTCCGGGCGTTCGCCGAGGGGAACAGGGCGCCAGTCGTATCATCACCCATCGGCTGGTCGGCGTATTCCTCGGAGGCCACGGTGGCGGTGTCAGCGGCATCGACCGGCTCCGGATTGCCGGCCATGGCGTCGGTGGGGGCCGCGCTGTCCGCGGCAGCGGCTAGCTGCGCGGCGGAATCAGTGGCAGCCTGGGCAACGGCCGCCGGCTGGGCAGCCGCGCTGGTGTCCGCAGCCGGCACGGCGGCGGTCGAGCCGTCGCCGCGCAGGTTGAGGACCTCTCCGGGATAGATCCAGTGAGGGTCCTCGACCACGGTCGTATTGAGGCGGTAGATCTGAGGCCAGAGGAGGGGATCGCCGTAGTACTGGCGAGCCAGATCCCAAAGGGTGTCGCCCTTGCGCACGGTGTGGGAATCAGCCGTCGGGTTGGTCGGCGACTGAGCGTACACCGCCGCGGGAACCGCGGCGGTGCAAAGCACCAGCAGGGCGGACATCAGCTTAGAACGGGAGATCGTCGTCCTCGGCATCCAGTGCCTCCGGGAAGTCATCAAACGCTCCGTCCTTCTTGGGCGCCGCATTCGCGGTGGCCCCAACCTTCGGAGCGGTAAAAGACTCCGCTGATTCACCACTGGGGCGCCCAGAGAGCAGAATGATCTCGCGGGCGTTGATCTCGGTGGTATAGCGGGTCTGGCCTTCGCGGTCCTGCCAGGTCCGGTACTCGATGCTACCTTCGACGAATACCTTGTCGCCCTTCTTGGCGTACTTCTCGATCAGGTCAGCGAGTCCCGATCCCTTGTTGTTCCAGGCGACGACCCGGTGCCATTCGGTCTTTTCCTGCTTGTCCCCGGACTGACCCTTCCACTGGCGGCTGGTGGCCAAGGAAAAGGTGGCGACCCGGGCCCCGTTGCTGGTGCTCCGGACTTCGGGGTCTGCCCCCAGGTTTCCGATCAGGGTGGCTTTGTTCAGACTGCGGCTCATGAAAACCTCCAATACGTAATGCAGAGGTAGGGCCCAGCGGACCCGGGCAAAATATAGTGGTCGCAAGTCCTTTCGTCAACCAAATTTACGTCGATAGTACCGAAATTACGCCGTAGCCCCCATAGTCAGGCAAAGTACCAGACCATCCTCGCGCGGGCTTCGGTAATAATTCGGTCGCAGCCCCATCGGACGAAATCCGAAGTCGGCATACAACGACTGGGCCGGCTGGTTCGAAGGTCTCACTTCCAGGTAAATCCTTGCTACCCCACTGGCACGGATTTCGGCCAATGCCCGCTCCAGGATCCGCCGGCCAATGCCTTTGCGCCTGGCCCCTGGCAGCACCGCGAGGTTGAGGATTTCACACTCATCGAGGATTGAGCGCGCGAGGAGATAGCCGGCTGCGGCTTCTGACTCATCTTCGGCAATCAGGCCGAGCGATCCCCGGGCGCTGAGCACTTCCTGAAAACCCTGGACCGACCAGGGATCGGTGAAGCAGGCGCGTTCAATCCGCACCAGGTCGGCGACGTCAGCGGAGCTGGCCGGACGAATCCGGTAGTCGTCTGCCATGAGTCGCCTCCCATTTGGCCTGGGCCTCCGCGGGACGGCCATACTGCGGCTCCCACCCCTCGGGGTCCGCGATGTGTCGTGCCCCAGTCGAACGCCCGATCAGATCCAGCAACTCCGCCGCCGTGGGTGAGGCGGTTTCAGCCGGGAGGCGGGCCCACGCGGCCGGCAGGAGACTCTTGCCTTCGGGACGGACCACGATGAAATCGGGCGCCGGCAGGAGCGCAGCCAACTCGTCGGCCCGCCACACCCCCGCCGGTACTACGGTTTCCAGGCCGGCAACCTGTCCGCGGACCGCGGTCGCGTAGACCTCTCCCCGCAGCGCATCGCCCAGCGCCACCACCGTCCTGCCCTTGGTTCCCGCTCTGGCCGCCGCCAGTGCCCGAAGGGAAGGAATCGTCCAGAGCGGCCGGCGCCTGGCTCTCACCAGCGCCTTGACGACCGCCGCCCCGATTCGCAGTCCGGTGAAGCCGCCCGGGCCATCGCCAATGATGATCCCTTCGATTTCCGAGTCGGTTGTGCCGGCCATCCCGAGCACCTGATCGATTAGGCCGAGCAGTTCCGAGGCCTGGTGACGCGGCTCAGTGATCGTGGCGTTGGCAATGAGGCGGCCAGAGCTTCCCACGGCGGCCGAGGCCAGATCACCGGAGGTTTCGAGAGCGAGCCACATCTAGCGCTCTTCGAGTCCCCGAAGATCGGGTTCAGCCAGGTGGCTGAGGTGGAAGCGCCGGCCGCCTTGCGGCAGCCAGCTTCCGGCCCGGTCCGGCCACTCCACCAGCAGTGCGTCCGCCTGGGTCAGCATTTGATCCCAGCCCAGGTCGGCGGCGTCCTCGGTCTGCTTGAGCCGGTAGCAGTCGAGGTGAAAGACCGGGCCGCGCCGACCCTGGTATCGGTGGACCAGCCCATAGGTCGGGCTGGTGGCCCCGGTCGGGACGCCAAGTCCGCGAGCGATAGCCGTGATCAGAGTAGTCTTGCCGGCCCCGAGTTCGCCATCGAACAGCAACACCGCGCCGGCTGGAAGCTCCCGGCCGAGACTCTCCCCATAGGCCTGCAATTCGTCGAGCGTGACCGGCCGCATCAGGCGCGGCGGCGGGCGGGCCGCTGCCGCCGTGTCTCGGTTCGGGAGCTGGTGGTGCTGCCCAGCGACTTGAGTTCGAGAATCTGGTCCCGAAGCGTGGCCGCCAGTTCGAACTCAAGATTGGTGGCGGCATCCCGCATCTGCCGTTCGAGCGCGGCGAGCGCAGCCGCTCGCCGGGCGGGATCGTGCAGGTCAGCGGGGACCAGCCTCTCCTCCCGGGCCGCCGGTTTCTCAGTGCGGGCATCGGCCACCCTGGTGCTGAGCCGAACCTCGTCCATCGACTTGACGATGGAGGTAGGAGTGATGCCGTGCTCGAGGTTGTGGGCGATCTGGATAGTCCGGCGGCGGGTCATCTCATCCAGGGCTCGCTGCATCGATCCGGTGATCTTGTCGGCGTACAGGATGGCGCGGCCTTCCTGGTGGCGGGCCGCCCGACCGACCGTCTGGATCAGGGAGCGGTCGGAGCGCAGGAACCCCTCGTGGTCAGCATCGAGAATGGCCACGAGGCTGACTTCCGGCAGGTCGAGACCTTCCCGCAGCAGATTGATCCCGACCAGCACGTCGAAATCACCGAGGCGCAGGCCACGGAGGATTTCCATCCGCTCGATCGCGTCGATATCGGAATGGAGATAGCGAACCCGGACCCCGGCCTGCTGGAAGTAGTCGGTCAGATCCTCCGACATCCGCTTGGTCAGGGTGGTGACGAGCACCCGCTCGTGCCGCTTGGTCCGGATCCGGATTTCGCCCAGAAGATCGTCAACCTGTCCGGCCACCGGGCGGATATCGACCTCGGGATCGATCAGGCCGGTGGGCCGGATGATCTGCTCCACCACGACTCCGCCCGACATCTGGAGCTCCAGCGCCCCGGGAGTAGCGGAGACGGCAATGAGTTGCGGCGCCAGCGAGAGGAATTCCTCGAAATGGAGCGGACGGTTGTCCAGGGCTGACGGCAGCCGGAAGCCATATTCGACCAGGGTTTCCTTGCGGGAGCGATCGCCGTGATACATGCCGCCAATCTGGGGCAAGGTGACGTGGGATTCGTCCGCCACCACCAGGTACTCTGGCGGGAAATAATCGAGCAGGCAGGCGGGGCGTTCACCGGCCGCCCGGCCACTCAGCGGGCGGGAATAGTTCTCGATCCCGGCGCAGGTGCCCGCCTCGAGCATCATCTCAATGTCGAAGTTGGTCCGCGAATCCAGCCGCTGGGCCTCGAGCAGCTTGCCGGCGCCACGCAGTTCGGCCAGCCGCTCCGACAGTTCTGCCCGGATGGCTTTCACGCCCCGTTCAATGGTGGACCGGGCGGTGATGAAGTGCTTGGCGGGATAGATCGAACAGCGATCGAGCTGCTGCTCGGCCTTGCCGGTCAGAGGATCGATCTTGCTGATCCGCTCCACGGTATCGCCCCAGAACTCGATCCGCACGGCCTTTTCCGCATAGGCCGGGAAGATCTCGACCGTGTCGCCGCGCACCCGGAAAGTGCCCTGCTCGAAGGAAGTGTCATTGCGGGCGTACTGGATCCGGACCAGGTCCTGGATGATTCCGTCGCGCCCCGGGCTTTCGCCGACCGCCGCATTGAGCAGCTGGCGGCGGTACTCGACCGGATCACCGAGGCCGTAGATGGCGCTCACGGTGGCCACGATGACCACGTCGTCGCGCTCCATCAGGCTCGACGTGGCCCGCAACCTCAGGCTCTCGATGTCCTCGTTGATCGAGGCGTCCTTCTCGATGTAGACATCGCTACTCGGGACGTAGGCCTCGGGCTGGTAGTAGTCATAATAGGAGACGAAATACTCGACCGCGTTGTCTGGCAGGAACTGGCGCAGTTCGCCATACAGCTGGGCGGCCAGGGTCTTGTTATGGGAGAGGACGAGGGTCGGCTTGCCGTAATTGGCGATGGCATGCGCCAAGGTCATTGTCTTGCCGGATCCGGTCACACCCAGGAGGGTCTGGTACTTGTCGCCACGGATCAGGCCGGCCGACAACTCGGCGATGGCACGAGGTTGATCACCGGCAGGCTTGAAGGGAGCCTTGACGAGGAACTTTGGAGATGGCATCGGCGAAATATAGACGGTCAGACCGGCCAGGCGGCCGGGCCGGGGGAATCAGCCTCCGCCGCACCTGCTCAACCATTCCCCACTTCAGCCATCCGCCAACGCCAGCAGCTTTTTCCACTGATCCCCCGTCACCGGCATCACTGACAGCCGGGTCATCTTGATCAGCGGTGATTCGGCCAGGGCCGGCTCACTCCGGATTTCGGCCAGGGTCACGGGGCGCTTCAGCCGCCGGAGCGGTGTCAGATCGATGACCGAGAGCTTGGGATCGGCGTGCGCCGGGTCGGGATAGGCCGGCGCGGCGACCCTGGCCATCCCAACCACCGACTTGGAGGCACCCGAGTGGTAGACCAGGACCTGGTCTCCGATTTTCATGGCGCGAAGGTGCATCAGGGCCAGGTTGTTCCGGACCCCATCCCAGGTGGTACGACCTTCTTTTTCGAGTTGCTCGAAGGAGTAGGTGGCGGGTTCAGTCTTGAGGAGCCAGTGTCCGGGCATCGGGTTCAGCGTCAGGGTTAACGGGAGGCGGGAAGCTACGGCAGCCTCGGCAGGCGTCAACTCTCGGGCTACTTGGGCGGCCCTGGCGCGTCGCGCCGCTCGACTTCCGCGACGCCTTTGACCCGGCGGATGGCCTTCATGACCTTGGCGAGGTGTGGAAGATTGTCCACCTCGACGAATATCTTGCCGAACATGGTGCCGTCCTTCGAATTGATATCGGCGCCCTTGATGTTGGTGCCGCTCTGGCTGATGGCTTCCATAAGGTCGGCGTACAGGCCGCGGCGGTCTTCGCCGTTGACCTCGAGACCCACCGTGAACGCCTCTCCCTCGACCTCCTTCCAGTCGATCTCGACCCGTCGGCCGCTTTCGTTCAGGGTCAGCAGATTGGGGCAGTCGACCCGGTGAATCGAGACGCCCCTTCCCTGCGTGACATATCCGACCACCGAATCCCCGGGTACCGGCTGGCAGCACTGGGCGTACCGCACCATGAGGCCGTCGACACCCTGGATCTTGATGCCGCGACCGAGACGGAGCCGGTCGAGCACCCGGCCGAAGACACCCGGCTTGGGTTCCTGCAGAGCGTCCTGGGGCAGCTCAGGAAAGAGCGCCCGCATGATCTGCCCGATGGCCATGTCGCCCCGCCCGACCGCGATCTCGAGTCCGGCGGCATCGGCCAGGCTCAAGCCCACCGCAGCGCGGTCCAGTTCCGGCTCGAGCGGTAGCTCGAGGCGGCGCCGCTTGAGCTCGCGGGCCAGAATTTCCTTGCCGAGGGTGCGGCTGGTCTGCTCCTCTTCGTGGCGGATCCACTGCTTGATCTTGTGACGGGCGCGAGCGGTGTGGACGTGACTCAGCCAGTCCCGGCTGGGCCGGGCGTTGGGACCGGTCAGGATTTCGACGGTGTCGCCATTGCGCAACTCGCGATGCAGCGGCGCGATCCGGCCGTTGATCCGGGCACCCTGGCAGCGGAGCCCGACTTCGGTGTGGACAATGAAGGCGAGGTCGATGGGCGTGGCGCCGCGGGGCAGCCGCTTCACATCGCCCCGGGGCGTGAAGACGAAGATCTCGTCCTGGTACAGGTCCACCTTGAGGAACTCGAGGAATTCCTCCGGCGAGTGGGTGTCCTGCTGCAGCTCCATCAACTGGCGGAACCAGGTAAAGTGCTGATCAAGCTCATCAGGCTTGCTGCCGTCGGACTTGTACAGCCAATGCGCCGCGATACCGAACTCCGCGGTCCGGTGCATTTCGAGGGTCCGCATCTGGACCTCGAACAGCTGGCCGCCGGGGCCAAAGATGGTGGTGTGCAGCGACTGGTAGGCGTTCGACTTTGGACTCGCGATGTAGTCCTTGAACCGCTCCTGGATCGGGGTCCAGTTGTGGTGAATGATGCCCAGCACGTGATAGCAGTCGGGCACGGACTTGACCAGGACCCGGATGGCCATCAGGTCATAAATTTCCTCGAACGGCTTCTGGCGCCGCTTCATTTTCTGCCAGATCGACCACAGGTGCTTCGGTCGGCCGGTCAGCTCGAACCACTCGATGCCGGCCCGCTTCAGCTCGTACTCCAGCGGGGTCCGGAGCCTGAGGATCAGCTGTTCCCGCTCGGCCCGGCGGCTGGCCACCGTCCTGACCAGCGCGGCATACTCCTCGGGCTCGAGAAACCGGAAGGCCAGGTCCTCCAGCTCCGCCTTGATCCCGGCCATGCCGAACCGATGGGCCAGCGGGGCGTAGATCTCCCGGGTTTCGGTGGCGATCCGGTTGCGCTTCTCGGGGGCCAGGTGCTCCAGGGTCCGCATGTTGTGCAGCCGGTCGGCCAGCTTGATGATGATGACCCTGGCATCCTTGGCCACCGACAGGAGCAGCTTGCGGTAATTCTCGACCTGTTCTTCGGCAGTCGACCGGAAGGTCAACGAGGAGATCTTGGTCAGCCCGTCAACGATACCGGCGATTTCGGTGCCGAACTCTCGCGAGATGTCCTCGCCGCGGACCGGCGAGTCCTCGACCACGTCGTGGAGCAGGGCCGCGACGATCGAGGTGGTGTCGGGCAGCTGTTCCACCAGGGTACTGGCCACCGCAATGCTGTGGGTGATGAAGTCCTCACCCGACTTCCGCTTCTGGCCGCGGTGCGCCTCGGTGCTGAAGCGGAGCGCCTTGTCGATCAGCTCGAGATCGAGCCGGTCGGCATAGCGTCCCAGCAGCGCCCGGAATTCCGGGGCGACATCGGGCAAGGTACCGGTCACAGCAGACCGGCGGCGGCAAAGCTCACGAAACGATCTCCGGCGACGATGACGTGGTCGTACAATGGTACATCAAGCAAGCGCCCGGCCTCGGACAGCTGCCGGGTGACTGCCCGGTCTTCGGGCGATGGCGACGGGTCCCCGCTCGGGTGATTGTGCACCACGATGATGCCGGCCGCCGCCTCGGCGATGGCGGCCCGGAAGACCTCACGCGGGTGCACCAGCGAGCTGTTGAGCAGGCCGCGGGTGACCAACACCTGGCGCCGGACCTGGCTCTGGCTGTCCAGGGCCAGCAGGTGAAATTCCTCGACCTCCAGGTCCCGGAGCCGGGGCCCCAGTAGTCCAACGACGTCCTGCGGTTCCCTGATCCGGGGGAACGTCGGCCGGGCCTCGGTCACCAGTCGGGAAGCCAGCTCAAAAGCCGCGCAAAGCCGAGCGGCCTTGGCTGGCCCGATACCCGAGGCCCTCAGCAGTTCGGCCCGGGGCCGAGCGGCCAGGGTTCGAAGCGAGCCGCCGGTGTCGGTCAGCAGGTGGGCTGCCAGCTCGTGCACTGACCGACCACCCCCTCCCGTCTCTAGGAGGATGGCGAGGAGTTCGGCGGCCGTCAACGCATCGGGGCCCAGGGCCCAAAGGCGTTCGCGGGGCCGGTCGTGGCCGGGGGACAGAAAGTCGATGGCGGGCACCCTCCATCCTAGCGTCTGGCGGCCCAACTCACCCTACCAATTCAACGCAGCAGAGAACCCCGCGACGCAACACGCGGTCCAGCCCCACCTCAAGTCC
>JBEPVA010000024.1:0-25765 GCA_041691295.1 Gemmatimonadota bacterium
GCCGTTGGCCGTTGGCCGTTGGCAGGAAGTTGGTAGACACGTGACGAGAGACAAGAGTCGCTGGGTACCAAAGTCGCAGACCGATGGTTGTTTCGGACTCTCGTCTCCAGTCTCTCGTCTCTAGTCTCTAGTCTAGTCTCTAGTCTCTAGTCTCTAGTCTCTCGCCTCTCGACTGGAGTTCCCGTGCCCGATCCCCGCACGCTCAACGACATCTACTTCGGCGCCATGGAGCGGTTCGGCGGCCGGCCGGTGGTCATGCGCTCCAAGATCGACGGCCGGTGGACCGATCTGAGCTATCGCGAGCTGCAGGAGAAGGTCCGTGGATTGTCGCTCGGGCTGCTGGAACTGGGCGTCAAACCTGGCGAGCATGTGGCCATCCTGTCGGAGAATCGACCCGACTGGGCCATGGCCGATCTGGCGACCCTGGCTGCGCGGTGTGCCGATGTTCCCATCTACCCGACCATTCCACCGAACCAGATCGAATACATCCTGAAGGATTCCGGGGCCACGGCGCTGTTCGTCTCCAGCCGGCTGCAGCTCGACAAGATCCGCCAGATCCGTGGCAACCTGCCCAACCTGCGCCACGTGATCGCGTTCGACACCGGTCTTTCCGGAGACGGGGTGCTGGCCCTGGACGCCGTCATCCGGCAGGGGCAGCAGGCCGCCACCCGCCATACCGAATGGGAACGTGAGGCCCGCTCGATCAAGCCAGATGACCTGGCCACCCTGATCTATACCTCTGGCACCACCGGTGACCCCAAGGGCGTGATGCTGACCCACGGCAACATCGCCTCCAACGTGGTGGGCGGCCTGACGATGCTGCAGCTCCGGGACACCGACGAGTGCCTGTCCTTCCTGCCACTGTCCCATATCTTCGAGCGGATGGCCGGACACTATTGCATGCTGTACGCCGGCTCCATCATCAATTACGCCACCAGCATCGATACCGTGTCGGCCGAAATGGGTGAGCGCCATCCGACCGTGGTGCTGAGCGTGCCGCGGCTATACGAAAAGATCTATGCCCGGGTACTCGAAGGGGCGCTGTCCGGATCAGTCGTCAAGAAGAACATCTTCTTCTGGGCCAAGCGCACCGCGGAGTTGTGGGCCGAGTATGCCCTGGCCGGGAAGCCGGTCCCCGGCGGACTGGCGTTCAAGAAGCGGATCGCGGACAAGCTGGTGTTCAGCAAGCTCAAGACGCGGACCGGCGGGAAGCTCCGGTTCTTCGTGTCGGGTGGTGCTCCGCTGGCGCCGGACATTGCCAAGTTCTTCTTTGCCGCCGGGCTGCCGATCCACGAGGGCTACGGCCTGACCGAGACGTCACCGGTCATCACGGTCAACACCTTCGGTCGGCTCAAGATCGGGACGGTGGGCCAGCCGATTCCGGGGGTCGAGGTCAAGATCGCGGCCGACGGCGAAATCCTGTCCCGCGGCCCCCACATCATGAAGGGGTACTACGGCCGGCCGGACGCCACCGCCGAGGCCATCGACGGCGAGGGATGGTTCCACACCGGGGACATCGGGCTGCTGGACCAGGACGGCTACCTCAAGATCACCGACCGCAAGAAAGACATCATCGTCACGGCCACCGGCAAGAACATCGCGCCCCAGCCGATCGAGAATCGGGTCAAGACCAGCAAATACGTCACCAACGCGGTGATGCTGGGAGACAAGCGAAAGTTTCCCCTGCTGCTCGTGGTCCCCAACCTCGACAATCTCAAGGCGTGGGCCAGCCACAAGAATCTCCAGTTCACCGACACCGCCAGCCTGATCGCGCTGCTGGCCTGCCAGGACAAGCTCGAGCGCGAGGTCAAGAAGACCCTGCGGGACCTGGCCCACTTCGAGATCCCCAAGCGGGTGCTGCTGGTCGAGCGCGATTTCAGTATCGAATCGGGTGAACTGACCCCAACGCTCAAGGTCAAGCGGCGGGTGGTCGAGAAGAATTACCAGAAGATGATCGAAGCCGCCTACCAGGAGCCGATTCCCACCGGTGAGAGCAAGCTTGGCTGAAGCCGGCTCCGCGACGTCCACCGGCACCCCCATGACGCTGTTGCTGGTCGCCGCGCTGCTGGTCGGGATGGGACTCCCGCTCCAATCCGGCATCAATGCCCAGCTCCGCCTGGGATTGGGTCAGCCACTGCTGGCAGCGCTGGTGTCGTTCGTGGTGGGGACCGTGGCGCTAGGGCTGATCACGCTGCTGTTCCGCACCAGCCCACCTGCCCCGGTCGATCTGGCCACCATCCCGTGGTGGCACTGGACCGGCGGACTGATCGGCGCGATCTACATCTTTGCCGCCGTCATCCTGGCACCGCAGCTCGGCGCCACCACGCTGGTCGGAGCCATGGTGGCGGGCCAGCTGCTGGCCTCACTGGTCTACGACCACTTCGGCCTGATTGGCTATCCGGTCCAGCCGGTCACCTGGCAACGATTGCTGGGGGTGGCGCTGATCGGGGTCGGGGTGTGGCTGGTCCAGCAGCCGCGTACCTGAACCTGGCCACGGGCTGACACGGATGGCGGCGTCCGCCGCGGCGATGGTCGCCCGCGATGCTGATCTGCGGGGTCGTTCAACCGATTCACACACTGCACCGGGCCCACCGGAGGGGTGAACAGCTGTGCTAGCATCCGGAGCCGTCCAGGCGCATCCGTGGCCACTCAAGCTGGTCGCCGCGACGGAAGTCATCGGCGGCGGCTGGGGACTGGTGCGTCTCGGGCAGCGGTTCTGGCATGCCAGCCTCAGCAACTCCGCGGTGCTGGTGATCGTGATTCTGTCGATCCTCTTCGTCATCCTCCTGGTGGCCGGGCTGCTGCTCTGGCTTAACCGGCCGGCCGGCTCCGTCCTGAGCCTGATCATCCAGGCGGCCCAGTTGCCCCACGTCGTGTCTGCCCCATTCGGCTTCCTGTTCGGCGCGCCGATCAGCCTGATCGCCGGGTTTGCCTTCACCGGCAGCCCGAAGTTGAGCGCGATCTGGCATCCCAGCATTGCGTTTGCGCTGGACAGCGATCCCGAGGTCAGCTGGGTCGGGATCAATCTGGTGGCCATCGTGCTCATCCTGCTGGTGGTGCAGACTCATCGCCAGGTCAGGGCCAGATCCCATGGCTGAGTCAGCCCGCCGGTTGCCTCGCGGACCCTGGCTCATCGGGCTGGGCCTGCTGATCGGATTGGGAACGGCTGAGGGATTCAGCCTGTTTCGCTGGGCCCGGACGCTCGGCGGCGGCAGCACTCAGGTTACCCAGTCGGTCGTGGTCGACCGGCTCCAGAGCGTAGCCAAGCTGGTGACTACGGAAGCAATGCTGCGCGATGTCCTCAGCTACAAGAACACCTTTCTCGGCTCGACCAAGACTTCCCTGGTAGTGGTGACCGGCAAGGCGCTGGTCGGGATCGACCTGTCTCATGCGCCCCCGGTTACCATCGATGAGGCGCAAAAGCGGGTCAGCGCTACCCTGCCCCACGCGCGGCTGATCGGGATCGAGATCCTGCAGATGGAGACCTACGACGAGACCCGGGGGCTGTGGAACCCGTTTCACCCGGCCGACCGAGACAGCATCTACCTGATGGCCCGGGAGCAGCTCACGACCACCGCTCGCGAACTGGCCGTGCTACAGCATGCCGAGGACGGCGCGCGGAAGGTGGTGATGGGACTGTTTGCGGGGGAGGGATACGCGGTCGAGGTGAGCTTCGGAAAATAGAAGATAGGAGACAGGAGACGGGAGAAACACCGCACGTCCCACCCCCGCCCATGGACTCAGTCAATGACCGACGCCCCGATGCCAGTCAGTAGGGCGGTTCCCGTCTCCGGTCCTCTGTCTCCCGTCTCCTGTTCTTATTGAATGAAGTCCACCCATCCCCCGCCGTTGGCGACGATCAGCGTGGTGGCATCGGAATTCCAGGCCACGCCCCTCGCATTGCCACCGACCGTAATCGCATCGACCGGAACCCTGGATCGGCGGTCGAACAACTTGACGACACCGCCGCTCACCGTCACCGCAATGCGCTCACCTCCAACCGCGACCCCAAATCCCTCTCCACCCAGCCAGACACTCTGGCTCCGATTGCCGGTGGCGAGGCTCCAGACCTGCAGGGAATCACCACTGACAACATAAAGTTCGGACCCGTCACCCGATACCGTCACCGCATGAGGCCGGGGGCCGACCGAAAACAGCCGAAGGGCAGTGGGTACATCGCCAAACAAAGCTTCTGCGACGCCCCCGCCGGCCAGGGTCGCATACAGCTTGCCACTGAGCGGATCCAGTGCGATGGAATAAATCGGCGCGGTCAAAGTCAGAAAGCCGGCAGCAGTTCCGGTGGCGCGATCCAGCGCCGCCAGTCCTGTGGTCGTTCCCACATACAGCCGCCGCTCATCCGCGGAAAGCGCCACCGCGAGCTTGAGCCCGCCGCCATAGGTAGGAATGGTGTCGACCACCGCGTGAGTGACCATCTCGATCACACGAACATCGGAACCCGCCGCGACATACGCCAGGCTACCGGCCCGGTTGATGACCACGCCGTATGCCAGCGTCGGCAACGTGTCGTCTGGCGACAGAGCGAATTCGGGTAACGCGCCGAACCCGACGACAGGCACATCTCCACCGGTGACCACTAGCCTGCCACTGGCGGCCACCGCAACTCCATAGCCCTGGTTCGGAAGCGTGGTCGTCTGTGCCACGGTCATGGGCACCGGGGTGCCGACAAAAACGCCCACCAGCGTGGACAGATCCCCCCGACTGATCGTCAAGGTGCCCGAACCGGGAGAACCATGCGCCGAGATGGTGCCGGCGCTCGAAACGGCAAATACTCCGGCCGCATTGGATCGGAAGCTGAACGGGGCGCTGGCCACGGAATCGCCGTGCTGGTCGATCACGGCCGCGGCAAGCTGCTGGGTTGTTCCGGGCGCCATCGTCACGAACCCGGGGGTGACCCGTATGCCGGCCGGAATCTGGGTGACGGTGACCTCGAAGCTTGCCCGGAGATCACCATCGGATATGGTGATGGTGGTGCGCCCTGTACGCCCGAAAGCCACCAGATGGATCCAGGTCTGATCTACGTCGACGTCTATTCCGACCGGGCTCACCAGACCGGGATCGAGAGAGGCGAGGCGAATGCCAGTCAATCGCTGCACCTGCAGGTTGTCAGGGCCGTACAGACCCACCGGAACCCGCGCCTGGAGGTATCGATTGATGGTCACGAGATGGTTGTCGACGACGATTCTTACAATCCCGTCAGCATTGGGCTCGCCCGAACCGTCGTTACTGCACGACACAACAACGCCGAGGGCCAGGACAGAGCCGAACTGGCGCAACCGTGACTGGAAGAGTTGAAGCGAGGTCATCGAATTGGCTCTCAGGCGGAGATACCGCCGACCGGAGCGCTCGGCGCGCCAAGATATTACTGCACCCGCATCTGGAGAGTTAGATCTACCATTGATGGTAGGGGCCGGAAACAAGGCACGTACCAAAGAGGCAGGAACACGGCGACGGGACAAGCGCCGTTCGAGTGGACGGCAGAACCGATTGACGCCAACATTCAGGAACCTCCATCCAATTGAGACCGATGCGCCCCAATCTCATTCGAACCGGGTTCTTGGTCCTGGTACTCGCCCGTTCCCTCGGGGCTCAGGCCGTGCCGGACAGCCTGGTGCGGCAAACGCTGATGGGCGGACTCTCCGTGGCACTGCCTCCTGCATGGCGCCCGCTCAGCGATTCACTCAAGGCAAGGGTCGATACCCTGGTCGACACCCTTCTGAGCCACAGCACCGATACGCTGCTGCGCGCTGGCCTCAGGAGTGGCAAGCCGATCATCCTGCTCCACGTCACTTCAGCCAACGGGGCCGACCCCTCGGCCAACTTGAACGCCGTTGCCGTCCCTGGAGCCGTTCCAGGGTATCTCGATGGCCAGTCCGATGCGCAGATCGCGACTTCGCTGGCGATCATGTGCAGTTCAATGCCCGACGTGGCGGCGCGCATGGGGCTTCGAGTGATGTCCTGCGATCCACCGCTGACGGACCATGTCTCTGGTCGCACCATTGCGATTACCCGACTGGTTCGCACCGGACCGGCTGGCTTTGTGACTGTCTGGATCGTGACATATCCCGATCGAGATGCGGTCTTCACCTTGACGCTGGCGGCGCCGCAGGCGCAGGAGGAGAAATACACTGCCCTGATGCGGCGGATCTGGGAGTCGGTGGAGATCCCGGGGCAGTAGCTCGAAGGTCGAAGCTGACCCGCCGCTTGACTCGCATACCCGACCTTTTTACTATCATTTCTCTAAGACTAGTTGATAACCATTCCCATCATGCGAATCGATCATGCGCCCTCGCTCCCCCATCCCGGCCCTGCTGCTCTGTTCACTGTTTTTGCCGGCCGCCACGGCAGCCGATCAAGCCAGGCAATCAATCGGAACGATCCTCGTCGCCCACGGCGCCGATAGCGGATGGAACTCGGCGGTGACGGCGCTGGCTAAGCAGGTCCACACCGGCGGACCGGTCGTAGTCTCCTTCCTCATGGGGCCTGACGCCAGGACCCACCGCTTCCAGGATGCAGTCCGCCAAGTCATCGCCGCTGGAGCGAGCCGAGTGGTGGTGGTACCGATCCTGGTCTCGAGTCATAGCGGGCACTACGAACAGGTGCGTTACCTGGTCCGGGCCACCGATACGCTCGATGACGAAATGCGCCACCACCTGATGATGTCGGCCATCGAACAGGCGCCACCCGGGACCAATATCGTTGCGACCACTGCGCTCGATGATGCGCCAGAGCTGGCCCAGGTACTGGCCGACCGGGCCCGGACCCTCGCCAGCGCGCCGAGCGAACAGGCAGTGATGCTGGTCGGACACGGCCCCAATTCATCCGAGGACAATGCGGCGTGGATGGACAACCTGCGCCGCATCGCCGAATCGGTGAAGGCTTCAGGAGGATTCACGGACGTGCAGATTGGCTTGCTTCATGACGATGCGCCCGCGGCGGTCAGGGCCGAGGCGGTGCTCGAGATCAGAAACACGATCACGCTCGAGGCGAGGGCCACGGGCCATCCAGTTGTCGTGATTCCTATCCTGGTGGCCAACGGGTCGATATCCCGGACCACTGTGCCAGCGGACCTGGCCGGATTGCCGATAGTGTATGGCGACGCCGCGCTGCTGCCGCATCCCGCGCTGGCGCGCTGGGTCGAGCGGATGGTGCGTGAAGAGTCGCAGCCCAAGGCGGCCCAGGCGATGAAGGCGTCGCGATAGAGACGAAAGACGAGACTCGAGGGTCGAGGGTCCTGTTCATGGATCCCTGGGTCTGACTTCTCCCCGCTTCAGATTGAAGCTTGGAAGTCCGTGGGCCGACTGGCGGGCCAATGCTCACTCCAGGGCCGCCATGGTTCGGAGTCGTTGCGATTCCGCCGTTGTCCTCGGTCTCGCTCCGCGTCGCAGCTCGAATTCATTGGTGCAACAGGGATTCCGAGGAGTCGCCGATCAAGCGGCGCGCGCGGAGCATTCGCAATCCATTCACCCCTGGAGTATACACCTGAATTTCCTTCCGATGGCCTTCCTGGTGCTCTGGGTTACGTGGGGGCTGATCTGGCTCCTGGCGGCGCCGTGGGCCGCCACCACCAGGAACCGCCAGCGCGGCCTGCCCCAGCTGATGCACCGGATCCCGATACTGCTGGGGGGAGCGCTTTTCTTCTTCAATCCGTCCGCCGACCAATGGCTCGGCCGGACCATCATTCCCCGCCTGCCATGGATTCCGTGGCTCGGACTCGGCATGACGCTGGCTGGATTGCTGTTCGCGGTCTGGGCCCGGGTGGCCCTGGGCAAGATGTGGAGCGGATGGATAACCCTCAAGGAAGATCACGTCCTGGTGCGGCGCGGCCCCTACGCCCTGGCGCGCCACCCGATCTACACCGGGCTCCTGCTTGCAATACTGGGCGGGACGCTGGCCAGGGGCACCGTCAACTACCTGCTGGGGTTTGTCCTCGTCGCGATCGCCCTGGTGATCAAGCTCAGACATGAAGAGCAGCTCATGACCGCCACCTTCGGTCCGGCCTACGAAGACTACCGGTCTCACGTCAAGGCGATCATTCCCTTCATCCTGTAGTGCGGCTGAAAATGAGAGCCTCGAACTCCCAGCCGCGGAATGACACGGACCGCAACCGAACGCGGATGAACCCGGACCGCGCTAGTTTTCCAGCGGCGCCCCATCAACCCAAACGGCACCCCACTATGAACTATCGGACTCTCCGACTGGCATTCGGACTGAGCTTGGTCGCCTCCCTACTGGCCGGGCAATCGACGCCAACGTTCCGGCCGGCCGATGTGGCGACGATCGACAGCCTCATCCCCGCCCTCTACTCGGTGATCAGCGGACCGGTCGGCCAGCCCAGGCAGTGGGACCGGTTCCTCTCGCTGATGCGTCCGGAGGCCCGGCTCATCCCGACCCGGTGCACCAACCAGTTGCCCTGCACGCTGCGGATCCTCACCCCGCTCGACTATCGCCAGCGGGCCGACTCTTTCCTGGTGAGCAGCGGCTTCGTCGAAAAGGAAATCAGCCACCGAATCGAGCGATTCGGCAGCATCGCCCACGTGTTCAGCACCTACGCCAGCTATCACAAGGGAGAAACGACCCCCTTTTCGCGCGGGATCAATTCGATCCAGCTGTTCTGGGACGGCCAGCGCTGGTGGGTGCTGCAGATCTACTGGGATTCGGAGCGGGAGGACAATCCGATTCCGGCGGAATACGATGTCGCGAGGTAGGCTGGACACCTGGTTCACGGTTCACGGTTCACGGTTCGTCCCGAGCGTACCGAGAGATCGCACAAGGGCTCGGGGTTCCGGGTTCCGGGCCTGTCTCGAGCGCAGCGCGGGATCTCCTGTTCTCCGTTCGTCTTGCGCTGTTCCTTATTTATGGTTGATACATGAAACTTCATCTCATTGACAAGCAGGGCCGGCTGGTCGGACCGATAGAAGCGTCACGGGTGGTCAAGTCCGACCCCGAGTGGCGGGCCCAGCTCAGCGCGGAGCAGTACCTGATTGCCCGGAACAAGGGAACGGAGCGGCCGTTCTGCGGTACCCTGCTCGACAACAAGCTCGAGGGGGTCTACGCCTGCGTCTGCTGTGCCCTGCCGCTGTTCACGTCGGCCCACAAGTTCGAATCCGGCACCGGCTGGCCCAGTTTCTTTCAGCCGATTGCGGCCGACAATGTGGTGACCCACGAGGACAGCAGCCACGGGATGCGGCGGAGCGAAGTGCTGTGCGCCCGCTGTGACTGTCATCTGGGTCATGTCTTTCCGGATGGTCCGGCGCCCACCCGGCTGCGTTTCTGCGTCAATTCGGAGTCACTGGTGTTCGTGGACCAGGAGGACCTTGCATCGCTGGCGGATCCGGGCGCTCCGTGACCCCGAGTCCAGGGCGTTCCGGTCGGTTCACGGTTCGGCGGTTCCAGGTTCCGGGTTCCGGGTAGAGACCGAAGTTGAGGATTGAGTTTCGAGGGTGATCGAGCTTCGAGAAGGTCGAACGCCCTGTTCGCTGGTCGCTGGTCGCTGGTCACTGTTCCCCGCCTGCACTTCACCGTCCTCGAGGTATGCGTCAATGGCCGAGCCCAAGACCCGCCCCACTGGCGCCAGTGTGACCGCTTTCCTGCAGGGCATACCCGATGAGAGCCGTCGCAAGGATGGCAAGGCGATCGCGGCCCTGATGAAGAAGGCCACTGGCCTCAAGGCCGAGATGTGGGGCACTGCGATTGTCGGTTTTGGACGGCGGGAGATTTCCGCCGCAGGCGGCAAGACCATGGACTGGCCGATCGTGGCCTTTTCCCCGCGGGCGGCCGCCTTTACCCTGTACCTCAAATTGCGCGGCCTGAAGGCCGCCGATGGGCTGCTCAAGAAGCTGGGGCGTCACAAGACCGGGGGAGGCTGCCTGTACATTACCCGGATGGCCGATATCGATCTGGCGGTCCTTGAGCGGCTGGTGAAGGAGTCCGCGGCGGCGGTATCGCTGAAGGGCTGAAGCCTGCAGGCGATTGGCGTTCCGGGTTCCGGGTAAAAATCGAAGTTGAGGATTGAGTTTCGAGATGGTCGAACACCCTGTTCGCTGTTCCCCTTTCCCCTTTCCCCTTTCCCCTTTCGCCTTTCGCCTTTCGCTCTTCGCCTCGAGGCCTGAATGCGCATTCGCCCCAGCATGATTCGCCACCTCGACCGTGAAATGGCCCAGGCGTTGCTTCTGGGCCAGGAAATCCAGCACCCCACGATGGCCTATCCACCGGTCGTCGGAGGCGCGATGCGGACCACCTTCTGTTTCTACTATCGGGACCTGCTCGAGTTCTTCCAAAACGGGCGGAAGGAACTAATTGCCAAGGGCCGCGACCCATTACCCTCCGCGGTCCTGGTGCGCCAACTGCTACCCAGTGGTGTGGAGCTCGGTGTCAAGCTGACGGCCTACGAAAAACAGCGATTCCTGGCCGCCGATATCCTGACCGCACACATCAGCAGCCACCGGATCAGGTATGAGAAGCTGGCCCAGGGATGGGGCTGCTGGAAGGATCAGGCCGCCCTCAAGCGGAGGATCCGGGTCTTCCTTGCCAAACTGTCCAACAGTATCAAACTCTTTCCGCTGACCACCGCGGTGCTATCGGAGGGAGCGTCTCCAGCTCCGTGATATTTGACCGCCGCACGGAAAATATTGACAGAGCAAAGGGGTGACGGTGAAATTCGTGGCTGGTTGACCGATCACTCCTGTATCACCCTGTCCGACATCGAGCGATGCAACCGCCTGCCTTCCATCAATGGGAACAGACCTGGCCGCTCGTTCTTCCTGGTCGTCCCGGTACTTCCGCAATCGGCCCCGCCACGATTCCCGCCCACTTTCGCTGCCGCGTCTGCGGACTCGAAGGACGGCGATTGCCCCGCGACAAGGATGAGCATGGGGCGCTGAGCGATCTTCCCCTTGGCAACTGCCCCGGCCCGGCGATCATTGGCCCGGTGCCGGAACCGCCGTCGACTTTCCGGTAGCCGAGTCGTAGCTCCCTCTCATCCCTGGGACTAGCTCCCCGCAGACTCGAGTCAGCACCAATCCCACTGATTGCAGGATCATCCACATACCTTCCCTCAGCGGGACTTCCATTCCTGAGGGCGATCGCCGCTCGCACCCTCAGAACGCCGCATCTTGATTCAATGGCAAGGACGCCGCATTTGCCGCAGATGATACCGAAGCATTCCGCACCCGGGCCGATCACGGCCAGCCTCGCATCCGATGATCGATCGATGCCGTCGGGGGACAGTCAGGGTCACACTCCCAATTCCCTCGAAGTGGGGCTGACCCGCGAGCTGGCGGCCCAGCTAATCACCCAGCAGCCGCTGGCGGCGGCCGGTCACCTGGGCGTGGCGGGCGTGATGGTCGCGCTACTGTGGAGCGTGACCCCGCATACCCGCGTCGCGACCTGGGCCCTCCTCATTGCGGCGGCATGCCTGGTTCGGCTGGCGCTCTGGTACATGATCCGGGCCGGTCGCGAGCCCGAGCGGCAGCTGCGGGTCCTGCGACTGACGAGTACCGCCATTGCCCTGATCTGGGGCCTCGGCGCCGCCGCGATCATTCCCCAGCTCGCCCCGCAAGACATCGCCCTGCTGCTCCTGGTTACCTGCGGCCTGGTGGCGGGAGCCACCGGCACTTTGACCGCCGACCTGGTTTCATTCCGGCTGTTTGCCCCGAGCCTGCTGCTGCCGCCGGCCGTGGCGGTGCTGTGGCTCGGCCACGACCGGTTTCACCTGGCGTCAATCAGCCTGATCCTCCTGTTCGGCGCATTCACCCTGCACCTGCACCGCCGGACCTACCATGTGCTGGTGGAACGACTGCGGGCAGCGGCCATGATCCGCCGCACCCGGACGGAAGGAGAACGGGGGCATCTGTTCCTGGATGCCCTGTTCGCCAGCGTGCCCAATGCCATCGCCGTGGTTGATGTAGTCGGCATCTGCCTCGGTGCCAATGCCGCCTTCGAAACCTTGTTCGGCTATAGCATTGACGAGATGATGGGCCGGTCGCTGATCGACAAGATCGTGCCGCGTGAGCAGCGTGAGGAGGCGCGGCGTAATCAGGACCGGGTCCGCCACGGCGATTCGGTGGTCACCGAAACTGAGCGGATCCGCAAGGACGGCAGCGTGGTCCGGGTCCAGATTTCCATCGAGCGGGTGGGCGGCGATGACGAGGGCCGCCTCCTCCTGGTGTACACCGACGTGACCGAGAGCCGCCGCGCCGAAGCGCTGGTGCAGGCGGCCCAGGAACGCCTGGAACAGGTCATCCACTCGAGCACCGCGGTGATCTATGCCACCCGGGTGGAGGGCCAGCGGTACGTGCCGAGCTGGGTCAGCGAAAACCTGCACCGGATCACCGGCTATGACACGGCCGAGGCGCTCGATCCTTCCTGGTGGTACGACCGGGTCCACCCGGAGGACCGGGAACGGGTCGTATCGGAGCTCAAGGTGCTGACCACCGACGGCCAGATCACCATCGAATATCGATTCAAGTTTGCCACTGGTGAGTATCGCTGGTTGCGGGACGAGGCCCGCCTGATGCACGATGCCGAAGGCCGCCCACACGAGGTGTTCGGCGCCTGGCTCGATATCACTGACCTCAAACTGGCCGAGACGTCGCTGCGCGAAGGCCGTGACATGGCCGAGCGTTCGGCCCGATCCCGATCCGAGTTTCTGGCCAACATGAGCCATGAGATCCGCACCCCGATGAACGCGGTGCTGGGGCTCACCGAACTGGTGCTCGACACCGACCTCAATCCGGAGCAGCGCCGCTCGCTCCGGCTGGTCCAGTCCGCCGGCGAGACGCTGCTCACCCTGCTCAACGACATTCTCGATCTGTCCAAGATCGAGGCCGAGCACCTGACCCTCGAGGCGATCCCGTTCGACCCCCGCTACCTGCTCGAGTCCACCGTCGGCCTGCTGGCGGTCCGGACGGGCGACCGGCCTATTGAACTGCTGTCCGACGTGGCGTCCGACGTCCCGTCAATGGTGGTGGGCGACCCGACCCGACTCCGCCAGGTGCTGAGCAACCTGGTCGGCAACGGTCTCAAGTTCACCGAGCGGGGCGAGGTGGTCGTGTCGGTGAAGCGGGAATCGACCGGCGGTGACGAGTGCCGGCTCCAGTTCACCGTCCGGGACACCGGCATCGGCATCGCGCCGGATAAGCTGGCCACCATTTTCGACAAGTTTACCCAGGCCGATGCCTCGATGACCCGGAAGTACGGCGGCACCGGGCTCGGGCTCGCCATCTCCCGCCGGCTGGTCGGCCTGATGGGTGGCGAGCTGTCGGTCACCAGCCAGCCTGGCCGGGGAAGCGAGTTCAGCTTTGGGATACCGACACCGGTGGACTTGGGGGGTACGGTGGTACCGCCCAGCGCCTCGCTCAACGGTCAGCACATCCTGGTGGTCGACGACAACGAGACCAATCGCCGGATCGTGCGCGAGGTGCTCACCATCGCCGGCGCCACGGTGGACGAGGCCGACTCGGCCGCGGCTGGCCTGACGGCGCTGCAGCAGGCGGCCGGCCAAGGCCGGCCCTGCGGACTGGCCATCATCGATTCCCAGATGCCTGACCGTGACGGCTTTGCACTGGCGGCGGACATCCGGGCCGATTCATCGCTGGCCTCCAGTGTCCGCCTGTTGATGCTGACCTCCGCTGGGCAACGGGGAGATACCCAGCGCTGCCGGAATGTGGGGATCGAGGCCTACCTGATGAAACCGCTGTCCCGGAGCGATCTGCTCGAGGCCACCGGCGTGGTACTGGGGATTTCCGGGAAGGTGCCGGTCGGCGGATTGATCACCCGACACACCATCGCCGAGTCGCGGCCCCGGCTCCGCCTGCTGCTGGCTGAAGACAATCCGGTCAATCAGGAAGTGGCCGCCACCATGCTCCGCAAGCGGGGCCATCTCGTGACGGTGGTGAATAACGGGCGGGAAGCGGTGCAGGCGGTCGAGACCAAGGGGCCGTTCGACCTAATCCTCATGGATATCCAGATGCCCGAGCTCGACGGGTTTGCCGCCACCCGAGAAATCCGCAAGCTGCCCGGCATGGACACCCTTCCGATCATCGCGCTGACCGCCCACGCCCTGACCGGAGAGCGGGAACGCTGTCTTGCCCAGGGCATGAACGGCTACGTCCCCAAGCCGTTCCGGCCCCAGGAGCTGTTCTCGGCCGTCGAAACCGCGGAGCTGGCGCCGGCACCGGCAGGCTCCGAGGGCCCGGTAGCAAGCGCGCCTGGCGAATCCAGGCATCAACCGACCGCGAGTGACGAACCGCCGGCGGTGGACCTGGTGGAATTCCGCCGCTCCATGAAGGAAGCCGGGATCGAGGATTCTGCCGACCGGATTCTGGACCTGTTCGTGGAAAGCGGCAGCGAACGGCTCGAAGCGCTGACCACGGCGGCCGAGTCTCGGGATGGCGCGGCCATGGCGCGATCGGCCCACGCCTTCCGGAGCCCGGCCGGGGCCATCGGCGCCGGAAGACTGGCGGAAGGATTGCTGGAGATGGAACTGGCCGGGAAAGCCGGAATGATTGACCAGGCGTGCGCCGCTTTCGAGCGGGTGCAGCCGGAGGCCAGGAAGGTGCTGGCGTATCTGATCGTGCAGAGAGGCGGGAGATGAACAATGCCTGAAGTTGCCACCCGATTGCATTGGCTGGCCGAGCTGGTCCAGCCGAATGGTGCCGAGGAGCTGCCCGGTCCTGGCAAACCGCTGGCCGAAATGTGGGCCGCCGTGGCCAAGGCAGCCGGGCTCTCGGATGAAGCGCTGGCCCGGAAGGTGGCCATCCAGTTCAAGCTCAACCTGGCCGACCTCGAGACGATTGCGCCTACCGTCACGTCCCTGCTTCCCGAAAAGCTGGCCCGCAAGCATAATGTGATGCCGCTCCGGGCCACCGACCGGCAGATCTTCGTGGCAACCTCGGATCCCACTGACCTCGATCTGGAGCAGGCCATCGGATTTGCTTCCGGCCGCCAGCCCGTCATGGAGATCGCCCCGCCGTCCGCCATCCTCAAAAGCGTCGACATACTGTATTCGCCCGACCGGCTGGTCGAACGGCTGGTCGGCAAGGTCGGCATGGATATGGCCGACCAGGTGGTACTGCTCGAGGACGAAACGCCCGAAACGGTATCAACCGCCGAAATTGACGCCACGCCAGTGGTCAAGCTGACCAACCTGATCCTGCATGAAGCGGTGCGGACCGGCGCCAGCGACATCCACCTCGAACCCAGCGCCGACGGAGGGACCGTCCGGTTCCGGGTCGACGGGGTCATGCGCACCATCATGAAGGTGCCATCGAGCGTCATGAGCCGGGTGGTGCCCCGGATCAAGATCATGGGCAAGCTCGACATCGCTGACCGGTTGAGACCGCAAGACGGCCGCGCCCGGCTTCAGGTCGAGGGGGCCACCCTCGACCTCCGCATTTCCACCGTCCCGACCCGGGATGCCGAAAAGGCCGTGATCCGGCTGCTCGATCCCCGCAATGCGAAGCAGCTCGAGGCCCTGGGTATTCTGCCGGAAGAACTGACCCGGATCCGGCGGCTGTTCGGTTATCGCGAGGGAATCGTGGTGGTCACCGGTCCCACCGGTTCCGGCAAGACCACGCTGCTGTACGCCGCCCTCCGGGAACTGGCCACCGGCGAAGTCAACATCATGACAGTCGAGGATCCCGTCGAATACGAATTGCCGGGGCTCACCCAGATCCAGGTCGAGGTCAAGCGCGACCTGACCTTTGCCGCGGCGCTGCGATCGATCCTCCGGCAGGACCCCGATGTGGTCTTCGTCGGTGAAATCAGGGACCGTGAAACCGCTGAAGTCGCGGTCCAGGCCAGTCTGACCGGTCACCTGGTGGTGTCGACGCTGCATGCCAACGATGCCGTCGGGGCGATTGCCCGGTTCATCGATCTCGGCATCGACAAGTCCAAGATCGCGGCCACGCTGCGCGGATCGGTGGCCCAGCGGCTGGCCCGGCGGGCCTGCCCTAAATGCGCGGTGCCGATCAACGGCCCTCTGACGCCCGACGAGACCAAGCTGGCGGCCCGATACGGAGTGGCGCCGCTGGTTCGGACCGTCGGCTGCGAGGCCTGCAGCAACTCCGGTTTCAAGGGGCGGCTGCCGATCCTCGAGGTCCTGATCACCAACCCCAAGCTCGAAGAGCAGATCTCGGTCGGTGCCAGCTCGGCCGCGCTGCAGAAGGCGACGGACACCGGCGGATTCCGATCGCTGAGGGAAACTGCCCTCGAACGAGTCCGGCTCGGACAGACGACGCTCCAGGAAATCGCCAGGGTACTGGGTGATGCGGGAGCCGATGATGGTGAACCGGAAAAGCAGGCACCGCACCTGCTCCTGGTGGACGACGACCCGGTCAATCGCTCGATTGCCCGAGGTGTGCTCGAAAAGGGTGGCTTCAAGGTCTCGGAGGCGGGCGACGGTGCAGCGGGATTGGCCGTTCTGGGAAACGGGGCCGGCTTCGCGCTGGTCGTGCTCGACGTCGACATGCCGCTGATGGACGGCCGCCAGGTCCTGGCCAGGATTCGCTCGTCGGTGGCGACCGCGAGTCTTCCGGTGCTGGTCCTCACGGGATCCGCCGACGAGGGTGCTGAAGCCCAGCTCATGGAAGACGGTGCGGATGACTTCATCAAGAAGCCACTGGACCCGGCCCGGTTCCTGGCCCGGGTCAGGTCGGCGCTCCGGCGGGCGGGTGAATAGTCTTAAGCTACAAGCCGCCAGCCTACATCCGTCAGTCTGTAGTCGCGAGTGACTGCGGCTTGCGCCTGTCATCCTGGGTGGTGCTCATGATTTCGGTGGCGACGTCCACAATAGATCGGCGATCGCCAGCGGAATTCAGAACAGCGCATCCAGGAGTGACCCCATGATTGACCATCCCCGAATCCCACTTCATCCGGGCCGGAACGCGATCCTGTTCCTGCTGCTCACCGGCTGCTACAGCCGCTCGGCCGAAGGTCCGGTTCCCAGCGATTATAGCCGCCTGCCATTTGCCCCAGCGACCGGAGCTGTCACCCTTGCCCCTGCCGATCAGGAGGCGATCTACCTCCGGGTACTGCAGTTCTACCGGCCGGCCGGAAGCGACACCCGCCGCATCGACGAACAACTCCTGCCGGTCTCATCCGCCGACTCGGCCACCCCGCTCGACCCGGCGCTGGCCCGCCGCCTCGTCCAGCAACTCGGCTCAACCCACTACTGTTTTTCCGGTACCGTCCCCTCCTGTCTGGACAAAATGGGCGGTGGGCTCAGGCTGTCGACCATCGATGGGTTGGCGGCAGATCAGGCCCGGGTCGCGGTTCATTATTCAGGCGGCCAGGTCTACGCGCCTGGAGCCGCATTCTCAGGCACGGAAGTCTTCCTGATGAAGCGGGAGACAAGCGGCTGGCGGATCGTGGCGCATGCGCCGGGGCGGTGAGGCCGTATAGCGGGAACAGCGAACGGGGATCAGCGAACCGGAGAATGGAGAGGGAAGAGGGGAGAAGCGAGTTCCGTAGCAGGTGGGGCTTTGACTCTCGGCTCTTGTCTCTCGACTCAATTCCGAACCTGCCGCAGAGACGAAGCTCCCAAAAACACAACGCCCGACCATGCAGAGCAGTGGTCGGGAGAGGTATCTTGGCGGCTTAGTCACCCGGTCCGCATTCGAATCCCCGGGGCCTTTCGGCTATGTCATTTCCTGAACGGGATAGTAATGGAGGGGGTGTGTTTGCGCAAGAACCAAACTGCCGGAGACGGGAGACAGGAGAGCGGACCGGCCCACCACCCTGACCTGATCATCATTCAAACCTATTGGCAATATTCAGTTAAGGGCTGCCTGTCTTCTGTTTCCTGTCTCCCGCCTCGCCACCCACCAGCCTTGCGCACTGGCTAGCAGTTCCAGTTCCGGCAGGTCAGGCGGGGTTCCCTGCCCTACCACCCTGAGCCCCGGCAGGACCACCCGGGCGGCTTCGGACCGCCAGCCGAGCTGTGGGGCGTCAGCGCCGAGTACGACGCCGCGCATCGAGCGGGTCTTGAGCGGAACCGATGGCGCCACCAGGCGGCTAACCGAGATCGAATCGACCAAATCGAGCGGTCCGTTGAGCACCGCGAAGTGAACACCTGGGATCAGCTTCGAGAGCGCCGGTGCCTGCGCCCCTGCATTGCCCACCAGCAGGACGTACCCACCCGGTCCCTCGAGTCCCAGGAACGCCGCGATGGCCTCCGGACCCGCATCATGTGCGGTGCCCTCTGCCCCCCTGCCACCCTGGCCACCCATGTTGCCAAATACCGCCACTCCATCATTGATCGGAAAGGTCCGTTCGCAGACCGGGCAGCCGAGGTGGCCGGAGCGCACCTGGCGGTCGGCCAGATCGATCGGCATCAGGACAAGAAAGGCCTCGTCGTGATCGGCCGGGCAGCGGAGGTGGTCGGTGAGTTCGATGAACATGAGAGTCGAGAGTCGAGAGTCCGAACCTTCAAAACGGGTGCCCACAGCGAGTATCAAGCGATGCCGGGCAGATCGCTCGTCGCTCCGCTCAATAGGACCAACAGCCGTCGAGATACGATTCAAGCTCTCGTCTCTCGACTCCAGACTTTTTCACGGCTGCAGCACGACCCACGTCACCTTCCCCGCCTCGATGATCACCTTGCGCCAGACCTTCTTGCCACCGATCGAGACACCGATGGTATAGGTGCCGGGTGGAATGTCTCCCAGTGCAAAATTCTCGTTGTAGAGCGGGTGGGGATGGGCCTTGTCGCCGTAGGTCTCGATATACGAGAACGGAGTCTCTGCCGGATCGGGCTTGACCAAGCCGTAGATCCTGGCCTGGGGCTCCGGATTGCCCCGGGCATCGACCACCCTGCCCGCCAGCGTTCCGGTACCGGGCAGCGGATCGAGCCAGAGCTCGGGGTTGGTGGTGTGGATCGGGAAGCGCTGCAGTGAATCGACGATCTGGGTCACATCCTGGTCCAGCGAGGCGTGGACCTCGAGATGGAGATGATCGTTGGTGGCGCGTCCGGTGTGGCCGACCCTGGAAATGACCTGGCCGGTCGCCACTCGATCGCCAACCTGGACCTTGAGGACGCTGTTGTGATAGTAGACCGAATACAGGAAGAACCGCTGGGTCGGAGTCGTCAGCACCGAGTCCATCCGGATGGCCACGGTCAGCGCCCCCGCCTCGGCCGGTCCGGCGTACACCACCTCTCCGGCGCCGATGGCCCGCACCGGGGTGCCGTCGGCGTTATTGAACTCGACTCCCTGGTGCTGCTGGAAGTTGCCGCCCATCGTCGAACCATACCGATACGTCTGATCGATATACGGATTGTCGGTCCGATCGATCGGCCGGCGGAACCAGTCGGTCAGCGGCGGCTTGCCAGAGTCGGACGCCGGCGCGGCGCGGTTGAAGCAGGGCAAGGTGTCGGTTGCGGGACGGATGCCGCAGGGTGTTCCCTTGAAGGCCACCCCGTTGATCACCACCCGGTTGAGCGGCGCAAAGGCGGCGGTCGGAATGTCGGCAGCCAGCCACCCTTCGCTGGTCAGCACCAGTCGCTGGTTGCCCTTGGTGGTGGTGATCACCAGTCCACGCCGGTCGAGCCCGAACCGACGGATGTATTCGGTATTCAGGACTGCAAACGCCGAATCGGCCGGCCCCTTGCTTGGCGGTCCGACGGTATCGATCAGGGCATTCCAGTGCCCGCCGTCATCATTGGTGTACTGGATGCCGTCGGCGGTGGCCACGAAGACGGTGTCCATCCGGATCTGGATTCCATTCGGCGCCACGTACTGCCACTCCGGCCCCAGGTCGGCCAGGGTCCAGTTCTTCCAGGTGGCCCCGCGGTCGATCGACAATCCCCAGCCATTGCCGACCGTGCCATACCAGATTTCCCCCCGAAGGCCGAACGCGATGGCATGGACAAAATCCCATGACAGCGACGTCTTGGTCGAGTCATGGTGAAAGTTTTCCCAGACTTTGCTGCCGGCCCTGAGCCGGAAAATTCCCCGGCCGTAGGTACCGGCCCAGAGGGTTCCGGCATCGTCCCGGGCCAGGGCCAGAACGTGAACCCCGAAGCCGGTGGTATCAGGCAGCGGGGGCAGAGTCTGACCCAGCAGCGTGGAGACCGGCCAGAGGAGACAGGCGATCAACCCGACGATCAGGTATCGACTCCGGCTGCAATTCTGGGTCACGATGCGCCTCAGGACGAATTCTTCAGGAAATGCGTCTGCCCTGTTACCTCTCACCGCGGATCTCCCATGCGCACCGGGACGTTCCCCGGCCTCACGCCACCGATGTCCGGGCATGCACCAGCCGCAGGAACTCGGTCCGGGTCCGTTCGTCACTCCGGAAGATGCCGCGCTGGGCGCTGGTCACGGTGCGGGAGTGCTGCTTCTCGACCCCCCGCATGGCCATACACAGATGGACGGCCTCGATGAGTACCCCGACTCCGCTGGGGTTCACGACCTCCATCACCGCATCGGCGACCTGGTCGGTCAGCCGTTCCTGGACCTGCAGGCGCCGAGCGAAGACGTCGACGATGCGGGGAAGCTTGGAGAGGCCTAGGATCTTGCCGTCGGGGATGTAGGCCACGTGGGCCACTCCGAAGAACGGCAGCATATGGTGTTCACACAGCGAATAGAACTGGATGTCTCGCACCAGCACCATGTTCTGGTGGGCCTCGGCTTCGAATACCGCATCGCCGACGACCTCGCGGACCGACTGCTGGTAGCCCTTCGTCATGAAGCGGTAGGCCGCCTCGACCCGGGCGGGGGTCTTCAGCAGGCCCTCGCGGTCGGGGTCCTCACCGATGGCCTTGAGAATGTCCCGCACGGCCGGGGCAATGGGCAGCAGTTGGCCGGGCGGATTGCCCTTTGGATCTGGACCTTTGGGTGTCGGCATGGCTCCTCGAAGTATGGCCGCCGCCAGTCATGATGGCGGGAGATGAATCCCTGGCCCGGTTCCGGCCGGAATCACGCGTCGTGGGTTCGGTAACGGACCGGAAGATGAAGACCCCGGCGAGGGCGTACAAGTTCCGGGAAAAGACAGCGCCGGCCAGAGGCCGGCGCTGAGAGTGGCGACAACGGAGAGGAAGTATTGAAGCCCGATGAGAAAAATTCGGCGCCCTCACCACGACATCTGTCTTCCCTTGTGGGGCATGACATCAATCACAGCATGTGGGCCCACACCGGACATATTGGCTCAATAAGTGGGCTCCCCACTGCCGCCGATTCAAGATAGGATTCACCACCCACACCGTCAACCGTCCGGGAACCGCCCATGCGAGATCTGCTGCTGGCCCTGCTGTCCATCGCCCTCTGGGCGACCCTGACCTTCATCCGCCCACTCGGGGTCGGGGTCACCCACATGCTGCTCGGCTTTGGCGCCACCCTGCTGGTGCGCTGGTGGGCGCTGCGGAACAACCCCGCGTGATCACGGACGAGGGGCGGCACCGGCTCGAGCTTCTGGCCTGGGGCGCCGGACTCCTGGTCATGGTGGCCCTGCTGTACACCCTGCGGGCGGTCCTGAGTCCGCCGCTGGTCCTGCCACTGCTGCTCGCCGTGCTCTGGCCGGTGCGCAGCCGGCCCGGCATGGCAGCGCTGATGACTGGGGCCGCGCTGCTGACCGTCTACTGGCTCCTGGAGCTGTACGGCGGATTTCTCGGACCGTTCGTCAGTGCGGTGGTCGTGGCCTACCTGATGGCCCCGGTGGTCGAGCGGCTGGTGCAGCGCCGGGTACCCCGGGGGCTGGCCATCCTGATGGTCGCGATCGTTCCGATGATCGGGCTGGTCGTCATCGCGGCGATCGCCGGGCCGCAGCTCTGGGAGCAGCTGCTGGCGCTGGGCAGCAAGGTGCCGAAGGTGGCGGAGAATGTGGTGGCCTGGCTGCAGGGAGCCCGGGACAAGGTCGCCAACCTGCCGTTCCTCACCGATGCTCAGCGGGCCAGGCTCGACACTCTTGACGCTCAGTCACTCAGCACCTTCCTGCAATCCCACACCGATGAAATCCTTAGCCGGCTGGGCCAGTGGGGGCTGACGCTGCTCGGCCAGGTCGGGACGCTGCTCGGCTTCATCGGGTACCTGGTCATCACACCGGTGGTGGCGTTCTACCTGGTCAACGACTGGGCGGCGCTGATCGGCTCGATCGAGGAGATGGTCCCGCCGGCCCGCCGGCCGGGGCTCAATGCCTTTCTGACCGAGTACGACCACGCCGTCGGGCGCTGGCTCCGGGGCCAGATGATCGAGGCCACGATCTGCGCCTGCCTTACTACCATCGGGCTGATGGTGCTGGGCATTCCGAGTGCGCTGCTGCTGGGGCTGATCGCGGGGGCATTCAACCTGATCCCATTCATCGGCTTTGCGATTTCGCTGGTGCCGGCGCTGCTGGTGGCGCTGGCCATGGATGACCCGGGCAGCGGGCTGCTGCGGGTGGCGCTGGTGTTCGGGGTGGTCAACTTCATCGACGCGAATATCACCGGACCGAAATTCGTGGGCGGGTCGGTCGGGCTGCACCCTGTGGCCACCATGCTGGCCATGGCCATTGGCGGCGCGTTGCTGGGGCTGATCGGGTTCCTGCTGGCGGTCCCGCTGGCGGTGCTGGTGCGGATGATTGCTGGCAGGGTGATTCGGAGGTACAAGCAGTCAGGACTCTACGAGCGGGTTACCGAGTCAGCCGGGTGAGTGGTGACAGGGCGCTCAGGGCGGCCTGGTGCCCGGGGCAACCCCTGCTACCCGGTCGATGGGCCTTGGGACCGCAAATTTACGGTCCCTTCTCGCATGGAATTGCCTATGTCTGGCACGTGGAGGGTCTATAGCCTTGGAGGATGCACCGTCCCCGAGCAACAGCCCAATGCTTTCTGCGGAAACGTCTCAGGCGCCCAGGCTGGGACTATGCCTCGGACGGATACTACTTCGTCACGATCTGCACGCATGAAAGAGCCAGGTCGCTCGGGAGTATCCAAAACGGGCGCGCGACCTTGAGCAGCTGGGGTGAGGCGGTGGCGTACAGCTGGGTCGATCTTCCGGCTCATTCGCCCTGGGTGACACTGGATGGCTTCGTGATCATGCCGGATCATGTGCACGCCCTGCTGGGACTTCGGAATTCACCCCAGGCTCTGGGGTTGATCGTCGCCCTGTTCAAGGCGGCTTCGACGCGGGCCATCAACAGAATGCGCAACCGACCCGGCGGCCGAGTATGGCGCCGGGCATTTCACGATCGGATCATCCGGGATGAACGGCACTTAGCTGCAGGCAGGCGCTACATCATCCAAAATCCATCGAAATGGCGGCACGGATGAGCGAGCCGCATGCCCGCGGCCTGACATCCCGATCTCAAGGCACTGGCCGCATCCATGCGGCCTGACATCCCGAACCCCATTCGCCGGGCCGCATGGATGCGGCCTTTTCGGCGGATTGCTGCTGCAATCCGCCGTCACACCTCCCAATTCGACCACACCACCGCCTCCGGCGGCAACACTGGCTCGGCGAAATCCCTGAGCGTCATCCTGAGATCGGTCCAGTGCACCCGGTAGCCGCGCTCGACCAGCGCGGCGTAATGCTGGCGGAACGCGGTCTGGCAGCGCAGCGAGATCCGCGGCAGCCGCAGCCGCTGGGCGGCGGACTCCGCCAGGGCCACCACCCCGATGAATGACTGGACGTCGGCGGCGGCGATCTTGAGAATCCGGAGCTCTTCGGCTGATCGCCCGGCGGCGAGCGGCGCGGTGTGAAACAGCGCGAAGCTGGCCAGCCCGCTGCCCTGCCGGAACAGCACCGCGTTGCCCAGCTGCAGCTCGCTGGTCAGCACGAATTCACGGGTGAAGTCGAGTCCCGGGGAGAGCCGATCGGCCAGCCGCCGGCAGTCTTCCAGCTGCGCGGTCCGTTCGACCGGATTGGCCGACAGCGATTCGTATTCCAGCCCGCCCTTCGGCGCCGAAGGCAAGTCCCGGCTCAGGGTGATGGTCATCATTCCTGGCTCGAAACCCAGCCGGCTGTAGAATCCGATGTTCTCGATAGTCCTCGGCATGGTTTCGAGACCAAGAGTTCGGACCCCAAGCCCCTTGAGCCACGCGATTCCCGACTTCAGCATCTCGCTGCCGACCCCGCGATCCTGCCAGTCGCTCCGCACCGCCAGCGGGCCCATCCACCCCTCGCTGCCGCTGCGATGCGCCATGTTGAAGGCCACGATCCGGCCTTCGGAATCCCGCCAGACCATCGCTCCGTCGGCGGCATCCTCGATGGCGTAGCGCCAGATCTCGGTGTGCAGGAAGGGCACCCGCACCCCGGTCATCCCGTCCCGGCGGTAGCGGTCGGTGAATGATTCCGAGAACACCCGGTTCAGCGGCTCGATCTCGTTGAGACCGGGGCGCTCCGGCCCCCAGATCTCGCGCTCAGGCAGCCAGGCCATCGATTTCCAGGGTGGTGTCCTCGTGGATCGTCGCGATTCGGGTCTTAGGTTCGACATCGACGCGCAGTATCCGGTCGAACCCCTCGTTGACCGACTCCACGTGGGTGATCAGAATGACCTGGGGGAATTGATCGGCCAGGCTGCGGAGCAGATCGACCACCGAGGTGCGGCGTTCTTCATCAAGCGAACCGAAAATCTCATCGAGCACCAGCAGCGACAGCGGCTGGCCGGCCCGCTCGGCGATCATCTGGCTGATGGCCAGCCGAACCGCGAGGTTGAGCACATCCTCCTCGCCACCCGACAGCACCCGCTTGGCCTCGCCGTCATCGACGATGACCGGGACATGATCCTCATCGAGGTCGACGATGAAATAGCGCCCGTTGGTGAGCCGAGCCAGGAACGCGGAAGACAGGTCCGACAGGTCGGGGCGCAGCTGAGTGTTGAGGTCGGTCCGCAGATCCCGAAACGCTTCGTCGAGCTGCACGTTGAGCGTCAATTCGGATTGCGCCCTCACGATGGCCCGTTCCCGTTCCGCTCGTTCTTCACGCCGCGCGATCACGGATTTGGCGGTCTCCTCGGCGCTCTTCCGTTCGATATCAGCCCGGGCCAGTGCCATTTCCGCGGTGCGCTGATCCCGTTCGACCGCCAGAAACGCTTCGCGCGCGGCGATGAACGACGCCTCACTGTACCCCAACTCGGCCAGCAGCGCCTGGTAGCTCTTGACCTGAGACTCGAGCACCGAGAGATCACGCTCCGCCGCCTCGGCGTCTTTGAGGAGTGTGGCCCCCAGCTCCGCTGCGGCGCGCAGCCGCTCGGCCTGCAGCGCGATCGGCTCGAGTTCATCGACCAGCATCCGGACTTCCCGGTGCCGGGCCGGGTCGTAGTGGCCCGCCTGGGCTGAGGCGGTCGGCTCAAGCTCCGCGATCCGAGCGCGGAGCTTCCGCTCCTCTTCCTGCAGCCCCGGCGCCTGCTGGGCCTGGGCCTCCAGCCGGCCGGTCTGGGCTGCGGCCTCGCGGGCGGAGCGTTCGAGCCTGGCGCGTTCGTCCTGGGCCGAGGTCAGATCAGCCGGTTCGGCCTGAAGCTGGTCGATCCGCTGCTTGAAATACTGGCCGTTGAACAGCACTTCCTGCAACTGTCGTTCGAGCAGGCCCAGCACCGAATCGAACTCTTCACCGAGCGGGCGGGCGCACGTGGGGCATACACCGACGGCGCCGGCATCCTTGATCCGCTGGTGCTGCTCCTTCAGCTCCTTGTACTGATCCAGCAGATTTTCGCGCCGGGACTTGGCATCCTGCAGGTCACGGACCCAGGTCGTCCGCCGTTCCTCGGCGAGCGCCCCGGCGGCCGCGAGCTGTTCGGCCAGCGCCCGCTGCTGGTCGCGAGCAGTCTGCACCCTGTC